>JAFLTG010000015.1:25590-47141 GCA_022510545.1 Lachnospiraceae bacterium | reverse complement strand
TGATATGTTTGGTATACCACACTCCTGCGCGTCCCATTTCGAACCATGTACAGTTTCTAGCAGTTATGTTCTTAGAATACCATAGTGGATATTTCCATTTAAACATACAGCCAAGCAATTCAATATCACAGCTTTCTTTCAAAGGAGATTCGCCATCTGCGAATATGGTATCAACTATCTTAAGATTTTTTCCTTGAAAAATCGCCCGTTCTCCAGTCAGATAAGCCTGACGGTATTCTTTATTCGTGGTCATGTTTTGCTCCTCCTACAATCAATACAATCAATAATTTTTTCCCGGTATTTCCTGTATCGTGCCGATCCATTTGGTAAGCGGCGTTCTCGTAATCGTCTCGGCTTTAATACCGACGGCTTCAAAAGATTAGTTTAATATCAGTTCACAAGTGTCCCCTGCACAAGAAGCCTCATATTATTCTCTCCACCCAAACATGTTGAAAGTGTCAGTATTTCCTCCGTATTTTCAGGTGCTCCCATCCGATCTGCAAATTCATTAAACTCTGATTCGTTAGAAAAATCCAAATTGTATGCTTCATCATTTATATCAGTTACCTTGACTGCAAAAATATCATAACGCTTTATCTTATCATCTATATAAAGACATATTTCTGTATGGTTATTAATAAAATCCTCTTCTAAAAAATTTCGTAACCGGCCAAACATCAAAGGCTCGCCATCAAGATCCTGTGCATCATGTCCATAGATAATTGTATGCGGCAATGTAGAGGCATCGCACCTATAATCCATAAATATTGCACCCAGCTCACTTTCTTCCCCTGTAACTGCCGTATGTAAATATTTTGAATTATCAGTTCCTCGTACAACAGGGAACGCTATATCAGAATTCGGAACAAATAATCTGCAATAATAATCTTCATTTATCCTTGATATATCACTTGAATCCGATATTTCCGTGGATGTCTTTTCGTCAATACAATAATGGATAATATCCGGCATTAAAATTATTGTCACCGTGAAAGCAATTATTGCTATGGCTTCAAAAATATAACTACTGTTATTTTTTCTATATTTTTTACATTTTCGCAAATGACTCACCCCTCAGATATTTTGCGATTATCCACATCATTACTGCTACACATCCGGAAAAAATCATAATCCTGAATTTTAATACCCTGCTTTCCACCCCGGTATTAGGAACTGTTCCAAATGAATTCTTTGATAAAGTAAATGTCAGGCTTTCACCGGATAATAACTCCTTAAGCTCATTATTATTCATATTTTGTACCTTACCGATTCTTGTATAGCTGTAACTATTGGAGCCATAAAATACACAAAGCGTGTTGGAATTATATAACAGTACATCTCCCGCCTGAGCCGTTATGTACGTATCTTCTGTTGGAAGAGATGTTCCTAAACTTCCATATTGCTCAAAGCCATTTCTGGTCATATTAATTGTTAAATCACCTTCAGCAAGCATTTCCTTAAGCTTCCCGGTTGCTGCATTATCAACCATCTTTACTTTTATTTGTTTTCCGCCGGCACTGATATAGAAAACACTATCATCTGTATCTGCCGCATAAACATTGGTTTTGATACATACTACGGCTAACATTATTATGATCATCAGATTAATTAATTTCTTTCCGGATTTCATTTGAAGTCTCCTCCTTGCACATTTATATTTCATTCCTCCACATTCTATTTTCTTATTCAGAAAGTGTGAAAATTGCGGTAATGCTTCCGCTTCCCAATGCTTTTTTCCAATCAGTAAGATCATCTATTTTTCCGACTCTTGTGTAGCTCCAAGAATTACTTCCATAGAACATAACAATGTTATTTCCGTTATACAGTACAATATCACCGGAAGCCGTGGTTGTCTGTTCATCGTTTGCAGTAAGGCTTCTTCCTAGCGAGCCTACCTTTTCAAATCCGGAATAATCTCTCATGTTGATGGTGACAGTCCCTTCCTTCATCATCTCCACTAACTCTTCCACGGCTGCATTATTTTCCAGTGTTGCTGTGAAGGTATAATCTCCAACCTGTACATTCATTTTCATATTTGTCTGCTCTCCTATTTCTTCATCATTTTCTGCCTTCGTTTCAGAAATACTATCCGATGTATCTGTGTCTACATTTCCACCGCAGGCTATAAGTCCCAATACCATGCCAAGTGTAACAATCAGTATTAAAAAATACTTTTTCATTTAACGGATTCCTCCTCAAACTTCATATTATCTTTTTTAATCTGATACACCAGATAATCGAGACATTCTATCATGCGCTGCTTTTCATGAAGTCCATCAAGAAGAACATCCCGATGCTGTCTTAATAGTTTCAATACTCCATTCCTTTCATTTTTCCCGACATAGTCCATACATTCCTCAATCTGACTCTTACTGCATCCGGCATCTTTAAGATTTTGTATAATACTTTCTTCTGTACTCATTTTATAAAAATGCTCCATTACAAACCTGCAGAACCTGACCTTTAACATGTCGTCCCATATCAGACGCAAGGTAAAGACAAGCATTGGCCTGATCAATCGGATCACATTCCGGGCCGGGGAAATAAACAAAATGCTTACTGAATTCCAACATCTTTGCTCCACCGGGCTGTTCTCCTGCTTTATTTGCAAGATGCGCAGGCGTCACGGTTGCTCCGGGAGCCACCGCATTAATGCGGATATTTGTGTCAATCAGGCGCATTGCAACATTTTTTGTAAGTGTATTGATGGCACCTTTGGATGACGTATAAGAAGCGCCGCAGAAAGGTCTTTCTCCGTTTACCGAAGATATGTTAATGATACATCCCTCATTTTTGGGCAAAAAGATTTTGAGCGATTCCCTAATAAATCGGAAAGGTCCAAAGACATTCGTCTGATAAACATGCTCAAGCCATTCGTCATCGGTTTCGTCAATCATTTTCTGTTCACCGATGGCAGCATTATTGATCACAATATCCAAATCTCCGTAAGTATCCAGTGCTGTCTGAATAACCTTCTTTACATCATCAAGTTCTTTATTATCCGCTGCAACGCCGGTTACATCATAACCCTGTCCCCGGATTTCCTGTACCGCAGCGTCCAGTTTTTCTTTTCCGCGTGCAGTCATTACAACCTTTGCGCCTTCTTTTGCAAAAAGTTCCGCCATAGTATATCCCATTCCATAGCTTGCACCCGAAATAATAGCTACTTTTCCTTCTAACATTTGTCTGTCCATATAAAAACCCCCTGTATTTTTTGTTAACTTTTCTATAAATGTAACTCCTATGCAACAAAATATCAAATACCTATGTTATATATTTATATATGCTTGACAGGCATATAATTGTAAAATATACTTTTTTTAACCAAACACTATTTAAAACGTAGGAGGATTTGCTTGTATGGATATTCGTATTTTACGGTATTTTCTTGCGGTTGTGCGGGAAGAAAGCATCTCCGGTGCAGCTGAGTTTCTGCATATTACCCAGCCCACGCTCTCCCGCCAACTCATGGATCTGGAAGATGAACTTGGAGTAAAGCTGCTAAACCGTGGAAAGAGAAATCAACGTATTACATTGACCGAAGAAGGAATGTTACTGCGCAAACGTGCAGAAGAAATTGTTGCTTTGACGGATAAGACAATCTCTGAATTTGATACCTCTCATGATATCATCAGTGGAGATATATTTATAGGCGGAGGTGAAACAAATGCTATGCGGCTCATAGCCAGAATTGGCAAAAGATTACAAGCAGATCATCCGATGATTCGCTACCACCTATTCAGCGGAAATGCCGATGATGTAATGGAACGGCTGGATAAGGGCTTGTTGGATTTTGGTCTCTTTATTGGCGCGGCAAATATGGAGAGATATAATTACCTCCGCCTGCCCGACACAGATACTTGGGGTCTCCTTATGCGTAATGACAGCCCGCTCGCTGCTAAAGAAAGCATACGGGCCAAAGATTTAGAAAACATTCCATTAATTGTATCCCGTCAGTCTATGGTTCACAATGAATTATCCGGTTGGAGTGGCTATGATATTGAAAAACTGAACATTGTCGCCACATATAATCTTGTCTACAACGCATCATTAATGGTGGATGAAGGCTTTGGCTATGCATTATGTCTTGACAGGCTGGTTTACTCTGCCGATAATAACAATTTTTGTTTTCGTCCCCTGGAACCGAGATTGGAAACGCATCTTGATATTGCATGGAAAAAGTATCAGGTTTTTTCAAAGGCAGCTGAGAAGTTCTTGGAAGCATTGCAGGATGAACTCTAATTTGGGGTTTAATATTACAGTTGACAGAGTATTATACTACATGTTTTTCAAATTAAAAAAGTGTAAAGCCTTATTAATATAATAAAACATTCAAAAAGACACCACTACCTATATCACTATAAGTAATGATGTCTTAAATTATACTGGCTTTATTTATCGAGTGACTTCATTGTCGGGAACAACAAAACATCCCTTATCGCCGGTGAGTCGGTAAGCAGCATAACCAGCCTGTCAATACCATACCCGATTCCACCCGTAGGCGGCATACCGATATCCAGTGCATTCAGGAAGTCTTCATCCGTATGGTTTGCTTCCTCATCTCCTGCCGCAAACGCCTCCTCCTGAGCCTTGAAACGCTCCCTCTGGTCAAGCGGGTCGTTGAGCTCGGAATAGGCATTACACATCTCACGACAGGTAATAAACAGTTCAAAACGCTCTACCAGTTCCGGGTTATCCGATTTTTTCTTGGTAAGCGGTGAAATCTCTATTGGGTGGTCCATAATAAAAGTGGGCTGCACCAGATGTTCTTCTACAAATTCTTCAAAGAAGAGGTTGAGTATATCGCCCTTTTTGTGCCTGTCTTCATAGTGAACTCCCTTTTCATCCGCGATTTTCTTAGCCTGCTCGGTATCTTTTATCTGATCAAAGTCAACACCCGCATACTTATTGACTGCTTCGGTCATTGTCATTCTTGCAAAAGGCTTGCCCAAATCGATTTCCACTCCGCCGTATGAAATAAGGGTAGTACCACATACTTCCTGTGCCACGTGGCGGAACATATTCTCTGTTAAGTCCATCATACCGTTATAATCCGTATATGCCTGATACAGCTCCATCAGGGTGAACTCCGGATTATGTCTGGTGTCTAAGCCCTCATTTCTAAATACTCGTCCAATCTCATAGACTCTTTCCAAACCGCCTACGATAAGACGTTTTAAGTACAGTTCCAGAGAAATACGAAGCTTAACATCCTCATCCAGGGCATTATAATGTGTTTCAAAAGGTCTTGCTGCCGCTCCGCCGGCATTGGATACCAACATCGGAGTTTCAACCTCAAGAAAGCCTTGTCCATCCAGATAACGTCTGATTGAGCTGATAATCTTGGAACGCATTACAAATGTCTTTTTCACTTCCTCATTCATTATGAGGTCTGTGTATCTTTGTCTGTAGCGGATATCGGTATTTACCAAGCCATGATATTTTTCGGGAAGGATTTGAAGACTCTTGGATAAAAGAGTTACTTTGGCTGCATGTATGGAAATTTCCCCGGTCTTGGTCCTGAATACCTCGCCTTCAATTCCAACGATATCACCCACATCATACTTCTTAAAATCGGCGTAAGGTTCTTCTCCGACGCTGTCCCTTGCCACATAGGACTGGATATTTCCCTGTAAATCCTGTACATTACAAAAAGATGCCTTACCCATAACACGTTTGGACATTATACGTCCTGCAATTGACACAGTCTGTCCTTCCATAGTATCAAAGTTATCTTTAATCTCCTGGCTGTGGTGAGTCACATCATATTTAGTGATAACAAACGGGTCCTTGCCATTTTCCTGTAAGGCAGCCAGTTTCTCACGTCTTACTTTCAAAAGTTGGTTTATGTCCTGTACCTGCTGTTCATTGTTCCGGTTCTGCTGATTATCCATAGTAGATGATTCCTTTCGTTTTGTGACACGCGTGTCATTAATTAGATCTCTGTATCATAAGCACTTTATACTGTAAAGTTCCTGCCTGTGTTTCTACCTCTACCACATCACCTATTTTGCTTCCCATAAGCGCCTTACCTACAGGTGACTCATTGGAAATCTTGCCTTTTAAGCTGTTAGCCTCTGTAGAACCTACTATTTTATACTCCAACTCTTCTGCATATTCCATATCCAGAATAGTTACCTGACAGCCGATATTGATTTTATCCAGGTCAACTTCATCTTCTACAACAACCTCGGCATTTTTCAGAATTTTTTCAAGCTCCTCAATTCTTGCCTCGATATCACGCTGCTCGTCCTTTGCTGCATCATATTCCGCATTTTCGGACAGGTCTCCCTGCTCTCTTGCTTCTTTTATTTTCTGTGCAACTTCCTGACGTTTTACAACCTTTAATTCATGTAGTTCATCCTCATATTTTCTTAAACCCTCATAAGTTAAAATATTCTTTTTTTCTTCCATGACAACCTGTCCTTTCCTGTCCTTATTTTTCTATTTATCTTAAGTTGAGTTCAAATTATGCCTGATTAACTAATTTATCATACCCACTTTTTACCATGGTGTCAAGGTATTTTAACGGAGACATATATGAAATTTTCGAACATTTCTTATTTATACACCGTTCTTTTTCCCCGGAGGACAGTACATCTATATATGTGCCACCGTTTCTCATCATACTGTATGGCAGTTTCCCCGCATAACCATAATCGAGAAAAAGTATGGGACACTGACCGTTTCTTATCTCAGGAGGTTGAGGTTTGAATCCATCTACCTGCCATATCCTTCCTACCAGACCGTATTCATAATAGAGCATTTCCAGCAAGTCGTCTATTTCGGCTTCCAAGCGATTTCCGGATTCATTTATTGCATAATCTGGTTCATCCTCTAATTCTGTACTTAATTCATTATCTTCTTCATCATCAGATCCATATACAACAGTCAGCTGATTAATATACGGGAAACAGGGCTGCATCAATTCTGTAAATCTCTCCAGCTGCTCTTCCGGGAAAAATGTATTTCCTAATAAAAGTACAACTGCTTCCGGAGTTTGTCGTCTGTTGAGTGTTAAACCATTTTGTACATAAGGTTTGTCTGGTATACGTTTTTGCGGGGCAAACTTGTCTGTAAAAAGTTTTTCGGCCAATTTCCAGAATATTGGAGTAAAACTTTCCTTCTGCAATAATATCTGTTGCAGTTTGGGATGTATGACAGTATCACCACTTCCGATATATCCCTGATATTCCCTGTACTCCTCTATCCCCTTTTGCATTACTCCAAGCAGTTTATCCCTTTTCCATCCTTTCTCAATCGTCGGAATCATTATGGTTATAACCGATAAGTCATCTTCCTCCAGCACAAAGGTAAGCGGTTTTATCTTCCGCCAGAAATGTGGTTTCACTATTTTTTTACAGCCTGTAACTGTTTCTTCAAAAACATAATAGAGTATTGTTTCGTTTCCCATATGAGAATATACGCTACATTTTTTCTATTAATTCCTTTAATGAGATAAAATTTTCCATAGAATTGATATCCTGCCTTAATTTGGCAGAGTGCGGCATACCTGCAGTATACCATGATATATGCTTACGCATCTCACGGATTCCGGTATATTCGCCCTTACATTCAAGCATAAGTTCAGCGTGTCTTAGCATCATTATCTTACGTTCTTCTTTGTCCGGTGAGGGTATAACAGTGCCATTTTCAAGATATGCGCTTACCTGTCCAAATATCCATGGATTTCCCCTGGCGGCACGCCCTATCATTATACCGTCACATTTTGTCTGTTCTATTATTTCTGCCGCACTTATACCGTCAACAATGTCTCCGTTGCCAATAACCGGTATGGAAACCGCCTCTTTTACGCGGGCAATTATTTCCCAGTCAGCCTCACCTGCATACAGCTGTTCCCTGGTTCTGGCATGTACCGCAACGGCACTGGCGCCTGCGTCTTCTATGACCTTGGCCATCTCCACTGCATTGATATGGTCTTTATCATAACCGCTGCGGATTTTAACCGTAACAGGCTTACTTATCGACTTTACAACTGACGAAACAATCTCTCCGGCCAGTTTGGGATTTTTCATAAGAGCGGAGCCTTCTCCATTATTGACAATCTTCGGCATAGGACATCCCATATTTATATCTAATATGGAAAAAGGCCGCATTTCTATCTGTTTTGCCATATCTCCCATTATTTTAGGGTCTGAGCCGAATAACTGCAATGAAACCTGACCCTCATCGGGATGGATTTCCAACAGTGATTCGGTATTTTTATTCTTATATAAAATCGCTTTGGCACTTATCATCTCCATACATACCAGACCAGCCCCCTGCCCTTTGCACAACAAACGAAAAGGCAGGTCAGTTACGCCTGCCATCGGAGCCAGTATTATATTATTCTCCAGTTCCACATTCCCTATCTTTAATGTGCCCACACAGCACCTCCGTTAATTTTCATCCGAGCATCAAACTTCTCATTAGCTAGCCTTCAAAATCCTCATGTAAGACAAAAACCCGATAATACAGACTTAAGGATTCAAACATTTCCTGTCTGTTTCTGCGTATTTCCCTTATCATAAGCCCACTGCTTATTTCATCATATAAAAGGTCGCTCTCCTTAGCATCGGTCTCTAACGAAACACTTCCGTCCTCCTCAAACACTATTGTAATGATGCCTCCGACTTCTTCCGTAAAAAGGACGCAGATAATATGCAATTCCTCTTTTATAGAATCGGGAATCGCCGCAAATTGTTCGTTAAAATAATATTTCTGCTCATAAGCATTCGCACCGCAAAGTACTATGCGTCCATCTTCCATAATCATAATAGACCTTTCTTAGAAATATCTTAAATATGTCACTATAAAACTATGACAGCAGATTAGCTTAAACGTATCCATATAAACCTCTTACGGAAACTTCTCCGGCATAAACCTGCACAACTTCACCGTCTTCTCTTTCTACAAGAAGCTCTCCTGACTCATTGATACCTCTGGCAATGCCGGTAAACTCTCCTTTGGGATCGAGCACCTTTACTTCGGCATTCAGATTCAAAAGATGCCTGTCATATGCTTCCATAAGTTCACTTAAATCAAGCTTTCTGACATACGTGTCATAATTTTGTTCAAAATGAAACAGCACCCGTTCTATCAGAGCTGCTCTGCCAAGCTGTTTTCCGGACTCAATCCTCAGGGATGTGGCAGTCTTCCTGATTTCCTCCGGGAACTCTTCCGGAGATGCATTATTGACATTTATGCCTACACCGATAACCACATACTGGATATAATCCTGTTCTGCATTCATTTCGGTCAGAATGCCGCATACCTTTTTCTTATTTACAACAATGTCATTAGGCCACTTGATTCCTGCATCCATACCCGTAACTTCGGTTATTGCCTCGGCAACGCCAAGCGCCATTACCAGTGTAAGCATAGAAGCCTTATCCGGCGGAAAATCCGGTTTTAACAATATGGTCATATAAATCGCACTTCCGGAGGGTGACTGCCACATCCGGCCTCTCCTGCCTCTGCCGGTTGTCTGCATATCAGCCACTACCACCGTTCCATGCACAGCGCCATCCTCCGCATACCGCTTGGCATCTATATTGGTAGAGCCGGTCTCATCAAAATAGTAAAGACTCTGTCCCGCCCATTTAGTTGTAAGCCGACTCGAAATCTCACTTTTAGAAAGTACGTCCGGACTTTCGAGAAGTCTGTAACCCTTGTTTGTTACTGATTCAATCTTATATCCCTCTTCTTTTAGTTGATTGATGACTTTCCAGACTGCCGTTCTGGAAACTCCGAATTGTGCACAAAGCTGCTGCCCGGAAACATACCCGTTACTGCCCCGCAGCAGGGCGAGAATATCAGACTTGTCGGTTTTCATAACAATATTATGCCTTTCTAGTGCAGGGTAGCCGCCATAACGGCCTTAATCGTATGCATCCGGTTTTCAGCCTCATCAAACACTATAGACTGAGCCGATTCAAAAACTTCATCCGTAACTTCCATTTCATTGATTCCGAACTTCTCATTTATTTCTCTTCCGATTCCGGTATTCAAATCATGGAACGCCGGAAGACAGTGCATAAATACAGCCTTTTCACCGGCATTATCCATTACGCTCTTATTTACCTGATACGGCATCAAATCATGTATGCGGTCAGCCCAAACCTCCTCAGGCTCTCCCATAGATACCCAGACATCGGTATAAATCACATCCACATTCTTCGTACCCTCATCCACACTCTCTGTCAAACGGATACTGCCTCCGGTCTGTGCCGCAATTTTCTCACACTCGGTAACCAGCTCCTTATCCGGAAAATACTTCGCTGTAGTGCAGGCGGTAAAATGCATTCCCATTTTGGCACAGGCAACCATAAGCGAATTACCCATATTATAGCGCGCATCGCCCATATATGTAAGTTTGATATCCTTAAGTTTCCCGAAATGCTCCCTTATAGTAAGCAGATCCGCCAGCATCTGTGTAGGATGAAACTCATTGGTCAGCCCGTTCCAGACCGGCACTCCCGCATGCTTTGCAAGCTCATCCACAATATCCTGTCCAAATCCGCGATACTCTATCCCGTCATACATACGCCCCAAAACCCTGGCTGTATCCGCAATACTCTCTTTTTTCCCAATCTGGGAGCCTGACGGGTCAAGGTAGGTAGTTCCCATCCCCAGATCATGCGCTGCAACCTCAAACGAGCAGCGTGTTCTGGTACTTGTTTTTTCAAATATTAATGCGACGTTTTTCCCACGCAAAGAATCATGGGCAATTCCTTTCTTCTTCTTCTCTTTCAAATCCGCCGCCACATCCAGAAAATATGTAATCTCCTCCGGAGTAAAATCCAGTAGCTTCAAAAAATTACGTCCTTTTAAGTTCATATTATTTATCCTTTCCCAATTGCTAACAAAACATCAATAACCAGAACTGAGGAAAAATAAACAAAATGTCTACTTTTCCTCAGTTCGTCAGCCTTAGATGCCTTGATTTATTTCAAAATCTCTTTAGCAGATGCCGCAAGTCCTGCCATTCCCTGAATCTCAGAGGGAATAATGATCTTGGTCGCCTGTCCATCGGCCGCTTTCTCAAAAGCTTCCAGGCTCTTAATCCTAAGAACCGCTTCATCAGCACCGGCTTCACGAATCATCCTGATACCGTCTGCAGTAGCCTGCTGTACTTTAAGTATAGCTGCTGCCTCACCTTCCGCCTCACGGATCATTTTCTCTTTCTGCGCTTCTGCTTGAAGGATTGCCGACTGTTTCTCTGCTTCCGCTTCCAGAATCACGGATTCCTTTTTACCTTCGGCTACAAGGATAGTGGATTTCTTCTCACCCTCAGCTTTAAGTATAGCCTCACGTCGTTCACGTTCCGCTTTCATCTGCTTCTCCATCGCATCCTGGATCGCTGCGGGTGGTATGATGTTCTTTAATTCCACACGATTTACTTTAATACCCCAGGGGTCCGTTGCAATATCAAGAGACGCTCTCATCTTGGTGTTGATAACCTCTCTGGAAGTAAGGGTCTGGTCAAGTTCCATCTCACCTATGATATTTCTAAGCGTGGTTGCCGTCAGATTCTCGATTGCCATAATCGGATTTTCCACACCGTATGCAAAGAGTTTAGGGTCTGTAATCTGATAGAATACAACCGTATCAATTCTCATGGTTACGTTATCTTTGGTAATAACAGGCTGCGGCGCAAAATCCACTACCTGCTCTTTTAAAATAACTCTTTTGGCAACCTTATCAATGATTGGCATTTTCAAATGAAGCCCTACAGACCAGGTCTGCTGATAAGCCCCCAGACGCTCAACTACATAGGCATATGCCTGCGGAACTATAGTGATACAGGATGCCAGAACAATAATTATTATAATCAATACTACAAGAATAAAATAAATTCCACCCATAACTTAACCCCTTTCATTTACCTTTCAACTTTTTCTTCTACTATGAGCTTAACACCGTCTACGCCCAGCACCGTAACCACTGCGCCTACAGGTAATACTATATTGTGGTAACTGCTCCTTGCGGACCATTCCATACCGCCGGTATTTACCTGGCCGATGCCTTCCACATTGTTAATCTCACTTACTACAATTGCCTGTCTTCCTATCATCCCCTCAATATTGGTTCTTACCCTGTCTTTGTTAAAATATTTAACGGCAACAGGTCTTGTAAAATACAACAGCACCAATGATACCACAAGAAAGACTATGATCTGCAATACAAACGGTGTATCCGGAATCGAGATTAAAGCCGCCGCCAGTGCACCACCTGCAAACCATATGGTGGTAAGCCCCATCGTAACAAGCTCAATTACAATCAATACTACTAAAAGAACAAGCCATGCGATTGTTAAATTAACATCCATAATGCTTCACCCCTTCCAACCTATCTTACTATATTATTCAGACAGATACAAGAGATTTCCGTTAAAAAAAGCCCTAAGACCTCTGTCTTAGAGCTTTTATAATCTACCAAAATACATGATGCCCAATCAATATTCCATCATGATTTCCGGCTCTTCTAAAGTGAGTTGCATCTCCTACATTACTCATTCCTGAAAGGGCTTCCTGCGCTGCCTGTATGCAGGAATCGGAAATACTCGAATTGTAGGTGTTGGCTACCTTGCCGTTTAATGCAGGTGTAAACTGCCCTGATGCATAAATAACACCTGATATTGTACTCGGATAAGCGCCGCTTCTTACCCTGTTTATAACAACCGCACCAACTGCCAGTTTGCCGTCATAACCTTCGGAACCGGCCTCACATTGAATAAGAGCTGCCAGAAGTCTTACGTCATCTGCTTCGGCAATAATCGCTTCATTAGCGGTAATTACGGCCTTGCGCTTAGCCTCAGCCGCTTCTTCCTCACGTCGTTTGATAACTTCCATAGTTTCACCTTCATCTATATGAAAGTCCATATTAACAAATTCAGATGAAACATATGCGATATCGTCTTCAAAATCCACGCTTATCCACTCATCATCAACCACATCAATTACATCCAGTTCATCATCCTGAGCTATCAGCCCAAGTACTTTTGAATCCAGATTAGGCTCCTTACGCACACGAAGTGTTTCGGTTTCAATTGTCACTATCAGGTTGCCTACCTCACTGGCAAGTTCTTCTGCCTCTTCATCAAATAAAAGATACTCATCGCTTGCCCAGCCTACCAGATCTCCGGATTGAATTTTGGTCCAACCGTCTTTTCTCTCTAATATTCTGCCTCCGCAGTCCTTATAAAGAAGACCCACCTTCTCTGATTCCTCTGTTGCCTCGGCACGTACATTCAGTGCCATTTTCACATCTGCCATAACCAGATCTGATTTATTCTCTTCCTCTTCTTCCTCATCTTCAGTCGTCTGTTTAAGTTCTTCAAGCTCTTCTTCATTAGTACTTCCGGAACCGGGAGCAATAATATTGGAAATTCCAACATTACATGAATCCAGATAATCATTAGTTCCGGATGCGGCGGCATCAATGCCGATTCCCATAAGCATACTCAGACTAATCAGCAGTCCGACAAGCTTCAGGAATGCGTTTCTGCCTTTCAACATGAACAAATACCTCCAAATACATTCTTGATTTAAAAATGTTTTGCAAATTTATTACGAAAATGTTAAATTTGCGTTTTGGATAATTCTAGCAAAACATTAAAACTTTGTCAAGTTTGTAATTCATGTTTGTAATTTAGTACAAAATCAATACAAAATTGTTACAATTTTTTCGTTTTTTCGATACAGGCTGACAAAGCATCCATTACAGCTCCGCGCATTCCTTTTTCCTCCAAAGTTTTTACGCCCTGAATGGTAGTTCCTCCCGGTGAGCAGACCATATCTTTAAGTTCACCCGGATGTTTACCACTCTCCAGCATAAGTTTTGCACTGCCGTAAACCGCCTGTGCCGCAAACTCATAAGCCTGCATCCTTGTCATCCCTGCCGCAACTCCGGCATCCGCCATCGCTTCTATAAACATGAACACAAAAGCAGGTGAACTTCCGCTTACTGCCCCTACTGCATCAATCAAACGCTCAGGTATCAGACTTGCCCGGCCAAAGCTTTTCATTAATTTCAGACTGTAACCTATTTCTTCTTCCGATACTCTTGAGTTAACACACACACCCGTACAGCCTTCACCTACAAGAGCCGGGGTATTGGGCATACAGCGTACCAGCTTTAACGGCCTGCCAAAAGCCTCCTCTATCCAGGCCATACTTTTTCCGGCAGCAATGCTTATGACAAGTGTTTCATCCCTTGTGACATCCCTGATACCCTCTATCACCTCGGCAAAAAACTGTGGTTTAACCGCCAGCACAAGTACATCTGCCTTAGCGGCAACCTCCGCGTTATCATTTGTGACACCTATGTCATATTTTGAAGCCATCCGCTTTAAAGTGGTCTCTGTTTTTGCACTTCCTATTATATCTTTGGCTCCAATAATTTCTTTTTTTAACATTCCGCCGATTATGGCATCTGCCATATTTCCAAGTCCGATAAATCCGATTTTCATAAATTTATCCTCCATAATTCAGTTTATCTTGTGCAATAAGTTTATTTTTCACCCTATCCGCCTCTGTCTTGCAGCCTCATAAAAAAGTATGGACGCCGCCACTGCCGCATTTAGCGATTCCACTTCTCCTAACATCGGGATTTTAATAGGCACATCCGCATTGGCAGCAGTCTCATCTTTCAGCCCTTTGGATTCATTTCCGACCAGAAATGCACTGCCTTTCGTGTAATCACAGACATCATAAGGTTTCGAGCCCTGCAAATGTGCAGCATAGACTGTAATATTTCTCTTTTGCAGTTCTTTAATGGCGTTACTGATATTTTCAGTATATACAAACGGCATCCTGTATACGGAACCCATTGTAGAACGTATCGTCTTAGGATTATATATATCAACGGTGCTGCTGCTCATAATTATTCCGGTCACTCCGGCTCCCTCACCTGACCTGAATATGGTTCCCAGATTGCCCGGGTCCTGAATATCTTCCAATATGACCAGCAATGGCGCAGGCGTCGTTAACATAGACTCAAGGCTATATCGTTCTTGGCGCAGCACGCATAGAATGCCCTGAGGCGTGGTTGTATCGGACATTTTCTTAAAAACCTCATCCGAAACTACCTCATGCAGAGAAGACATTGAATCAAGTTTATCCATACATAAGGCCGGCATCTGCTCCGAAAAGCTTAGCGAAGTATAAACCTTCTCAATCCGGTCTGCAGGAGCTTCCAGAAACATTTTTATCCCCTCTGAAACAAAAAGCCCCTTTTCTTTTCTGACTTTTGCCTTCTGTTCAAGCTGTATTACTTCTTTAATACCTTTGTTGGTATGGCTTGTTATCATATAGTTTCCCTTCCGTTTTAATTCAAATAAACTTCCATTAACTTAAAAGGGTAAAAAAACTTCCCCGCTGACACCATGTCTTTGGAGAAGCTTAACTCAAGAATTGCAAAGCAATTCTTGTAATTTTAGCCGCCAGGCTAAAATTTATGCTAAGATTTTACTTACCTCATATACATACTCAGGAATGCTCTTCTGCATATTCAGCGCCTCTTCTATGTCAAAATCAAGGAACTCTCCATGCTGGTAACCAACCACTCTGTTGGTCTTACCCGCGCATAGGATATCGGCTGCATACGCACCCATAATAGATGCATAATAGCGGTCTTTACAAGTCGGTGCACCTCCACGCTGCAGATATCCCAGAATAGTTGCTCTGGTTTCCATGCCGGTAGCGGCCTCAATACGCCTTGCCATCGAAGTGGAATGTCCTATACCCTCCGCATTTATGATCAAATGGTGTGTCTTGCCGCGTTTTCTGTTTGCAATTATATTATTTATTATCTCCTGCTCATTATAATCATATTTTTCAGGTAGAAGAACATCCTCTGCACCATTGGCAATACCGCACCAGAGAGCTATGTATCCTGCATTTCTTCCCATAACCTCGATTATACTGCATCTTTCATGGGATGATGAGGTATCACGTATCTTGTCGATTGCCTGCATCGCAGTGTTGATTGCAGTGTCAAAACCTATTGTATATTCTGTACACGCTATATCAAGATCAATGGTTCCCGGAATACCGATGGTATTAATACCATGTCTCGAAAGCGCCTGCGCTCCACGATACGAACCGTCTCCTCCTATGACTACCAAACCGTCAATTCCATGTTTGCGGCAGACATCTACCGCTTTCTGCACTCCATCTTCTGTATGCATCTCGAGGCAGCGCGCAGTTCCAAGAATAGTACCGCCTCGCTGGATTGTATCCGAGACAAACCACTTTTCCATATCTATGATTTCTTCATTCATAAGACCTTGATAGCCTTTTTTAATTCCTTTTACCTTAACCCCGTTGCTTAAGCTCTTCCTGACCACTGCACGGATTGCAGCATTCATACCCGGTGCATCACCGCCGCTTGTTAAAACTCCTATTGTTTTAATAGACTTAGCCATATTATCGCATCCTTTCGACTGTCAAAAATTGCCTAACCGTAATTATTTTACCTTAATTTCAGACAGTTTTCAATAGATTTTATACAACCCTGATATTTTCTTTTCCATATAGGGCTTCAAGTTTTCCAAGCAGTGCTCCGTCCGCATTAACATTCTGGTTAGGCGGCAGGGTTTTCATCGCCTTGGGATTCTCAATATAGATTACCACGCTGTCATGCCCCTCAGATTCATTAAGCGACGCCATAAGCTCGGCCTGTTTCTCCTCAAAGACTTCCTTAGTCGGGAATTTAATCCACAGTTTCTTAGGTATCTCGTCAAAAGAAATGATACTCTCGCAGATAAGTTTTGCATCCTTATCATCTTCTGCGGAAACTCTGCCTTTGACAAACACCTTTTTGTCCTCTAACAGCCTATCGGCATTCTTTTCATAATCCCTTGGAAATATGATAACTTCTACAGTTCCAAGCAAATCCTCTATCTGTATGAAAGACATCACTTTATCGTTTTTAGTATACTTAAGCCTTTTATCCGAAATAATGCCGCCGATGGTTACCTGTTGGCCATCCTTCACCGAAGCTTCGTTAGTTTCTTCATCCAGCAAAAAATCAGCCGTTGTATTGGTTATATTTTTATTCCAAAGATCCTGATATTCCTCCAGCGGATGTCCGCTTACATATATTCCGAGCACTTCTTTTTCAAAGCCCAGCTTCATTTCTTTGGAATACTCTCCCACTAGGGGAATCTTTATCTCGTAATCCGCCTTTTCTTCATCGTTTGCGATATCAAAAAGTGACATCTGGCCGGCCATATTATTCTTCTTATTCTGAACGATGCTGTCCAGAATCTGGACATATACGCTCATAAACTGTTTCCTGGTTCCGCCCAGACTGTCAAATGCACCGGCCTTGATAAAGTTCTCTATTGCACGTTTATTAATATCCTTATCTGACATTCGCGTGATAAAGTCCTTAATATTGGTATAAAGTCCCCTCTGCTCTCTCTCTTCAACCACAGCCTCGATTACCGGCCGCCCTATGCTTTTGATTGCGGTAAGCGCAAACCGTATCGAGCCGTTTGATACGGAAAATCCGATTTCACCTTCATTAATATCCGGCGGCAGTATCTGAATTCCCATGCTCCTGCATGACATAATATACTCCGACACTTTTCTGGAATTATCCATTACCGACGTAAGCAGCGCCGCCATAAACTCCACCGGATGATAATATTTCAGATATGCGGTCTGGTAAGACACTACCGCATAGCAGGCCGCATGCGATTTATTAAACGCATATTTGGCAAAATCCATCATGGTATCATAAATATGCTCCGCAACCGATTCACTTACACCGTTTGCCACACAGCCGGGCACATCTTCTTCCGGATTTCCGTAAACAAAATTTTTCCTCTCCTGCTCCATGACATATTGCTTTTTCTTACTCATGGCACGCCGTACCAGATCGCTTCGGCCCATGGTATAGCCGCCAAGTTCACGCACTATCTGCATAACCTGCTCCTGATACACTATACAGCCGTAAGTCGGCGCCAGAATATCTTCCAACTGAGGACAGTCGTAAGTGATAGTATCGGGATTATTCTTTCCCTTGATATATTTAGGGATAAAATCCATTGGACCCGGACGGTACAATGAAATACCTGCAATGATATCTTCCAGACTCTGCGGCTTTAATTCTTTCATAAAGCTTTTCATACCGCCGCTTTCAAGCTGGAACACACCGTCGGTCTTACCTGTGCCGATATAGGCAAGCACTGCGGGGTCATTATAATCTATATTATCAATATCAATCATAACACCTGTTACTTTTTCCACCATACGAACCGCATTCTGGATTACCGTCAGAGTCCTCAGCCCCAGAAAATCCATCTTAAGAAGTCCAAGTTCTTCTATCGTAGTCATGGTAAACTGTGTGGTAATGGCTCCGTCCACGCCTCTTGAAAGCGGAACAAACTCCTCTGCTGCCTCAGGACATATTACAACACCTGCAGCATGGGTAGATGTATGTCTTGGTAAGCCTTCCAGACGTTTGGACATATCTATGAGAACGCGAACCTGTTCATCCTCCGCATACATCTTTTTCAGTTCCGGATTCAGCTCAAGCGCCCTGCTAATTGTGATGTTAAGTTCCTGAGGAACCATTTTGGCAATGGAATCCACATATGCATACGGCAAGTCCATTACACGCCCTACATCACGGATTACGGCTTTCGCTGCCATAGTACCGAAGGTTATGATCTGAACCACCTTGTCCTGCCCGTATTTTTCACCGACATAATCTATAACCTCCTGCCTTCGCTCATAACAGAAATCCACATCAATATCGGGCATAGACACGCGCTCCGGATTAAGGAAACGCTCAAACAAAAGACTGTATTTAATCGGATCGATATTGGTAATCTGCAGACAATATGAAACAATGCTGCCTGCTGCCGAGCCACGCCCCGGTCCTACCGAAATCCCGTTTTCCCTGCAAAAGTTAATATAATCCCATACTATCAGGAAATAATCCACAAAACCCATAGATTTAATAATACCGAGTTCATATTCCATCCTCTCGCGCAGACTTCCGTCATCTTCAGGGTAACGTTCACTCAACCCGTCAAGGCATAATCTATTCAAGTAAGTCCATGAGTCATAACCATCAGGTGATTCGTAATGAGGTACTTTATATTCACCAAATTCAATGTCCACATGACATCTGTCAGCAATTCTCTGGGTATTTTCAACGGCTTCCCAGGCATAGGGGAAAAGCCCTTTCATTTCTTCTTCACTTTTCACATAATACTGTCCGCCCTCATAGCGCATTCGGTCTTCATCCGAAAGTTTCTTTCCGGTCTGTAAACAAAGCAGGATATCATGTGATTTTTCATCATCGGCATAGGTATAATGCACGTCGTTAGTTGCAACTAACTCTATTCCAAGTTCCCTGCTTATATTAAGGAGCGCAGTATTTACGGTTTTCTGCTCCGGCATGCCATGGTCCTGAAGTTCCAGAAAATAATTTCCTTTTCCGAAACAGTCCTCATATCTTTTGGCTGCCTTTTTTGCCTCATCTATAAGACCCTTCTGGATATAACGGGATACCTCTCCCGCAAGGCAGGCAGAAAGCGCAATCAGTCCCTCATGAAACTCCTGCAGGACTTCCATGTCCACACGCGGCTTATAATAATAGCCTTCGGTAAAACCACGGCTGACAATTTTCATCAAATTGGAATATCCGGTATTGTTTTCCGCCAAAAGAACGAGGTGGTAATAGCGGTCCTCGCCTCCGGTCAGCTCTTTGTCAAAGCGGGAACCCGGTGCGACATAGACTTCACAGCCGATTATCGGGTTGATACCTGCGGCCTTGGCTTCCTTGTAGAAGTCGATTACGCCGTACATAACGCCGTGGTCGGTGATGGCTGCGCTGTCCATGCCAAGTTCTTTTACACATTTTACATACTCTTTAATTTTGTTGGAGCCGTCTAGGAGGCTGTATTCGGTGTGAACGTGCAGGTGTGTGAATGCCATATATGTACCTCACTGTTCTTAAATGTTGTTTAAATTGAATTTTGACCTATTGTTTCCCTTGTTTTATATCATCCCAGTCAGCCTTCCCGTCAATCTTCATTTGTTTCGAACTAATCTTGAACTTAAATGTCTTGGTGCCGCTGTATGAACCGATTCCCTTTATCACCGCTTTGGCCGTTCCTTTATTGGTGTTGTTTGAGTATGATACAATTTCATAGTCGATTCCCATATAAAGCTCAGCTTTATTAATCGTTACTCTCAATCCATCTACATCTTCGTCAGTAAATACAATAGGAGTACCTGTATATGACTTTGTTATGGTCTTGCCGAAAATATCCGTTACTTTAGACTTAGCTATATTAATACCCACATCAAATTCGTCTCTTGAAGTAACGCCATCCAGATTTACAAAGTCCTTAGCTTGCGCTTCTACATAAATCTTACTACCTGCCTTAAGAATCTCTGATGCAGCACAGGGTAAAGTATCATCTATATCCTTATATACATATAACTTGTATTGTGAAGGCTTAAGGGCATTACCCTGACCGTCAACTACCGTTGCTTTTACCTTGCCTGCCTTTATTCCCGCATAGGCTGTTACCGCACTTACACTTATATTTGATAAATCAAGTTTCTCAACATCAAATGTTGCTGATGAATACTTCTTAGCATAGTTACCCTTGCCTGTAACCACAATCTTGGCCGGTGATTTAATTTTTGTAACCCTTTTATTGGATGAATACTTAACTGTATAATCCGTGCCGTTCTTCAGCTCTTTACCGTCATATGTAACTCTTATTGATGAAGGCACCGCTCCCTTTACGGCATATGTTCCGGCAGTCGCCTCTACTTTAACTTTGCTTGCATTTGCCGCTAGGTTTATAGCATCAATCTTGAACGTCTTTTTAATCTTTGTGCCATTATCGCCTATTAGGAGAATTGCTGCAGTTCCCTTATTAATGTTATTTGAGAGGGCTACATTGGCCGGAACAGCATCTCCATCTTCTGTCTCATAAACGCCTCTTTCTTCATTGTATTCATATTGTTGAGCTGTTCCTCCCTTTAATTTAAGTGTAAACTTAGGATATTTGGCTTTTCCATCAAAAGTTAGTTTTTTCTCAAGATTTGTAATCTTGGCTCCCTTAAGGTCTTTCAGGGTCGTCTGGGCATTGTCTGCATATTCGATACTGAATTTCTCACTGATGGATTTGCCTGTATAGTTCCCCTTTCCGATAACCGTAATCTCTGCGGTTTCAATTCCTACCTTCGTATTATTCTTATACTTGACAGTGTAGTCAACTCCCGGTGCCAAAAGTTTGCCGTCACCAATACCATAATCCATAACACCAATGTTTGGAATTATCTTAGCACCTGTATACTCATATGATTCCTCAAGTCCGACTATATGAATCTCATCTTTTTGACCAGGTTGGTCAGCGGGGTCATTTGGATTATCGGGGTTACCTCCCGGATTGTCGGGATTGCCTCCCGGATTGTCGGGATTGCCTCCCGGATTGTCGGGATTGTCTCCCGGATTGTCGGGATTGTCTCCCGGATTGTCGGGATTGTCTCCCGGATTATCGGGATTGTCTC
>JAFLTG010000015.1:0-25490 GCA_022510545.1 Lachnospiraceae bacterium | reverse complement strand
TTGTCTCCCGGATTATCGGGATTGTCTCCCGGATTGTCGGGATTGTCTCCCGGATCGCCGGGATAATAATCACGCCAATCTCCAACATGTAACCACGTTGTATTGTTCATTTCATAAAATTCTTCGACATCCCCTTTGACATCGATTTTAAGAATCTGTGTATGTTCTAATTCATACTTTTCCCTGTATATAACGGCGTTGCCTGCTTCTACCAATTCGCTTTCGCTAAATAAGAGATTACCTTCCTCATCCTTTATTGTCATTTCCATATTTGTATCAAGAAGGCCTCTGTTCTCTATAATGACCGCGATATAAGAACCGGACTCTGGATCTGAGTACGAGCCTGAGTCTGAATCCGCGTCGGACTCATAGTATGCGTCCGACTCCGGGTCATTAAAATTATAAAAAGATATAACCTCCAGGTCGGCCTTCAGCAGCGAAAGGATTTGACTGTTATTTCCGCTGTCTTTATCACCGTCACACATTATTGTAAGGGTAAAATCCCCTCCTGCGGAAAGATCCGACGGAATAGTAAAAGAGTAATCGTAAGGTTTTACTTCTCCCGGCATGATGTTTACATCGATATCCGATGATGATATTTCACTGCCTGCATAAGTCACTGATACATGTGCTCTTGCCACTTTGGATATACCATTGTTCTTAATATATAACTCCACCGGCAACGCAGCGCCGGCATAAGCATCATCCAGGGCAAAACCAACTGATTCCAGCTCCACATCATCATAATCGAGCGATTCCATTATTTTAATATCTGAAGTGACATCCCATGTACCGTCCTGCCCATGTGTGGCTTTGCTATATAAGAAACTGATTTTTCCGTCTATAATTGAGAATGAATCAATGTACCCTTCTTCGTGAGTCAGTAAGGCATTACCCCATTCTCCATTATCATAAGTTGCAACGGCCAGGTTACGGTTTTGATCACCGCTCAAAATATAAATTATATTGTTACCCGATACACGGAATTCCGTATCGGTATTCATGGTGCCGTCAGAGAGTAATTGTACAAAGTTACTTCCATTCAAATAGTACAAACCGCCATCTATATTTGCAGCCAACACCTTACCTGTCACACCGGGCAATTCCGTATATGAAACAACAGATATATTTCCGGCCTTAACCTTGGTCGAATTACCATCCGCATATCTTAGATAGAGATCCTGCTCTTTTGTTGTCAAATCATTATCCCGATCCAGCGTATAAGCAATTGAAATGCCGGAAGCAGAATCCGTTTCACCAATATCTATCGAAGTTACAGAATTTAATTGGTTTATTTCGTCCGCTACAGTCCATTCCCCACCTGCATAAACTGCCCGTTGAATGGTATTATTCATAGAAAGCCCAAATAAGGCATCATCTCTGTTTTCAACCCAAATAAGTTGTAAATCTCCATCTGAAACATACAGCCTTGGTAAATATGTATAAATTTCTCCTGTCTGCGGGGATCCAAGGTCTTCAAATGAATTCGTAACCGGATTGTATTTTGCAACATGTGTGCGGAATGTTTTCATATAATCCATAAGCTCAGGATCATCTGCCGCTCCAAATGTCCTGGCAGCATCCAGCCATGTCACATATATATCTTTTCCATCAGTATAGACTTCGGGTTCATAATCTGCGGTACCGTCATCAAGAACACTCAACGCAGCACTATAGGTTCCTGTAGCGGCATCATAGACACTGTAAACAAGCTTAGTCTGATCAAGCGTACTGCGAGTGAGATCATCAGCCACATAAACAAGCATTGTCGTACCGTCTGCCGTCACTAAAGATGGTTTAGCTGCATTATAAACATCATGTACCAGAGTTCCATCAGTTCCCACAGAGTAATTCTGGATCCCTGATGTTGCATCAAGCGTGGTAACGACGGCTGCATACTCCAGGGAATTACTCTCAGCCGCGTCATATACATTTGACTGTCTGTTTCTGGAATTAGAAGTTACAAATCTATAATCTTCTATTATTTTATGTGTACCTTCAATTAGGGCAACACTTGCAGACTTTTTAGCAAAATAACCTTTAATTCCTACTTCTCCACTTATACTCCACTCTTTAACGCCGGTCTCAGTACGGGAAGACAGCCATATCCAATCCACATCTGTCTGGGCTTTACCATATACTCCGCCGGAAAACCATTGTCCAAAACCTATTCCTGCATAAGGTTCAATACCAAGATTAAGAAGAGCTTCGAGTTCCCCATACCATTTTGCATTACTAAAATCATAACCTACAGTTGCTGTTAATGAGCCGGAAGCAGAGAAAGTGCAGTTCACCGTCACCGGGATAACCCATACGAGCATTTGACGCTGCGCAGTTGCAGAGCCGCTAATCGTAACAACAAGGCTGCCTTGAAGAGTATCAGGTTTGTTCGACCAGGTTCCTTCAACATACCCTACGCAGTTTACGTCAACATTTTTTTCCATTCCCGGAATTTTGGCATTTAAGAAATCCTTGTCTTGTACAGCCTTAAGCCAAGCCTTATCTTTTGCCAGTTGCTTAGCCTGCATTGCGTCATTCTTAAACTCTTCAAACTCCTCTTTAATCGTTTTTTTCTCATTAGTAGTTTTAACACCCTCAGCAGAATCATAGGAATATAAACTTCTCTTATTTATATTGATTCCTATTTTTATCATACCCTCTTCCAGTACACAGTTTACCGGAAGTGAGGCAGGAAGATCAGCGCTAAAGGTCTTTCCCCCGATAATCGGAATACTATCGTCTACCGTGATTCCTGCCTGATCCCCATCAAATGTCAGATTATTAATGATCGGAATATCACTTGCTACAGATACGTCACATGAACCGGTGAAGCACCCGTCGGTAGATGCAGCTGTAATCGTTGCTCTTCCGGGTTTCACCGCTACCAGGAGACCCGTACTGTCCACTGATACAACATCGGGGTCACTACTTATCCATTGAATATTATTGACGGTCGTACCTTTGGGAATAATATCCACTTCCAGTTGTCTGATATCTCCCACAACAAGCGATAATTCAGACGGCCTTACGATTATGCTTGCTACCGGTTTGGAACCGTCTGAAGGCTGACCTTCCCCATCCGGTTTATTCTTTGTCAGAACTATACTGTAGCTTAAATTCCGAGGAAGCTCTGTGACAGATACTCCTTGGGGTGTGTACCATATTCCATTCTTGAGCGGAATAGAATGTTTCAGATTACATGGTGTATGTATCGTGGTAAGATTCTTACATCCCACAAACATATTATTATTCTGTTTGCCTGAAACACTCCTGTCATCAACATTGGCAACATCAAAATTATGTAAATCTATTTCCGTCAAATTGCTGCAGCCGTTGAACATCCAGTAAACGCACTCTACTCCAAGCGTATTAAAACTGCTTACATTCACGCTTGTAAGGCTGCTGCAGCCTGAAAACATACGTGCCATATGAAATGCAGAATCTGTATTAAAATTGCTGAGATCAAGACTCGTCAGGTTTCTGCACCCTTCAAACATATAACTAAAATCAGTTACCTTACCGGTATTAAAATTGCTCAAATCAAGTCTTGCTACTTTTAAGTGATGAAACATTCCTTTCATATCGGTTACATTGCCGGTTTCAAAACCTCTCAGATTGAGAGCATTTAATAATATACAATTACAAAACATTTCCTTCATAGTGGTAACGTTACTTGTATCAAAGTTACTCAAATCAATAGATGTAAGCTTTTTACATCCATAAAACATATAAGAAGCATCTGTCATACCTTTAACATTAACTTCTGCTGAAGTTATTTGGGAACGATATTCAAACCAGGGTATTCTGTATTTATCGGTACCGTCTGAAAAATCACCGGTTCCCTCAATCGTCAGTTTTCCGGATACATCAATCAACCATAAAATGTTTCCACAAGTTCCGCGCGCAATATCATTATCAGAAGCAATCAATTCCAGTCTATCTTCCGCATCTCCCTGCACTACTCCATCGTCATCGACAACTTCTTCATTTTCTTCTACTTCTGTACTTTCCCCATTCTCTCCATCATCGGATTCTTCGCTGCCATTTTCATTATCCGCTTCAGGTTTTTGTTCCGGATTCTCTTCCTCCATTTCATCAGAAGATACGGATTCTCCTTCTGCATCTTCACTTTCCTCGCCCAAATCATCTGTATTGACATCGGAAGCCTCTTGATTTATTTCACTTGCTGATACCTGAAAACCTGTAGGCATGATATTAGTAAGAACCAATGATATACTTATTAAACCTGCTATAATTTTTACTTTACTTTTCCTCATTTGACGCTCTCCTTTACACTCGCAATCTTGTTACCAATAGCAGACTCCTTTAATCTCTATAAATCAAAAAGTTTACATTGAAGCCTTTAAGAACCCAACTATAAAATATAAATAAAATATAAATTTATTGTACTTTTTTAAGAAGAAAATGTCTACACATTTAACGATTTTTGTCTCGTTCTTACTAGCGATTTTGTCATATCGGGGTTCCCTGCCGACTGATTACAAAAAACAAAATGGAGGTACATATATTACTATGTACCCCCATCAACCATCTTAGTGACACATATGTCATTTTTAGCGACACTTATGTCATTTATTCCTACAGATACTTCTTCAAAGCCTCCGCCTTATCCACTTTCTCCCAAGGCAGATCCAGATCATTTCTTCCAAAATGTCCATATGCTGCGGTCTGCTTGTAAATCGGTCTTCTTAAGTCTAACATCTTGATGATACCTGCCGGACGCAGATCGAAGTTCTCGCGAATAACATCTACCAGTTTCTCATCTGAAACTTTACCGGTACCAAAGGTATCTACCATAACTGAAGTAGGCTGTGCAACACCGATTGCGTAGGACAACTGAATCTCGCACTTCTCAGCCAGCCCTGCTGCTACGATATTCTTTGCAACATAACGTGCTGCATAAGCTGCGGAACGGTCAACCTTGGTACAGTCTTTTCCTGAAAAAGCACCGCCGCCGTGACGTGCATATCCGCCGTATGTATCTACAATAATCTTACGACCGGTAAGACCTGCATCACCGTGTGGTCCGCCGATAACAAAACGTCCCGTCGGATTGATAAAGAACTTGGTATCCTTATCTATAAGCTCTGCCGGAAGTACCGGATCGAATACATATTTCTTGATATCTGTATGAATCTGCTCCTGTGTAACATCATCATCATGCTGTGTGGAAAGTACAACAGCCTCCAGTCTTACAGGCTTGCCGTTCTCATCATATTCAACGGACACCTGGCTTTTTCCGTCCGGTCTTAAATATTTAAGTGTTCCGTCCTTACGAACCTTGGTAAGCTGTAATGCCAGTTTGTGTGCAAGTGAAATCGGATAAGGCATGTACTCTTCTGTTTCATTGGTTGCATAACCGAACATCATACCCTGGTCACCGGCACCAATTGCCTCGATCTGTGAGTCTGACATCTTGTTTTCTTTTGCTTCCAACGCCTTGTCAACGCCCATTGCTATATCGGCAGACTGCTCGTCTATAGCTACCATAACGGCACAGGTATTGCCGTCAAAGCCGTATTCAGACTTGGTATAACCGATTTCTTTTACGGTTTCGCGTACGATTTTCTGGATATCCACATACGCATTAGTGGTAATTTCTCCTGTTACCAATACAAACCCTGTACAGGTTGCCGTTTCACAAGCAACGCGGCTCATTGGGTCTTTTTCCATGCACGCATCCAGAATTGCATCGGATATAGCGTCACAGACCTTGTCCGGATGTCCTTCAGTTACAGATTCCGAAGTAAATAATCTTTTTTCCATTTCTGTTCTCCTTTTCATTTTTTATCTGCATTTAATAATTATAATAATAACTTTTTCTCTCATCCTGCGAGATTTAAAACATCTGCACTAAAAAAGTCCGCCTATTCAATAAGCGGACTTGAAAGCTCGTAATCAAATCCTCTTATTGTTCGACTCGCCATTAGACAGTTATTTCGCTCAGGTTAGCACCTTCCTTAAAAGGGGTTGCTGTGGTTTCACAGATCCTATGTATCTCCACCACTCTGAATAAGAGAAATCATATTCTATTGTTATGAATAACATACACCTATTATACATTTCTGTCAAGGCTGAAATTTGCAATTTCAGCCTTTTATTAACCTACAACTTTAAACTTGAACTTCTGCAGTTCTCTGTCGGTACTTACAACATCAATCTGTGCGCCAAGTCCTTGAAGTTTCAAATGAAAATCCTCATATCCACGCTCGATATACTGAATATCATCAATAGTTGTATTACCTTCCGCTGCCAGCGCCGCAATAACAAGTGCAGCACCTGCACGCAGATCAGGTGCAGAGATTCCTGCTCCCGTATATTTTCCCACACCGTCAATAATAGCGGTATTACCCTCTACTTTAATATTAGCTCCCATACGGGTCAGCTCATCCACATATTTGAAACGGTTTTCAAAAATGCTTTCGGTTACAATACTGGTACCGGCTGAAAGGCCAAGCGTAACGGTAATCTGTGGCTGCATATCTGTCGGGAACCCCGGATAAGGCAGTGTCTTAACATGGGTATGACCAAGCGGTTTGGATGCCACCACACGCACCGCATCATCAGACTCTTCAACCTCACAGCCGATTTCCGTCAATTTGGCACTGATTGACTCTAAGTGCTTGGGAATGACATTTTTGACTGTCACATCTCCTTTGGTAACCGCTGCCGCAAACATAAAAGTACCTGCCTCAATCTGATCGGGAATAATCGTATATTCCGTGCCATGAAGCTTGGATACGCCTTTAATACGAATAACATCCGTACCTGCACCCTTGATATTGGCACCCATACTGTTTAAAAAGTTTGCAAGATCAACCACATGGGGTTCCTTGGCCGCATTCTCTATTATAGTCTGACCCTCAGCCATAACAGCTGCCATCATTACATTGATTGTGGCACCAACTGTCACAACATCCATATAAATGTGATTACCGACTAATTTTTCCGTCTCGGTAATGATAAGTCCATGTTCTATTCTAACATTTGCACCAAGTGCACGAAAGCCCTTAATATGCTGGTCTATGGGTCTTAGGCCAATGTTACATCCCCCGGGCAACGCTACTTCAGCCTTGTTATATTTTCCAAGTAAAGCTCCTAATAAATAATAAGAAGCTCTGATTTTTTTAATATAGTCATCCTCAATTATCAAATCATGTATCTGTGAGGCATTTATTTTTACGGTGTGTCTGTCAAGTTTATTTATAATAACACCTATGCTCTCCATTGCCTGAAGCAGCACATTGGTATCACGTACATCCGGTACGTTCTCTATCAAAACGGTTTCATCCGTCATAATGGCAGCTGCCAGAATCGCCAGCGCGGCATTTTTCGCGCCTCCGATTTCCACTTCACCGACTAACGGATTTCCACCTTTAATCGCATATTGTTCCATAAATATATCCCCTGTATTATACAAATTTGTATTCTACAATCTCAAATGAAAATAATATTTTAAACAATTACCATATAGTATACCATATTTTTCATATTTGTAAATATTTAGTTCAAATAGTTCAAAGGATTAACCTGTGAACCGTTGATGAGTATTTCAAAGTGCACATGCGGTCCGGTACTTACACCTGTGTTGCCGCTGAGTGCAATCTTTTGTCCCTGTGACACGGATTGTCCTACTGAAACCAGCACTTTGCTAAGGTGTCCGTATCTGGTCTGTCTTCCGTCGGAATGGGTGATATATACCACATATCCATAACCGCTTCCCCAGCCGGCCTTGGTAACAACCCCTGATGAGGATGCCATAACAGCCGTACCTACAGGTGTAGCCCAGTCAATACCTTTGTGATATGAACTTGCACCTCTGGTCGGCGCCCTTCTCCTTCCGAAACCTGAAGATAATCTTCCGCCGGAAATAGGCTTAATATAGGTAGGAGGAACAATTGTACCTCTTTCAACTATTTTGGGTACCGCCGCATAAGTTATCTCTTCTTTCAGGATTTCGCGGCCGACTTCTTCTTTATTACGATAAGATACATCCGCTACAACAATCCTGTGTCCCGCCGATGGTTCCTGCAGAGTTTTGGTTTGTGTTGTATACCAGCTGTCATTGTCCACATAGATTATGTCAGCTTCATAGTCCTCTTCATAGTAAACCTCTTCAGTACGTTCTACCGAAAGTTCCGGCTCCGGAACAGTTACTATAAGTTCATCGCCCACACGTATAGTGGAGTTCTCATTTTCAATCGTCTCGTTCATAGCTATCAAAGCATCCAAAGAAAGTGAATTATTCTCTGCAATCTGTGACAGTGTATCTCCTGAAACCACTTCGTAAATCTGCTCTTTTTCCTGTTCCTTTGTTACTTCCTCTATTGCATTTTCTAAAGATGTGATTTCATCATCCTTAAGATATGCCTCTACAACTTCAACAGTATCTCCGAAACCGATGGACATAAGACCTAATTCATAATCCGAAAAGTCTTTTTCCACATCCGGTTCCACTGCTTCAAAAATATCATCCAGCTCTGCATCTATTCCGGCACTTGTAACCACTTCCTGTTCTTCCTGCATTACTTCCTCAGTACTGTAAATCGCAGTAGTAAGCACGGTAAGCTCCCTGTCGGGATCCATAACAAGTTCAACATAGTGGTTTTTGTCGGTATCATATTTTTCCAAAGCCGCCTGAAGCAGTGACAATACTTCATCCGTGCTTGAAAGATTTACCGTATATTCGTTAATCTTTACTGTATAGGAACGATTTAAAGTCTCCTTGATACTCCCTCGCATAGCGGTAATCATTTTATCAATTATGACACTGTCGTCATCTATCTCTCCCCATAACACCTCTCGTCCATCAACAGTGACATCACTGTCAGCAAGTACCATTTCATCACTAGAACCCGCTATTGTCTTACGTGCAGCTATAAGACAGCCATCAATCCTGTCTGTATCATCTACGATTCCCACCTCTTGACCATTCAGATAAACGGTAAACATATTATCTCCGCTGCTTTCCAGTTTCTGAAAAGAGGGTAGAAAAAATGCTGCAATCAAAGCCGCAAGACCTGCAAACTTAATATATGCAATTTTCATTTTTTTATAATGTCTGCTGATAAATTTCATAATTTTTACTCATCTGCTGTTTTGTATTTTTTGTATACTCTTATTACTTAATAAATTTGTAACATTTTATATTTTAACAATATTCATGTCAAAAGTAAAGCATATTATACACGATAACTTTAAGTTGGCTAAACCGCTATATATATTTGTTTTTTATTGTTATTTATACTATAATGATATTGGTTAAATTATAGAAAGAATAGAGATAAGTATATGTCTGATAACAATAAAGAATTGATAAAAAAAGATCTGGTATACATCCTGCAGTTAAATTCAAAGGTACAATACGATAATATATCCAGTGTAAAGCAGGCACGCAACACGATTTTACGGCAAAGTATGTTCAAAACATCGTTAGGCGCGAAATACACATCACGGCTTGAACAAATAATAAACAAGGCAGAAGGTTTACATAAAAACAATACTCATGAGAGTAATTTGCATAAATGTATTTTATGCGATTACTCTTTGGACAACGCATCCGTTATATGCAACAGGTGTCTGGCCAAATACAAGATTATGCCCTCTAAGCAAGAAGAAGCGCAGCTTGAAACTACACAAAGCGATGTTCCAAACGATACTCCAAACTATGATGCAACAGAATACGATTCCGCCAAATCATCGGATAACAATATTACAGAACAGATACCGGAAGATTTCCTGGCCGGCTCTTATGTACGTGATTTATTCTCAGAAGTATTTACAAAGCATACCCGCAGGGAATGTGAAGACATCTTTATTGCCGGTACTTATCATGCTCACACTGCCACATCCGATACCACAGCCGTACATCCTAAACCATGGTTATTTTCCAGAGTACTGGCCGCTCTTTTGGCAGCATTTGTCTTTTTGTATGTTTGCGTAACACAATTTCATAACTCAAATGCTATTACAGGGTTTATGTTCATCGCATCCATAGCCCTGCCATTTTCCATACTCTTATTTATATTTGAAATTAATGTTGCGAAAAATATCGGGATTTATGACGTAATAAGAATGGTTTTCTTCGGAGGCATAACTTCCATACTTCTGACACTTCTCCTATATGAAATATTTCCAATAGGACGTCTTGACTATTCAGAAGCCTTAATCGTTGCCTTCCTTGAAGCACTTACAAAGCTTCTTGTGATCATCGCATTCTATCGGCTGCTAAATCCCAAATATATATTGAGCGGGATGCTTATCGGTGCCTCAATCGGTGCAGGTTTTGCAGTATTTGAAAATATCGGTTATGCGTTTAGATTTTACCTGTTAAGCGATAACAATATCACTTATCTCATTGCCCTCCTCCTAATGCGTGCCTGGGGTTCATTAGGAAGCCATGTGGTATGGACCGCCATCACCGCAGCAGGTCTGGTTCTTGCCACAAACCCTAAATCGTCTTTTTCGAGACTTTTTTCTATTGTTAACCTGCTGATATATTTCTGCATTCCCGTTATACTTCATACGATATGGGACTGCCCGTTCATGGACAGTGGAAGCATTGTATATATAAAACTCATCGCTTTGATTGCCGTTGCATGGATTACCCTGTTTGTGCTTATTAACGCAGGTCTGAGACAGATTAATGAAGGGCGTCAATCGTAAATTGCCACGGGGTCGGATTTCACACAAACGAAAGGAAAGTTTCTATGCCACAAACAATCTTCCACATCGACGTAAATTCCGCATACCTCAGCTGGACTGCTTTGGACAGACTCTCCCATGGCAGTGACATTGACCTGCGCACTATACCCGCCATTATCGGCGGCGATATGAGCAAACGCCACGGTGTAGTACTTGCCAAATCTATTCCGGCCAAAACTTATGGCATCAAAACCGGAGAACCGATTGTTAACGCAATGCGCAAATGCCCCTCTCTTATTATAGAACCTCCTGATCACAGCCTGTATCACAAAAAAAGCCTTGAACTGATGAACCTCCTGTCAGATATTTGTCCCGACATAGAGCAGGTCAGCGTGGATGAATGCTACATGGATTACACTCCTATCAATAAGCTTTTCACCTCTCCGATAGAAGCCGCTGCCCATATCCGTGCGCAAGTATATGAAAACCTCGGTTTTACTGTCAATATAGGCATATCCGACAAAAAAGTGCTTGCTAAAATGGCATCTGATTTTAAGAAACCAAATCTGACTCATACCCTTTACTCATATGAAATTCAGGAAAAATTGTGGGCACTTCCGGTATCCTCTCTGTTTATGTGCGGCCGCTCCAGTGTGGAAATACTGCATAATCTGGGAATCACCACCATAGGAGACCTGGCAAAAAGCGATTTATCCATCGTAACTTCCAATCTGAAAAGTCACGGAAAACTTCTCTGGGAATATGCCAACGGAATCGATGATTCCGTTGTAGAAACAGAACAGGCGGCAGCCAAAGGAATAGGCAATTCCACCACACTTTCCAAAGACGTTGAAAACATTGAAGAAGCCTCTAAAGTTCTTCTTAAACTATCAGAATCCGTTGCCCAGAGACTGCGGGCCGCCGGACAGATGGCGGAAATGATAAGCGTGGAAATCAAGTACAATAACTTTAAAAAGGCATCGCATCAGACAACGCTTCATACGCCTACTTGCGGCAGTGATACTATTTACCGGGTTTCGTATGCTCTTTTGAATGAGCTTTGGGACGGCACTCCTATACGATTGCTTGGAATACGCTCTGCCAAGCTGGTTTCGTCAAATGAGCCCATACAAATGAGTCTGTTTGACATGCCGGCGGCTTCTGTAGACGATAAACCGTCAATTTCTTCACGCAAGGAGTTGGAGCTCGAAAAAGCACTTGACTCCATAAGAAAAAAATATGGAGCAGATGCCGTTGTCCGTGGAAGTCTGCTCCAAAATAAATCAGATTATTAACTTTTAACTGTCATATTTAAATTTATCACGTTGCACACTGAATCCAAAAAATCCCAAATCCTCACCGGTAGCAAAGTATCTGCCATGGGAATATACAAGGGGTTTTGCATCATTCAAATGGAAACCGCCCCTGTCATCCATATATTTTTCATCAACATGCACAGCCACTACCTCAGCAATGAACATATGGTGGGATCCAAGTTCTTTTTTCTCAACCACTTTACATTCTATATTAACAGGGCTCTCCTTAACCATAGGAACCGATACCTTGTCTGCGGGAATCTTGTTAAGCTTCATAGCCTTCCACTTATCAATATCCTTGCCGCTTTTAACTCCGCAGTAATCCGTTGCAAAGCAGAGCTTCTCGGTGGTAAGATTTATAACAAACTCTCCCGTCTCATCCAGCATATGATAAGAATAACGCTCAGGTCTTACCGAAATAGAGACCATGGGCGGGTCAGAGCATATGGTTCCCGTCCACGCAATTGTTAAAAGATTACTGTTACCCTGTTTATCTGCTACACTCACCAATACAGCGGGCAAAGGATAAAGCATATTGCCCGGTTTAAAATTCCGTTTACCCATAATAAGTCTATTCTACCTTCCTTGAAAATTAGCCACACTAAAATTTAATAATAATATTAAACAAATTAATGAAAATATCGGCCAGTACCAGCAGCATAATGATAATAGATATTGGCAGCACCGCTTTTTGCTTTTTAAAGCCTTCTTCCTGGTTACGAGTCAGGGTATCCGTCTGCTTATTCAATTCATCTATCACAGAAGCTTGTACATTCCTGTACACCTTGACATTTTCCCTGTGAAGAAAGTCATCGGATTGTTTGAAGGATTCATCCAGCTGAGTTTTAATCTGAGGTACGAGTTCATCTACCTGTTCCTTAATCTGTGGTGCAAGCTCATCTACCTGGGTCTTTATCTGCGGCATAATTTCTTCCACCTGGGTTCTTATCTGTGGTACAAACTCTTCTATCTGGGTTTTTAATTCCGACAGAATCGCTTCTCTTTCAGCCTGCGTATTATTTCCCTGCTTTGCAAGTTCATCAATCTGTCTTTTTATATCCGGCAAAAGAGATTCTTGATCCCTTAGGGCAGAAATCTTTTCAAAACTCTCCTGCAGGACATTCTGCATCTTCTCCATATTTTCCGCAGCCTTAAGGTTTACTTTACGCATGTTCTGAAGTAAGTCATAATATTCATCCACCTGACGCTGCAGCTGCTCCATTTTTGCTGCATCAGCAGCAGCATTTGCCTGAATCATTTCCTGCGAGCTTCTTTTATGAAAAAATCTATCCGCAAATGTATCCATTATTTTGCTCCTTCTTTAAACTCACTGTACTTAATGCCTTATGCGTACATTTTACCATTTTTTTGCTATTATGACAACAAACAATATTTTTGTGCAATATATATAAAATGTTGCATGCTCCTTTCTGTTTTTTATTGAGATTAACGATAATTTTACATCATGTTCATAACTTATTCATATTTTATGTATATAATAAATACATACAAAACGAAAAACACATAGATAAATTTTTTCATAATAGCCCGGGTGTCGAAAGATGCTCGGGCGCTCCTCATTTATAGACAAAAATAAAAGAAGAAGGATAGAAAATCTATCCCTCTCCAAGGTGTTGTATTTCCTTGTTCAGATTCAACATTCGGCTGTCCAAATCCGACACAATTCTCGAACACTCAACCAACTGTTCCCTGATATGATCCGGTGCATTCCCTTCAAATTTGTAATGAATCTTATGCTCCAGGCTTGCCCAAAAGTCCATTGCTACGGTTCTTATCTGTATCTCAACCTTAGTATCCTCAATCCTGTCGGATAAGTATACCGGTATTGTTACCAACATATGATAGCTCTTATATCCACTCTGCTTAGGATTTACGATATAATCCTTTACAGAAATGACATTAATGTCACTTTGGTTGCTTATCATCTCCGCAATCTGGTATATATCTGAGGTAAAAGAACATATAACACGTATGCCCGCAATATCATTGACATACTTAACCATATTGCCAATCGTGGATTCATAGCCGTGTTTTTTTAACTTCTTGACTATACTCTCCGGTGTTTTAATACGAGATTTGATATGCTCTATCGGATTATATCTATGTACATGCTGAAACTCATCATTAAGTATCTCTAACTTGGTTGATATCTGTTTCAAAGCTGATTTATATATAAGGGTGACCTCGGTCCAACTGTCTATATCATCTCTATCTGTATTAACTTCCATTTGATAACCATCCCCTTTCTTAGTCTGCAAATTGGGGCCTTCGGGCACATTGTAACTTTTTGGTATTTTAATTTGATAAAGGAAACAATTTGTTATACATATTTTATCACATTATCAATAAAATGTATATATTTCACAAAAAAATTATAAAAATTTATATTTTATTGTATATTTTTTTAAAAAATGTTTATATTTTATTTACATTTTAATAAATGCTTTATATAATGTGAAAAAAATAAATTTTTTAGATTATTTTATGTGAGGTTACTTCAATGTTTCGTTTATGGGCTAAAGAATTTAAAGATAACCGTATGCTTAAAGATACTGTAATCTGTAATGATGACGATGATACACGCACGCACAAAGTCTTTAATGCCATAGACGAAGTCTGTTATCAATTCAATCTTGGCAAGCCAATCTGGCTGGATGCTAATGTCCGCGATTTTCAAAGGCATGATAAAACCCGATTTACTCAGGATAATTTTATAGAAGGTATCGATTTTGATTATCTTGAAATACATGTAATTGAAGAGGATTAGTGTGAAAAATATGTAGGATTATTTTGCATATTTTTCTTGACATTGCACATTATATGGAGTAGTATCATAATATACCTTATGTAGTTTTTAAAACTACTTGTTGCGTTTTCATATTTTCGTTATGTAGTATGGAGGGGAATATTATGCAAATAACAATTCGTGAACCCGGCAGTGCAATTACACATTTTATAGGCATGGTGCTTGCAGTATTTGCATCTACGCCGCTTTTAATAAAAACGGCTGCAGCTGCAAATCCTATCGCTTACATTGCGATGGTGATATTTATGCTCAGTATGATAACTCTGTACGGAGCAAGTGCACTATATCACAGCGTAAATGTAAAGGACCGTATCCTTAGAATTTTCCGCAAAATTGACCATATGATGATATTCGTACTGATAGCAGGCTCATATACGCCGGTATGCCTTCTCGTATTAGACGGTCGTTCCGGATATACACTTTTGGCTATAGTATGGAGTATCGCTGTTATCGGTATGCTGGTAAAAGCATTATGGATAACCTGCCCGAAGTGGTTTTCTTCCATTATTTATATTGCTATGGGCTGGGTATGCCTTGGAGTAGTCGGACAGCTATGGACCACCCTGTCGCGCAGCGCCTTCTTATGGCTTCTTGCAGGAGGACTTATATATACGGCGGGCGGTATTATCTATGCTCTCAAACTTCCTATTTTTAACAGCAGGCATAAAAACTTCGGCTCCCATGAAATTTTCCACTTATTTGTAATGGGCGGAAGCATCTGTCATTTCATTTTTATGTATCTTTATGTGGCATAAGGCGAGCAACTATAGTTATTATAGCAAGTATGATTATCGCGCCGCCTGCCAAACATATAACTAATATGTGATTATCCTCACCGGAGACAATGCGATATATTCCGTTGTCTCCTTTCATTTCCACTTGTATGTACTTTCCATATTCCTTGTATGAAATATCCTCAAATCTTCCGTTTGACTGCTCCATCACCGCTTTTACTTTTTCGTAAGGATTATATATTCTGACTTTGGATACAGTTTCGCCGGATAAATCCCCGTTTCTCACGGTAATTTCATAAATAACCGACTTTGCATTTTCCCCGATTTCGGCTTTGGTCTCCTGTGCACTCTTCTCAGTAATAGTCACATCAAAATCGGTATCATCCGTAAAAATTCCGTCAATGAACGCATATGGTTTATCAGTTTTTTTATCAGAATCTCCATCCTTTGAAACAATTACTTCCAAACTGGGAAGCGTAGTGATATTATCATAATATTCCGCTTCCAGCGTTATGTTACTACACATTCTCATATTTGTTACATCCGGCCACTTTGCATAGCTGCCATCTATGTGCGGAGCATCCGGAAGCTCTATCTCGGAAAGCGGTTTCCCATATTCAACCTCCATACGATCTACTACAACGTCATTTGCAATAAATGTAAGCTGTAAATGCCTAAACCGTGTCGGAACCCTGCCCATTTCAAGTATTTCTTTATATGTAACCGGCTCTGCAATACCAATATAACTTACACCGTCAATTCCGCTTAGATCATCACTAACAAAGAAATTCCCTCTTATATCCTCACCATAGTCAAGCCTTTCATCTTCCTTTGTATCTATCCAGCCTGCAATAGCCCCTTTTCTGATTGCATTTTCATCTATTAGAGCCATAGAATAACAATCCTGTATTTTCTTCCCTGAGCCAACAATTCCTCCTATGTAACCCAAGCCTTTCAATGAAGCAAGTGAGTAGCAATTCCTTATAAGAGCCAGTGATTCCCCGCTGATACCGCCTATGTACTCCCCGTCGGTACTTTCTGCACTTCCGTAGGCTTCACTGTCTGTTATAATTCCAAGATTCATATATCCTGCTATACCGCCCACTCCATCTTTCTTGGACGTAATCTTTCCGTCGTTTTTGCATCTGTCAATTATACATTTGGTAAGATAGCGGCTTCCAAAGGAATAATGAACGCTTCCGGCCGCATTGCCTTCAGGGTCCTCCTCATCTATCGCCATTGAACCGGCTATTCCACCGACATTAATGTCACCTTTTACAATACCGCTGTTTATGGATCTATCCACCTTGCCATCAGAGTTTTCATCTATATCCTCATCAGATACATCCTCATATCCGTTTTCTTCAAAATACAGCTCCTCTACATCCTCAATCTTTTGTACAAACAACTGAAAAATAATATTTATCTGGTCGTTTATTGCGTGCAGATCCGCATCCAGCACATCAGAATGCCGGCTGATATCGTTATTGATCCGGGCCGCATATGACGATATTTCACCAAGCTCATCAAATAAGCCATGTATTGAAGTACTCATACCATCGCCGAGTTTGGCAAATTGAATATCAAATTTTCCGTTAAGATAAAGTATAGTTGAGCGAAGCAGTCCAAATGCGGAATCCAGATACGAGAAAACTTCCTTTAAATCCTTAACCAAGCGGTCCATCTCCACTCCTGCATTCTTCAGAGCTTCTTCCATATAAGGAGTCATAATTTCAGCAAGGGTAGAGAGGTCGCTAAGTACATATGAAAGTGTTGTTCCCGCATCGGAAAGTTCCTGTGCCAGTTCAACCATATAGCTTAACAGGTTGGATATATCCTCCGATGTAAAGTCATCAATATTCTTACCGTCCATTAGCTTATTTATTTTGTCCATTGTATCGGATATATTCTGCATCTGGGTCTGCAAAAGAGTAATATTCTTCCTAAGATCAGACCAGGAATCTCCTATAGCCGCAGAATCACTTTTAGGAGAAAAAGTTATCCTTACCCTTACCGGTGACTGCGCACCATCTATATTAAAAGTATATATGTATGAATCTCCACTCTGTCTGGAAACAGTAATTCTGCTGCCTGCAGCGTCAGTAACGGTGGGTACATCTTCTACCGTATAACCGGAATTGGGTCTGACTGTCAGTGTAACCTCATTACCTGATACGGAATAATCAGCTTTACCTCCCGGATTGGACTCAACTATTATTTTCGCATCTGACATTCCTGTCACATTTGATTCATCTGACACATCTGTCACACTTGAGTCATCTGACACATCTGTCATACTTGGGTCATCTGGCACATCTGTCACATTTGATGTGTCAGATTCATCTACAATATCTGTTCCAACCTCCACATATTTAACAAACAGTGAAGTTGTATCGGCAGCTGCAAACTCCGCCTTAACAACCACATTTTCTGCAGGCATTGTAAAGGTATATTCATTGGAGCCCTCATACCTGCTTTCTGCCTCTGTAAGCGCCACGCTATTTTTACCGGCATCCAGAGCAGTCAGATAAGCCAGCCTATAACCTTCATCCGGCGTCACCGTAATCCTGACTTCTTCTCCCTCGGAAGGTTCTGCCTTATCTGCATAAACATTTCCCCCAACACCGGACACCAGAGACAAACGAGCATACTTTGTCTCATCGTAGGTCTCGTCCTCGGCATTTTCGAGTATTTTCAAAGCATCTACTACCTTCTGCAAATCATCGGCAACTTTCTTACTTTTATTTATGGCATTATTTATATCGCTGATTATATATGGCAGTCTGTCCATTATATAACGTATACGGCTTCCGACTTCATTTACCGCAGCAATATTTTTATCAATAAAATCCGTAGTCTGCCCTGCAATAGAATCTGCATCCGAAAGCGCCATATCAGCATGGGAGCGCAGCCCATCAAAATCTGCACTTACATCATCCTGTGTAGCCGATGCATCATCCAAGAACTTATCTATCAGGTTATGCAGGCGCTGTACGGCTTCGGATATTGATTCAGCCTCTTCAACGCTTATGTATGGTTCCATCTGTCCTACTATACCGCCTACATCTTTACGCCCGTACACGCTTCCCGTGTTATTACAGGAACTGACCCGTCCGGACTGTCTGCCTGCTATGCCGCCGATATTATATCCATTATGCTCATATCCTACAACTCCCGCATTATTGCAGTTTGCTATTATTCCCTTTGAATATCCGGCAATACCGCCTATATCCGTTCCGCTTACCAGCTTTCTCTCGGTCACATCCTCTAACAGCCATTCCAGGCCGGCTTCATCCTTTTCCTCCAGCCAAGAGCTGTCACTGTTGATTCCTGCCTTATTTACACAATTTCTGATAGCACCGTAATTGGCTCCTGAAATGCCTCCTGCCCTGTCATATCCGGTTACCGTACCGGAGACTGAACAGTTATTTATGGTTCCGGAGCTTTCGTTTTCTCCGACCAGACCTCCTGTTTCCGACTTACCTTCTACTTTCCCGCTGAAAGTACAATTTAAGATCCAGCCGCCGTTAATACCGCAGAGTCCTCCTGTACAGTCTTTTTCGTTTTCCGATTCCACAACACCTGTTATTGTCAAATCCTGAACTATGCCTGTTACAGTAATATAACGGAAAAATCCGTCGGCATATCCGGAACCTTTATGACGAAAGCCTGATATTGTATGGCCGTTCCCGTTAAAAGTGCCGGCAAATATTTTAAATGGCTCAAAATCAGACCCTGGGAGTGCAATATCCTCAGTTATCTCTATCCGCTTATTGAGCGACCATTTGTCATTATTGCATTTAGCGGAAACCTCCGATAATTCTTCGGCGCTGCTTACGTATACTACTTCTTTTTCCGATTCAGGAATTACCGTATCGCCTTCCCTTTCCTGCATGTTTCCCGCACTTTCTTCTTTCTCGTTCCCTGAATCTGTATTAACCGATTCTATACCGGATTCCACCGCATAAACAACCGTATATGACACTTGTGTCATAAAAAGAGTAGCTGCTGCCAATATACTAAACATTCTTGTTATCGTTTTCATTTTCATTGACATCCGCCTCCTCTCCCGCATAATACTCTTCCGCCTTACTTTCTATTGCAAGTAAAGCATTTTCATCATCTTCACTTAACGGCACCATATTACCAACCTCCATTATTGCGTTAACTTCACCGCGGACTATTCCATGAATTTCACCGATAACAATTCCGTTTATCTGTCCTCTTATCTTACCGTTTATACTTACAAGACCCGTTGATTTCTGCGTCATAACAGGCATTGATACGGTAAACGAAGTCTTATCAATAACCTTTTCACCAAGCAGCAGTATCTGTGGAAGTATGAACATAACAATGAAAATGGAAATCAGAGTTCCGCGCCCGAGACATTGACCTATGCCGGCAATAGCCGCTTCCGAGGTCATTTTTCCAATCAGGATACCTGCAATCGCAAGCATGGAACCTGAAGTAATAATGGTTGGAAATGCAAAATTCATTGTTTCTATGATAGCATCTTTCTTGCTCATTTTATCTTTTAACTCCATAAAACGCCCGGAAATGACTATTGCATAGTCTATATTGGCACCCATCTGTATGGAGCTGACAATCAGATAGCTCATAAAGAAAAGATTGGATTTCATAATTGCAGGGAAGGAGAAATTAATCCATATACTGCCCTGAATTACAATTATCAACAGCACCGGCATACCGGCGGAATTAAACGTGAACAAAAGTACTGCCAAAACCGCCAACACTGAAACCACATTTACGACTGTATTATCCCTTGAGAAAGTCTTACATAAGTCATACTGGCTGGTGGACTCGCCTACTACCAGAATAGTACCTTCTTCATAGTATTTTCTGGCGATCTCGTGCATCTCATCCAGAAATGCAAAAGTCTCATCACCCTCCTGTGGCAAGGTGAGATATATAAGCATACGACTGTATTCTTCACCCTGTAACTGCTCTTTGGCCGCATTCATCTGATTGTATGCACTTTCCAGGGTATCCATCAAATCATCCTCTAATGTAACATATCCTGCATCGACTTCCTCATACAAAAACATTATTATATCGATTAAAGGTACGCTATATGTCGATATTCCGCTTATGAGTTTAGCATAATTTTCATCATTTACTGCATATGCCGTATATAAAAGCTGTGCCACCTCATAATCCAGCTCCAGAAGCTCGGAAAACTGTCTCGCCGAGAGTTTATCCGTCAGCATATAACCATCCATCGCCTCCGTATTGGACAATCCCACAGAATGGTCGACTTCCGGCCTTTTATCCAGTTCCGCCAATAGTTTTCCCTCTTTCTCATAGCTGCCCGCCGGCACGATAAGCGCTACAAAATTGCTTTCTCCAAAACTCTCCTCTATCATATTGTCAGCTATCTGGTACTGGTTCAAAAGAGGCGTGGTAAGCGTACTGTACCCGTACACATAAGGGCAGTTACGCTGAAAGAAAAAGAATACGACCAGTGCAGCTACAAAAAGCGGCGGTACTATGAATCTTGTCTTGTTTGCAAACTTTCCCACAAATGGAATCTGTGGTATGAAATTCTTATGTACGGTCTTATCCATCAGATTTCCAAACAGCATAAGCAAACCCGGCATCAAAAGAAATACCGACATCAGACTTAAGAGTATTGCCTTTATAAGACAGATTGCCATATCACTTCCTATTCCAAACTGCATGAACATCATGGCTATCAGTCCGCCGATTGTGGTAAGACTGGAAGAAGAAATTTCCGGAATAGATTTACTAAGCGCAATAATTACGGCATCCCTGATAGGCAGACTTGCATGCTCTTCCTTATACCTGTTACAGAAAATAATCGCATAGTCTATGGATAATGCCAGCTGCAACACAACCGTAACGGAATTGGATACAAATGAAATCGTACCAAAAACAAAATTTGTTCCCATGCTAAGAATAGCAGCAGAAACAAATGTCAATAAAAGTACAGGGACCTCCGCCCAGGTCTGTGATGTAATAAGCAGCACCGCAACCACAATGACCGCTACCCAGACAATTATAACACTCATTTCAGAAGCAATCGTCTCTGAAGACTGGTCTCCCAGAGTAGTGGATACATAAATATCGTATTCGGAGAGATATTCTTTTACTTCATCCAGAGCCTCCAGGCACTTATCATTATTTTCATCATAAGCAAAGGTAATATCATATAATGCCGAAAAATTATTGAAATGTTCTGTTGTATTTTCAAAAGTCAACATAATAATACTGTCCATATCTTCCAATTCATCCGCAATTCTCCGGGCAGTATCATACTCAATATTGGAGACCATAACTTTGGCAGTGCCGTATGTAATAAATTGTTCCTCCATCAGATCTAAGCCCCGCCTTGTCTCTGTTGTCTCCGGAAGAAAGGCTGACAGTTCATTTTCCACTGCCACCCAGTTTCTTGAAAAGGCAGAGAATATAATAAGAATAATGTAAATTAAAAAGAACAGGTTTCTTTTATCTACGATAAATCGCGAAACTTTTATCATAATGCTGGAATCCTGTTCCTGTGATTGTGTCTGACTCACAACTTTACCCCCTTTATTTACATAATACATAGGATGCTACATAATAATATAGCAATTTTCGGTCATTATAAACGGACAATCAAACTGATTTGTGTAAAATACGGACAAATTTATTTATTTGTTGGTAAAATGGTTAGTTTGTTATATAATAGATGCAGCCGAATAATGCTTATACAGGGGGCTTAAGTATGAAACACGAGGTTATATCACTCAATACGAAAAAAATGTTTTCAGAGGCGCTTAAACGTGCCCTTGAACAAAAACCGTTATCCAAAATCAGCGTAAGTGAAATTGTCTCTGACTGTGGTGTAAATAGAAAAACTTTTTATTATCATTTTGAAAATATCAATGATTTACTGAAATGGATAATCAGACAAGAGGCCATAGAGGTAGTCAAGGAAATGGAAGCTATCACTGATTATGAAAAGACTATTCTTTTTGTAATAGACTATATAGATATAAATGAAGACATAATCAAAAATATATATTCAATGGGAAAATATGAATTAAAACAGTTTTTTTATCCGGACTTCGTTGAAATAATGGGTGTAATAATAGAAAATGCCATACAGTCGATGCAAGTAGCCGTACCACAGGATTTTAAGGAATTCCTTATAAAATTTAATACTGATGCAGTTTCAGATCTATTACAGGAATGGATTCTTGATAAATCGACTCGTAACAAAGAAAAAACTGTGCAATATATACAGCTTATATTGCACAGTTCTATTACAGGCTCATTAGAAGCGGCCGCCTCAATACTTAACAGCTAAAACGCAATCCATAACAAGTGATATTTAATATTAATCATCATATCCGTTCGGGTTATTGCTCTGCCATCTCCATGAATCGGCGCACATCTCCTTAATACCGTACTGCGCCTCCCAGCCAAGCTCTCTCTTTGCTTTATCGGCATTGGAATAGCAGGTTGCAATATCTCCCGGACGTCTGTCCTTTATCACATAAGGAATCTTAACACCCGTAGCTTCCTCGAAATTCTTCACAATATCCAGTACGCTGTATCCGACTCCGGTACCAAGGTTATATATGCAAAGACCTGCTTTTTCTTCAATCTTCTTAAGCGCCTTGACATGACCTACCGCCAAATCCACAACATGGATATAGTCACGTACTCCGGTGCCGTCCGGAGTATCATAATCATTTCCGAAAACCCCCAGTTCTTTTAATTTACCAACTGCAACCTGTGTTATATAAGGCATCAAATTATTTGGTATTCCGTTCGGATTTTCACCTATGGTTCCGCTCTTGTGTGCACCGATGGGGTTAAAATAACGAAGCAATATAACATTCCATTCAGGATCTGCCTTCTGCATATCGGTAAGAATCTGCTCCAACATAGATTTGGTCCAGCCGTACGGATTGGTACACTGCCCTTTAGGACACTCCTCGGTAATCGGAATGATTGCCGGATCACCGTAAACCGTAGCGGAGGATGAAAAAATTATATTCTTGGCATTGTGCTTTCTCATTACATCCACCAATGTAAGCGTTCCCGCAATATTGTTTTCGTAATACTCCCAAGGCTTAGCTACTGATTCTCCAACCGCCTTAAGCCCTGCAAAATGTATGCATGAATCTATCTGTTCCTTATTAAAAATATCTTCCAATGCTTCTCTGTCCAAAATGTCAGCCCGATAAAATTTAACCGGCTTACCGGTGATTTTTTCAACCCTCTGTAAAGATTTTTCACTGGAATTGGACAAATTATCAAGAACCACTACATCATAGCCTGCATTTTGTAATTCCACTACCGTATGGGAACCTATATATCCGGCTCCTCCTGTTACTAAAATAGCCATCTTACATCCTCCTTGTTCGCTTTTATAATTCTATACCATTCTCTTTGCACAACTCTCTTGCGCTCTCAACAGAATCCACTCCTGTCTTATTCTTAATCGGCGCAAACTCATAATTTCTTTTAACTTCATATGGCAGACAAGAATCAAGCTCATGAATCATATCGAGCACAAGCTGCTCATATTTATATCCGTTCGGCTCTTCCGGTTTGACCTGATTTCCGTCTTCATCAATATACGGAATCTTTTTCTCCACAATGTGGAGCGGAAGCTTCTTGGCCACTATCTCCTCCAGTGCTTTTTCCCTGAAAAGATAATTGAGGATAACACCATAACTGTATGCCGGATTTCCTGACTCATCCTTGGCATTCATCATCTCGTCAGTCAACTCATAATACTCCACTATCGACGGCTTTCCATCCTCAAGGCAGATAACACCTATCTTTTCATCCGGTGCATTCTTGCACACCACTTTTGCCCCCACATCACTGTCAGTAAGAATGGTAGCACCTACAAAACAGGGATCCGCAATCCTCTGAAGCACATTGTCCACTGCAAAGACATTCAGCCACTCAATTCCGGCTTCGCGTATTTTGTCCACAACTCCCCATTTCATCATAGATAAAAACCAGCCGCCATTGCCATTGGGAGAGGTCGATATCTTATTCTTCGCCTCCATATAGACCTTGCCGTCATAGTCCGTTGCCGGCGCCATATCCTGCATAAAAAAGGTTATATATTCCGGACGGTAGCCGAAGTAATTCTTTTCCTTAAAAAATGCTGTGGTTGCCTCATGGTTCTTATCGCTGGTCATCACAAACAGGTGAATCCATGTATCCGTCAGCTTCACCACGTCCATAAGATTATCGATTAACCGTTCAAAAATATACACTTCTTTGGTGATTCCTATATTATATACACCCTTAGGAGCATCGGAGCCCAGTCTGGTACCCATACCGCCTGCAAGCAGTACGGCTCCCACCTTGCCTGCCTTAATGGCATCTATCCCGGCTTTCATAAACTCTTCTTTCTTAGAGTCTATCTCTTCAAGCGTCATTGCTGATAAAGGTGTTATTTTTCCTTTAGCATCCACTTCATCCTTATGAGAAGCATTTAAAAGCACTTCCATATCGGTCTCTTCAATCTGCTTAAGAAGAGCAGCCATTTCTTCCTGTGTCAGCTCGTTGTAGTACTTAAGAACATGGAGCTGGCCATATTTTTCCAGCTTCTTATACGCCTCATTATAATCCATAATAATAACTCTTCCTTTCTAACAGCCTGCGATATTCGAACCACAAGCGCAACTCCGTTTCTGCGCTGTAAAAGTACAGGCATATAATTTTATATTGCAGGGATGTTGCTTTTATTATATTACCATAAATCGGAAATGGACTCAACGAGAATCGGGAAAGTTGTGGCAAAATTCAGCGGATGCGGTTTTAATTTCTGACATGGGGTGATATAATTATAAAAATTGAAATTTGTGTGGGGCGGGGGACGGATGGAGAGGCGTCGGAGGCAGGCCGGGGGCATAATTAACAGGGGATGTGGCGGCTTTCGGGAATAAGAACTTC
>JAFLTG010000149.1 GCA_022510545.1 Lachnospiraceae bacterium | reverse complement strand
CCTACCGCATTTCGAGTGCGGACCCTTCAGCCACTTGGGTACATCTCCATATGAAACAAATTATATAGATTTGTTTATTTATAGTCAACTTTTTTATCTAATTTCTTTTAATTTTATCATAAACTGCAAGAATTAATTTTTAAACAATTTCAAAATTTGCAACAAAAATGATATTTTCATTCTCTAATAATTGTACAGCTGATACAATTATACATATGAATGGAGGAGAGAACATGTTGTCACTGGTCAAAAGGGCTCTGTCCGGCGATACGGATGCATTTCTGGAACTGATGGATATTAATCAACCCTCAATGCTTCGAATTGCTCACGGATTTTTTTCACAGGAAGATGATATTGCCGATGCTGTGCAGGATACAATACTGGATGCATTTGAGCATCTTTCTTCGTTGAAAGAGCCTCGTTATTTCAAGACATGGCTAATGCGTATTCTTATTAACAATTGCAATCATATTTATTCTAAAAATAAAAAATATGTTTCTTTAGAAAAAATTTCATCCGACAGCCCGGATGTTTCAATAAAAATGAGACTGCCCGGCTTTGGAGATATTACATCAGACCCTGATTCACCTCTTTATAGATTCCGTGAACTTCTCTCATATATCTCGGAGGAAAACAGGCTCTGCTTCCAACTTTACTATGGAGAAGGTTTTAGCACAAGAGAAATTGCTGATATCCTTCATATGAAAGAAAGTACGGTACGCAGCCGGATGCATAGGGAAAAGATAAAACTTAAAGCGAAACTGTTAAAAGACGGATATATCCCCACGTATGGAAAGGAAGGAATCCAATCATGAAAAAAGACGCTATTGATTATAAATTATATGAAACATTGCATTTTACCCCCGATATTTCTTCTATAGTACAGGAAAAGATAGATAATGCATATTTACAAATCAAAGATAAAAAAATTGAAAACAACAAAACCAAATATTTCCCCGCCTTATATTTAGGTCTTGCAGCATCTATTGTACTGGTGATGGGATTCATAGGTTTCAGCAATCCTGTAATGGCTGCCAAGATACCTTTTATCGGAAGAATTTTCAATATGGTTGAAACCCAAATCGGATATCCGGGTAATTTCAGCGAGAATGCAATTGTTATTAATTCAGGCTCATATTCTCAGACCGTGAATGGCGTGACTATCACGCTTTCCGAAGCATCTTATACCAAGATGGCTCTATACTATTCTCTTGAGCTGTACTGCGAAGAAGGTTTTCCGGAGGATTTTAACAGGGTAAAAAATATGGATGATTATATCCTTTCCTATGATATTCTCAATATGCACAGCACTCAGAGTTTTGACTTCACACAGGCTGATCCTGAAAAATATCCTGAGAAGTTAATATCGCAAATAATAGATGAAGGATTGCCAATACCAACTTCAATTGAAGGCAATTATATTAATAGCAATACATTCTTAGGGATAATAAGAGTGGATTTATCTATTGTGATGGATATACTTGGAGTGGATGAGCTGCCTCCGGAATTCATTTACTCTTTTACCATCGATAAATTCTGGGGAGAGCTTAACGAATTCAAAGATATAGAAATTACCCATCCTGATACCGGCGAAGTAAGTATTATTAAAGATGCAATCAATAAATATTATGAAGGTCCTTGGAGTTTTACGATACCGGTGACACTAGACCCGGCATCAGCTCAAACCAAGGAAATTAATGCAACCAACTATGATGGCGTCGGCATATCTACCGTTACCAAGACAGACTATGAAATCAGCGCAGAAATTATTCTTCCTGAAGGAGCCGATCGTTCAGATTATATTGTTGCCATTACGGATGCTGATGGGAAAATACTTGATAGTCAGGGAGGCTATGCACAAATATATTCTACCTATGGAAGAAATACGGATACAGTCTATATATATGTAGTAGATTACTATACCTATATGGATGAATGCAAAGCAGATAATGCATATTTGCTTCCTGAGAAAGCATTATTCCAGACTAAAGTAGAATGGTAATGGCAGAGCCTTTGATTATTAAAATGAAATACTTAAAAGTAAAATAGCTAAAAATAAATAGTAAAAAAGCAAAATATTTAATGAAATGAAATATTATTTATGAGATAATATTTACGTAGTATTAAAAATAACCGTAAAAATATTGAGTAAATAATTCTGTTAAATCATAATGCATATTTAAATATTATAATTTATAATCACAAAGAAACCGGTAAGAAAATATGAACACTGATGAAAAATATATGAAAGCGGCAATCAAGCAGGCGCAAAAAGCATATGCCCTTGGCGAGGTCCCCATAGGCTGTGTAATAGTATATGAGGACAAAATAATAGCCCGAGGTTATAATCGACGTAACACTGATAAAAATACGCTTTCCCACGCAGAAATTACTGCCATAAATAAAGCAAGCAAAAAACTGGGCGACTGGAGACTTGAGGGCTGCACATTGTATGTGACCCTTGAGCCCTGCCAGATGTGTGCAGGTGCTATTGTTCAGGCCCGGATTACTGAGGTTGTAATGGGCAGCATGAATCCCAAGGCAGGTTGCGGCGGCTCCATTCTTAATATCTTAGAGATGCCGCAGTTTAATCATCAGGTCCAAGTCAAGCGAGGTATTCTTGAAGAAGAATGCTCAGCGCTGCTCACTACTTTTTTTAAAGAACTGCGCATAAGAAATAAAAAAGAGGCTGAGCAGAAAGAATCAGATTCACTATGCGAGTATCAACGTGAAAACCTACGCGAAGATTAAATCGCAAATCATCAGATTAACATTGGTAAAAAGTTGACAAAACCGCGAAAAAACAGTATACTAATAAAACCGTGCAGCCGGGGCGGTAGCGGTGCCCTGTACCTACAATCCGCTATAGTAGGGGTGATGCTTTATCGAGGGCTTTGTTTTGTGTAGCTGCCCTTTATAAGTGGCGTTGAAGTTTGGGTCTTGCGCAATGGGAA
>JAFLTG010000148.1 GCA_022510545.1 Lachnospiraceae bacterium | reverse complement strand
ATGGGAATCCATGAACCGTGTCAGGGTGGGAACACAGCAGCACTAAGTGGAACCTTCCATGTGCCGTAAGGGTGCCTGGCGGAGTTAACTGTAAAGGTAACGTGCATGAGTCGAGTTCGACATAGAGCGCACGGTTTTAAAATTTGTATTTATATCTCTACTTTTCTAAGATAATATCCGAATTTACCTTCCTCGGCATCTCCGCCTTCACATTCAAATGCTTCGAAACCAAACATAAGCGCAACCATTTTTTCTCTCTCATAAAACACACCGGGTACACCAATGTAAAAATCTTTTTCTTTTCCCAAAATAACATAACGGTAGTTATAGAATCCATGTAAAAGAAAACTATTGTTTACAAGATGCTGATAGTTTGAACGAAGCACAACAAAATCCTTTGGTTCAAGTTTGACATATATGCGGTTATCGCCATATGGATGAATCTGGTCATATGTAGCAAGAATCTGTTCCCATTTGCTTTCATATAATGGAGGGGCTTCGCTTGCGGGTTCCTGTGGTGTATCTCTGTATTGTGTGGTCTTTATGGGTTCAGAGACTTTTTCAGCTTTTATTATTTCAGTTGGTAACACTGACTGTTTGGGCTCTTCAATTAGCTGCTGACTATTGTCTCGCTGATTTAAATCTACAGATGCCTCTGAAGGATTGTTCCACTGTTTAGATTCTTCGCTTGTTTGAATATTATCAGACGGCTCTACATATGTACTTACTAAAACCCCGTTAGAGTGCATTCTTTTGCTTTCACCTTTAATCCTATGAGAGTCTGTCAAAAGAATCTCCACCCTTGCAATTGCTTCAGATATAGTTCCTGTCCACTTACCGTAACCGTTATTGATTGAAAGCATATCGGCTTCTTTCCAGTCATTTTCACCCTGTAAACGTATTGGAAAGTTTCCCGTAAAAATATTCGGAACATTTTTTACCTGAAGCTCTATACTGTAATTTCCCTGCTTTTGCTCTATCTTAAAATAACCTACGCAGCCGCTTTTTATATCGTTTTCAAATAAGTTTAAATAGACAATTTCTTTTTGATACATATACTTTCCCTCTCTGTGTTTGACTTATAACAGTAAAAAATTGGTTTAAGGCCTCTACTATATGTATATGTTTTATAAAAATAAAAAATGCCAGATAATTTCTTATCTGACATTTAAAATCATAATTCATATTATAACTTCTATGACCGGACTCTATTTTGATTATTGCATTCTTTTTCTTAATCATTATTTAATGGAATCCATATATTTCATATAGTTGGCTACCATAAGCGCAATCTTGAAAGTCAATGCATCATCAAAAGTACGGATGTCCAAGCCAGTGGTTTTCTCCAGCTTCTCAAGACGGTAAACCAATGTGTTTCTGTGTACAAATAACTGCCTGGAAGTCTCCGATACATTCAGGTTATTCTCAAAAAATTTATTAATAGTGGTAAGGATTTCCTCATCCAGTTCATCCGGTATATTTTCACCAAAAATCTCATCCATAAAAATGCGGCACAGGTTGTTTGGCAGTTGGTAAATAAGTCTTCCTATTCCCAATTTATTATATGGGGTCACTTTCTTTTCCGCATAAAAAATCTTACCTACATCAAGTGCCATTTTGGCTTCCTTATATGACTTGGAAACATCCCGCAGTTCACTGACTATTGTTCCGTAAGCAACTCTGACATTCATCATAGCTTCCATATTTATCATATCAACAATCGTATGCGCCACCTGCTCCAATGAAGCGTAGTCTTCCACATCATCCATTGCTTTTACCAGAATAACATTATCCTCATCTACGGCTGTAATATAATCACCTGAATGAGAGGAAAACATTCCTTTAAGCAGTTCGGCAGCCGCAGAACTTTTACCCTTTTCCATTTCAATCAACAAGATAGCTCTCGGTACGGAAACTTCAATATGAAGCCTTTTAGCACGATTATATATATCCACCAATAACAGATTGTCCAGCAGGAGATTTTGAAAGAAATTATTTCTGTCGTATTTCTCTTTATATGCAATGATAAGATTTTGCAGCTGGCTGACAGCAATCTTGCTGATCATATAAGCATCTTCACTGGTACCCTTTGCATCCAAAATAAAAAGCAGCTCGCTTTCATCCAAAACTTTCATAAGATGATGATTGCCTATTATCTGGCTATCCGCCGGTGAATTAGTAAAACCATCAATTAAGTCATGCGAGATATCATCAGGTTCAAATGTAGTTGCAACTATTTTCCCCTCCAAATCAAATACGCACAAATCAACTTTGGAAATTGCTTTTAACTCATCTATACTGGTTTTTATTACCTGACTGGAAATCATCCCACAATCCGCCTTTCGTTTTACTCATACAAATTATATAAAAATATGATAAAACATTTTTATGTTTGGCGCAAGCAAAAAGACGCATTCCTTTCGGAATGCGTCTTCACTATAAAATCTAGTTTGTAATAATCTGCTCTGTCTCTTTGTCGAATACGTGAATCTTATCAACATCAAATGCGAACTTAACTGAATCGCCGGGTCTTGCTGTTGTACGTGAATCAACTCTTGCAGTGATCGGGAACTCAGCAAGATCAAAGTATAAGTAAACTTCTGCACCAAGCAATTCGTATACCTTAATGGTAGATTCAAATACACATTTAGCGGAGCTAACGAATTCCGGTGAATCATATACATCTTCAGGACGGATACCGAAAGTAACGGTCTTTCCTGCATAACCACCAGCAATAAGTTTCTTAGATTTATCAGCCGGAAGAGGAATGGTCTTGCCAGCCAGTTTAAGTCCTGCTGTATCTCCGTTAACTTCAACAACAGCATCTAAGAAATTCATCTGAGGAGATCCCATGAAACCTGCAACGAAGAGGTTCTGAGGTTTCTCATATAAGTTCTGAGGTGTATCTACCTGCTGAACAACACCGTCTTTCATAACTACGATTCTGGTACCCAGTGTCATAGCCTCTGTCTGGTCATGTGTTA
>JAFLTG010000147.1 GCA_022510545.1 Lachnospiraceae bacterium | reverse complement strand
TATTAGAAGTTCTTATTCCCGAAAGCCGCCACATCCCCTGTTAATTATGCCCCTGTCCCGCCTTCGACGCCTCTCCATCCATCCCCCGCCCACACAAATTTCAATTTACATCACGTATTGGATTAATTCATTGGCTTAATGCCGTAGTGTAAAGGAGTGATATTTATGCAGATTACAGCAAACCCTTATGCATCCGAAGAAGCAAAAGAGCTTCTGAACTATCTTTCGGATATGGCAGGGAAGAAAATTATTACAGGTCAGCATACGCAGACCAATGAGATGGAGGAAGTATCGTATATAAGAGATAACACAGGGAAAACTCCAAAATTAATCGGATTTGAGCTGTTATCATATTCGCCCAATATCAATTATGATGATGCAACTGCTGCTTGCCTGAAAGAAATTGAAGATAACAAAAATACACTGGATACGGCTATGGATTTGGCGAAAAATTCGGATGTAATACTTACTATGACTTTTCACTGGTATTCTCCGATTGGAGGCAGGGATAAAAGCTTTTATACGGAGAATACTGACTTTGATGCAGAAAAAGTTCTATGTGATTCCACCCCGGAACGGATAGCTTTTTTTCATGATATGGATATTATTGCAAAAGAACTAAAAAAATTTAGTGACGAAAATATTCCAATTCTCTGGAGACCCTTTCATGAATCGGAGGGGCAATGGTTCTGGTGGGCTGCAAAAGGACCGGAGATTGCCTGTGAGCTCTACAAGTTGATGTTTGAATATTATACTTATCACCATCAGCTTAATAATCTGCTCTGGGTATGGAATTGTCCTTTGGCAAATGGATATCCGGGAGATGCATATGTTGATATTATTTCTATGGATATTTATCTTAGCGAATATGCAAAAACAGATTACTCTAAAGAGTACGAAAAGCTCATTTCGGAAACGACAAAATCAAAGGTTGCTGCACTCGCAGAGGTCGGATATATTCCCGATATTCAAATGCTTGAGCGTTCACACACTCCGTGGGCATACTATATGACCTGGTCTAAAGAGTTTTGCATAGGTGAACAGTATAATAAAACCGACAATCTAAGGGCAATGTATAAGAGTGAGTATGCTATAATGTCGAGAATGGATATTTTGGCTTAAATAAAATATTACATTGACAGGAGTTGACTGCATTTTTAAAAAGTGATGTATAAAAAACGTTGATTAATAGATAATAATTCATAATTTATTTAAACTGTCAGATTTATGAAGTTTATTAATTAGTTTGCTAAATATGAATGCAAAAGGAAATGAAATATTATGTCAACCAACAATGTAACACTGTACCTGAAAGCGGAGCAGAATGTAGAACTGCAGTCGGAAGATGTATATGTTAAAGATATCGGAAAAATGATTTGCAGCGATGAAAATATTCTGGCAAAAGTCAAGACTATCAAGCTCTATCATTTTAAAAAAGGTGAAAGAAAACGGCAGGTTATCAGTATCCTGAAGGTAATTGAGGAGATTGAAAAGCTTTATCCTAACGTCACTGTGGAAAATATCGGTGAAATCGATGTTTTGGTAGAGCAGATTGATGTGGATAAGCATAAAGGACCGGTACAGGTGATAAAACTTATATTTGTGTCTGCAATCAGCTTTTTTGGAACTGCTTTTACGATTATGGCATTTCATAATGATATCGGAATCAATGAGGTCTTTACCAAGTTCTATGAAATGATAATGGGGCAGGTAAGTGACGGTTACGGAATTTTGGAGTTATCATATTCACTTGGACTGGCAGTAGGAATTATTGTTTTCTTTAATCATATCGGGGGCAGACGTATTACCAAGGACCCGACTCCTATTGAGGTGGAGATGCGCGTATATGAAGCAGATGTTAATAAGGCTTTGATAGAAACTGCGGACAGGGAAGGGAAAACTATTGATGTTGATTAAACAGATTTTTATGGTGCTGCTTGGTATGAGTTTTGGATTTATCGTATCGGGCGGGGTTTTTACGGTGCTTTTGTCTGTAGGTCTTATTCCGCGTTTTGCCGGTAAGATGCATATTGCCAAAAAGATTTTTATATTGGAAGAAATGGTTGTACTGGGAACTCTGGCAGGTGACTTTCTCAGCGTATTTAGTGAGAAGGCCCAAATCGGTGAATGGATACTTACACATAATATTTTTGGCGCTGTGGGAACCGAAACGGTGTGGAGTATAATTGGAAACGTAATTATGATAATGTATGGGCTATTTTCCGGTATATTTGTTGGTTCGCTGGCATTGGCAATTGCGGAGATGCTTAACACTATTCCGATTTTTTCAAGAAGGATAGGGTTTAGGCATGGGCTTGGAATCGCTATACTGGCAGTGGCACTTGGTAAATTGGCGGGAAGCCTTATTTATTTTACACAGCAGGTATATCTGCATGGCTGAGTATAGATAATAAGAAAGAGAGGTTTTATTCATGGATCAAAGCAATCAAAGTATACAGCAGGAAAAAGCACAGCAGGTGGACAAATCCTCCGGAAATAAACAGTATCAGGAGCGTGTGAAAGCGGTTACACCGACTCACAATCTTGCAGTTCAGATGCTTAAGGCATTTGTAATGGGAGGCATTATCTGTCTCGTAGGACAGGCTATCTTAAATTATGCCACCAACAGTATGGGCATTGATAAGGAGACCGCAGGGGCGTGGTGCTCGCTTATACTTGTTTTCTTAAGTGTACTGCTGACAGGATTTAATATTTATCCGAGACTGGTAGAATGGGGTGGTGCAGGTGCACTGGTTCCGATTACCGGTTTTGCCAATTCGGTGTCTGCACCGGCGATTGAATATAAGAAAGAGGGGCAGATTTTTGGTATTGGATGTAAGATTTTCACGATTGCAGGACCGGTAATACTTTATGGGATATTTACGAGCTGGGTGTTGGGAGTGTTTTATTGGTTGATTTCTTATATTTGAGTAAATTGAAATTTGTCGCTATGCCTGAAAGACGGATTGCACAAATAGTAAGCTGG
>JAFLTG010000146.1 GCA_022510545.1 Lachnospiraceae bacterium | reverse complement strand
TCGCTATGATTTTTGGAGCGCATTTATTGCCATATAGTTGGTTATATAGTTCTAAAAGTTATATGTTTTTTTCAATTTTGATTCCTTTGATGGCATTAATTATTGGATTGAAAGCAGAGCCATTCATATTAGCGGCGACAATGATTATAGTAGAAATAATATTCTCAATTTGCTTAATTATCGAAAATAAAAGATTACTTTCCACATTGTAGATTTTGATTTGATAATTAGCAAATTCCGGTTTTCAGAATGGGACAAATTGTGAAAGGAAGCTCTTATATAAAGAAATATGTCATTGCTTACTTAATCTTGTTTTTGATTCTTTTGGGACTGGGATTAACGCATGGAATACCGTTTGGTATTACCGTTTCCAAATTGGATTTGAGCTTTGCATTTTATCCCGAAATAATTCGGAACATAATGCTAATTTACAATATTATCATTATGTTGGCGTGCTTCGTGATTGTAGTTATTCTGACAAAGCATAAAGAAAATGTTTTAAAATGTAAGTGGCTGCTCCCTGTTATAATGTTCATTTGTTTTGCATTCCTGCTGGTGGGTATGACTGAGCGTGTTCGATATGTTCCTCTGGAACATACGAAAGAATTTTGGTCTATCATTTCATTAATTATGCGTAATTATTGAACAATTTAATTTATTTGGATGAGATAACAACTATGAAATAAAAACTATTATTGCAAATAAACGTTCTGCATTTTATAATTATTAACATAATCAAGATCTATAAAAACAATAATACTACCGGATAGAAATTTGTAACAAATTATTTTATCGGATATATAAATAGAAATGGCGAGAAGAAAAAATGGCATTTGCAGGATTAATGTTTGTATGGATTATTTTATTTATACTGGGGGCAATCACGTTTATCGGGTTGCTCCTTCTTGTAATTGGTATTGTGCTGAAGGTGAAAAAACGTAAAAAGTCAGCTGCGGTACTTTTTGTTCTTTCGGGACTTATGCTGGGATCTGTCTTGCTTCTTGTCCTACTTGTCGTCATGCCAAAGCCTAAGACTGTTGATACACCAAACGGCAGGACAACACTTCGGCCTTCATGGATTGCAACGTACAAACAATGCCTTGAGAAATCTGATAAAGATAGACTTGAAAAGCTTGTGGATCGTCATCCGGAGATGATTTATTATTACGATGCCAATTATGTTATGCTTTTAGATTATGGCTTGTATAATTGCGACATTGAAATAATGCAGATTGCATTGGATCATGGAGCGGTTTTTGATGAGCCGCTGCGATATGAGCATATGATTTTTTTCTCCTCACTGGACTCATTTTTTTCAGAGCTGGATTATCCTGACTGGGAGCGGGAAACAGATGAGCTTACCGTGGAAGGCGAAACGACGGATAAAATGATTGAGGCAGTCGCTTTTGCCATAGAAAATGGTGCACAGTTAAAATGGGAGGTCTATAATGCTTATCAGGATGATAATTTTCTGGACAAGGCGGTGAACTGGGTAACGCTGGACGGTATTGTCAGTGAGGAAGACGAAAAGCTGTTGAATCTGATTGCAAAATCTGACAGCGAGCTGGAAGAACGATTTGAACAGATGAAAAGTGATTTGAAAAAAGATGGACAGACGGAAACGGATGAGGAATCCGAAGCAGGACAACAATGTTACGAGACAAATAATTACAAATTTTATAAGGCAGACCCGAATCTGCTTCCTCTGGGAACCTCAAAAATATTGGGTGTTTATGATTTGGAGTATGATAAAAAAACAGGTTACTATTACGTGAAGTATGATTCCACATATCAAAGTCTCTTTATCGGTCAGCTTCTGACGTTGTTTGGAAGTGCAGACTATGTGACGGAAAATAATGAGGATTTGCTTTCTTATGTGGTTGCTGCCGAGGATGAGGCAGGAAATGTGATTTATCTGAACGCATATTATGGACCGTCAGGTCCCGCAATCGGAGGAATTGCAAATGATGAAGCCTATGAAAACGCGGCAGGCGAACTGGCAGAGCTTATTATGAGCGCGAAAGCGTCTGATTTTGAATTGTCAAGCGTTTATGAAGATCTGGGCATTTCTTTGAAAATGGGTGTAAAAGACGGGCAGGCGTATTATGATTATGATATGGAGTTTAATTGAATACTGCGTGAAAGTCAAGCGCAAGCTGATGAAGACCCTGCACTAAGTGAGCAAATAACAGGTCTATTAGAATCGCTTGATAAATAAATTCCAGTTGTTTAATTAATTGTACAAATCGGAATACCTGATGAGTAATAAGAAGTGGAGAAAGGATCGCTTATATGAAGAAGTATGTCATTGCTTATTTAGTTTTGTTTTTGATTCTTTTGGGACTGGGGTTGACGCATGGAATACCGTTTGGTATTACCGTTATTGAGCATGATTGGAGCATGGCATTTTATCCTGAAATAACTCGGGAAATTTTGCTGATTTACAATCTCATCATTATGTGGGTGTGTTTCGCGATTGCAGTTATTCTGACGAAGCAGAAACAAAATGTTTTAAAATATAAGTGGCTGATCCCGGTTATCATGTTCATATGTCTTGCATTCCTGCCGATAGGTATGTATAAGCGTGTTCGATATGTTCCCCGGGAATATGAGAAGGAATTTTGGTCTTTCTTTTCATTAATTATGCGTAAACATATTTTAGAGATATGACAAATGAGGCGTTTTTCCAATACACGCTTAAAAATTGCAAATTAGAGGAATATCACATATAACATTAAGCCGCAGATTTTGCAATGTGTCTTTTAATCTCGACAATTTATAAAGATTATAAAAGGTAATGAATACTTAAGAAGGACATTTACATATATCATAGATTATTTGACTGAATTAAGTGAATACAAAAAAGCAATCATAATTGATCACTCTTTGGCCAACTCGGAATTTAACGGAGGAAAAGCACTTATGTGGATATGTCCAAATTGCGGAAGAGAATTTAAAAGAACAAACCAAGACCACTATTGCGGCAAAG
>JAFLTG010000145.1 GCA_022510545.1 Lachnospiraceae bacterium | reverse complement strand
GACCTTTTAAGTCAGGCTTATCTACAATAATTCTTCTGTCAAAACGTCCCGGACGGAGTAATGCTTTATCAAGGATTTCCGGACGGTTAGTTGCCGCAAGAATAATAATTCCTTTTTTACCGTCAAAACCATCCATCTCGGAAAGCAGCTGATTCAATGTCTGCTCACGTTCTTCGTTTCCTCCGCCGTATTTTGTGTCGCGGCTTCTTCCTATTGCATCAATCTCGTCTATGAATACGATACAAGGTGCATTTTTTTCCGCTTCCTTAAACAAATCACGGACACGTGAAGCACCGACTCCGACATACAGTTCGATAAAATCCGAACCGGATAACGAGAAAAACGGTACATGTGCTTCTCCTGCAACTGCTTTTGCCAGCAAAGTCTTACCTGTTCCGGGAGGTCCTACTAAAAGAGCTCCCTTGGGCAATCTGGCACCGATCTTGGAATACTTACCCGGATTGTGCAGAAAGTCTACCACTTCCACAAGGGATTCTTTGGCCTCATCCTCTCCTGCCACATCCTGAAAAGTAATTCCTGTTTCCTTTTGCACATAGACCTTGGCATTACTCTTGCCTACACCCATTGGACCGCCGCTGCCCATCCTTTTAAACAAAAGACTGAGCAATCCCCACATAAGCAAAACCGGAAGAACATAATACAGCAGAACCGTAATTATAATGCTGGAACTGTCCGATACCTGCTTATTCAATTTAATATCATGCTCCAGCAATCTCTCGGTAAGAGCGTCATCTTCCATTCTGCCTGTATAATAAGTGATATTTCCACCGTAAGCATAGATAAACGGATTATTGCTTCCACTGTTTTTCGGATAAATGGTAATTCTATCCGAATCAACAACAACACTGTCAATTTCATTATGCTCTATCATGCTTATAAATTCATTATAACTGATTTCCTGATTGGATGAACCGGTCATAAATTTCATAAACATACTGATACTGAATAATGTAATCAATGCTGCAATGATTAAGATAACAAAGCTCTGTTTCTTAGGATCGTTACCATTTCCGTTCGGACCGCCTGAACCTCCCTTGTTGTCCTGTCCTCTGTTTGAATTGTTATTGTTGTTATTATAGTTACCATCATATTGGTTTAGATTGTTATCCATTAATGAGGTATCCTCACTTTCCAATAAATCCGGCTTATCTGAAACCGTTTTTATTTTTCATCTATCCCTATTATATTTAACAGATTTTTATAAATCAATAAGAGATTTGTGAATTTATATACACAAGTATTAAAGATTTATAAAGTTTTTTCATAAATTTTGCTTTTATAGTAGATTTTTCCTGCTTCCACATTGTATAATAGGACAAGAAAAAGAGTTGGCAAGGCAGACAAATAAGTTCTAACGAAAAGAGGGCAAAATGGCAGTAAAATATGTATTCGTAACCGGTGGTGTTGTTTCCGGACTTGGTAAAGGAATTACCGCCGCATCTTTGGGCAGATTATTAAAGGCGCGTGGCTATAAGGTTACCATGCAGAAATTTGACCCATATATAAATATTGATCCCGGTACCATGAATCCTATACAACATGGTGAGGTTTTTGTTACGGAAGACGGTACGGAAACTGACCTGGACTTAGGACATTATGAGCGCTTTATCGATGAAAATCTTGATAAAAACTCCAATGTCACTACCGGAAAAGTGTATTGGTCCGTCCTTCAAAAGGAACGCCGCGGTGATTATGGCGGAGGAACTGTTCAGGTTATTCCACATATTACAAATGAAATTAAGAGCAGATTTTATCGGAATTTCACAGATTCCGAGACGCGTATAGCCATAATAGAAGTAGGCGGAACGGTAGGAGATATTGAAAGTCAGCCTTTCCTTGAATCCATACGTCAGTTCCAGCATGAGGTCGGCAGGGAAAATGCTATTTTAATTCACGTTACCCTTATTCCTTATTTGAGAGCCTCTCAGGAGATGAAGACCAAACCGACTCAGGCAAGTGTCAAAGAATTGCAGGGAATGGGTATTCAACCGGATATAATAGTGTGCCGAAGTGAGTATCCCCTGGATCAGGGTTTAAAAGATAAGATTGCACTGTTCTGTAACGTGCCAAGCAACCATGTTCTTCAAAATCTTGACGTAGAATATTTATACGAAGCTCCACTTACCATGGAAAAAGAGCATTTGGCTCAGGTTGCATGTGAATGTCTCAAACTCGACTGTCCTGAACCGGATCTAACCGACTGGACCTCTATGGTAGAATCACTTCGTACATCTACCGACGAAATAACAATTGCACTCGTAGGTAAATATACACAGCTTCACGATGCCTATATCAGCGTTGTAGAGGCACTTAAGCACGGCGGTATTTCCAATCATTGCGTAGTCAATATTAAATGGGTGGATTCAGAAACCGTTACCGCAGACAATGTTGCGGATATTCTCAATGATGTAAACGGAATTCTTGTTCCCGGCGGATTTGGCGACAGAGGTATCGAAGGTATGATCTATGCTATCCGCTACGCAAGGGAGAATAAAATCCCATATCTGGGATTATGTCTCGGAATGCAATTATCCATTGTAGAATATGCCAGAAATGTTCTTGGTTATAATGACGCGCACAGTATTGAATTGGATCCGAATACTACCCATCCGGTAATTGCATTAATGCCTGACCAGAATGATGTGGAAGATATCGGCGGTACATTAAGACTTGGTTCCTATCCTTGTATTTTGGACGAGTCCTCCAAGGCATATGAACTGTACGGCGAAAAAACCATTCACGAAAGACACAGGCACCGCTATGAAGTAAATAATGATTACCGCAATGTTTTAACAGAAAATGGAATGAAACTCTCGGGGCTTTCTCCTGACAGCCGAATTGTCGAAATGTGCGAATTACCGGATCATCCATTCTTCGTTGCAACACAGGCGCATCCGGAACTTAAATCCAGACCTAACAGACCACATCCGTTGTTTAGAGGATTGATTAAGGCGGCTTTGGAATTTAAAGATAAAAAATAGGATTAATATAAAAAATGTCGGTAAGATATATTTACATATCGCTCCGACATTTTATTTTGAATTAAAAATTAATGAGCCACTGGGGATTCGAACCCCAGACAACTTGATTAAAAGTCAAGTGCT
>JAFLTG010000144.1 GCA_022510545.1 Lachnospiraceae bacterium | reverse complement strand
ACGCTCTTCAAACTTTGCCTGTACATTTTCGTCCATTACTTGGCCCATCCTTCCTTTTGGGGGTTATTCCTTATTTTTGCCTTTAATTCAAGGAAATATGCGTTTTGCTAAGTTCTTCCAGTGCTTTTTTGCCCGAAATCACCTGATTTAAGGCATTTATATCCGAACCCATCCGGCTCGAATAGTATTCAAAGCTATTTTTCTTGACTGCATAAACTATATCGTGAAGTGCCTTTTCCCGCTCGGCATCGGAAGTCACTTCACTTAGTCTGGTATTGAAAAGGGAGGCCACTTCCCTCTGTTCCTCTTCATCCTGAAACATACTTATAATTGATGCAGGATTAAAATTTCCCTGCTCCAGGTCATCAAAAAATTTTTCCGCCACCTTTTTATATAAGTCTTGTGTAAAATCCTCCACCTGAATATATTTTTTTATCTTCTGATATAACTTCGGTTCCTCCGTTATCCAGGTAAGCAAAAGCCTTTGTGATTTTCTGGTGTTTTCCTCCGGAGTATTTTTCTGCACCTGTGTAGGTTTAGGTCTTTCCACCGGCTTAATATAGCCTGTCTGCGCGGCATAAGACGCTACCATCTTCCGCATATTTTCCAGACCTATATTATACTTTGCCGCCACTGACTCCGTATAATTCTCTCGCTCAACCGCTTCCTCAAAACCACAAAGTTTTTTGGCAATCTCACGATAAAACCTTGTTTTAGAGTCAGGTTCACTAAGATCATAATCTCTCTCCAGAATCTTTAATTCAAAGAAAAAGCTGTTCTGCGCTTTATCAATACGCTCCTGAAAGGCCTCAGGCCCATTTGCTTTAATAAATTCATCCGGATCTTTGGCTGGAGACATATCTATGACCTTCCCCCTGAGTCCGCTCTCTTTCAGAATGCTTATTGCCCTGAGCGCCGCATTTACTCCTGCACCGTCACTGTCATAGGCAAGCAGGACTTCATCCGTATAACGCTTAAGTAATGCGGCTTGTCCAACAGTAAATGCAGTACCAAGCGAAGCCGCCGCCTGCGTAAATCCGGCCTGATGCATAGCTATTACATCCATATAACCCTCGCATAAAATAATATTATTCTTGCGGGAGGTTCTTGCAAAATTAAGTCCGTACAGATTCCGGCTCTTGTCAAAAACCATGGTTTCCGGCGAATTAAGATATTTTGGTTTGGCATCTCCCATAACCCTGCCGCCAAAGCCGATAACCTTATGATTTATATCCTGTATCGGAAACATTACCCTGTTCCAGAATTTATCATGCATTCCATACTTCTCGTCGAAATCCCCAAGCCCGGCTTCACGGATAAGTTCGTCATCATATCCTTTGGAATTCAGATATTTAACCAAATCGTTGCTCGTCACATTGGCAAAACCCAGACCGAATTTTTTCATTGTCTCATCGCTCAGTTCTCTGCCCGATAAATACTTGTATCCGACGGCGCCTTTAGGAGAACGAAGCACATAATAAAAATACCTTGCCGCCTCTTTATTCACCTCAAGGAGCTTTGCCTTTTTACCCTCACGCTTCTTTACTTCCTCGGAATATTCCACCTCTGGAAGAGATATTCCCGCCCGCTCTGCCAGCTGCTTGACCGCCTCCGGAAACGAATAGTTCTCGTATGCCATCAAAAACGTAAAAACATTACCTCCCGCTCCGCAGCCAAAGCAATAATACATCTGTTTTACCGGAGATACGGAAAATGACGGAGATTTCTCACTGTGAAAAGGACATAGCCCGAAATAACTGCTGCCCTTTTTCTGGATACGGACATAACCGGAAATCACATCCACTATATCATTATTAATCCTTACTTCCTCTATCAGTTCATCCGGATAATACATACCCTAACCTTCTTCTCGATATTAAGTATATAACTTTATGCCAAAGCGTATAGCTTTTAACATATCAACCATGCCACGTCTTGGGAATATAAATCTCCTGATAAGTGGCTATTGCAAATCTGTCAGTCATTGAACCTATAAAATCGCACACCAGCCTTTCCGGCTCTTCCCCCTCATCCAGCTTACTAAGTATGAATCCGGGAAGTTTGTCTATATGTTCAAGATAATAACTGTACAAAGTCTCTATAAGCTCCTCTGCTTTGCTTTCTTCACTCTTGGCAATCGGATTCTGGTATACGTTTTCAAACATAAACTGCCTGAGTTTCTGCATCGCCGCCTCCACATCGGGGGACATACAAATATCGTTCTTGCCACGGCTTGTTGTTACAATATCGTGTATAAAAAAGTCCAGCCGTGCTCCACAGCTATAACCTATAACATCTCCTATTTCCTTAGGCACATCGGATTCCTTAAGAATGCCGCCTCTTATTGCATCATCCATATCATGATGGATATAGGCAATCTTATCGGAGAACCTTACCACCCTGCCCTCTAAGGTACTTGGCATACCCGAAGTCTGATGATTCCTGATTCCATCTCTCACCTCATATGTAAGGTTAATTCCCTGTCCATTCTTTTCCAGAATATCCACGGTTCTTACACTCTGTTCATTGTGTGAAAAACCATATGGACATATACGGTTTAGCGCACGTTCTCCGGCATGTCCAAAAGGAGTATGTCCCAAATCATGTCCAAGTGCAATCGCTTCTACCAGGTCCTCATTTAACTGCAGTGCCTTGGCTATTGTTCGTGCATTCTGGCTTACTTCTAAAGTATGCGTCAGGCGGGTCCTGTAGTGGTCACCCTCAGGGGTTAAAAATACCTGTGTTTTATCTTTTAATCTTCTAAAAGATTTGCTATGTATGATCCGGTCTCTGTCACGTTGGAACACAGGCCTGATGTCGCACTGTTCCTCAGGTCTTTGCCGGCCTGCGGAGTTCATGCTAAGCATCGCATAGGGGCTTAAATATTCTTTTTCCCACTGCTCCAAACTTTCCCGTATATTCATACAGCATCTCCATTCTTCACACTATGTCTGTCTATAAAAACAACAACTCTGATTATAATATTCTGCCTCTTTTTCCAAAATCCTTTTTTATCTGCAATAAATTGAAATTTGTGTGCGGCGGGGGGATGGAGAAGAGACGATGTCGGGGGAAGGACGGGGACACATAGTAAGTAGGATATGAGTCGTTGTTCGGAAATAAGAAGTTC
>JAFLTG010000143.1 GCA_022510545.1 Lachnospiraceae bacterium | reverse complement strand
TTTTGAATAAAACCGCTTTAAGTTAGGCATTGTAAGAAAATATTTTTCATATATACTGACTATCAACACCTTACATTTCGAAATGTAAGGTGTTGTAGTTTGAAAATAGGCTATCCCAATGTATTTTTGCATGAAAAAAGTCGCAATGATTAGAAGAATATTATCCATTTCATTATTTCTTTTATGTGTCGTATTTTTATATGCACAACAACCATTACCACTCAATCCGGAGGTTAAATATGGGGTGCTGGAGAATGGACTTACATATTACATTCTTCATAATGAAATGCCAAAAAACAGAGCTAATTTCTACATAGCACAGAAAGTAGGATCAGCACTTGAAACACCGGAACAATATGGACTGGCTCATTTCTTGGAACACATGGCATTCAATGGCACAAAACACTATCCAGGCGACTCAATGTTGCGTTATCTCGAATCAAAAGGTATTCGTTTCGGAGCAGATATCAATGCTTATACCGATTATGAAGAAACGGTATATAATATCGATAATGTGCCAACAGACAACGTGGCACTGATGGATAGTGTACTTCTTGCTATCCGTGACTGGAGTTACGATTTATTGTTGGAAGACGAAGAAATAGATGCAGAAAGAAAAGTTATTCTGGAGGAATGGCGAATGAGAAATGATCCTCGTCAACGCTTCAGAGTGGCTATGGCTCCGGTTATTTTTTCCGAACCACAATATCATCTTACCCCTATCGGTACAATGGAGGTGGTTATGAACTTTCCATACGAAGCACTCCGGGATTATTATCATAAGTGGTACAGACCTGATCAACAAGGAATTGTTATTGTGGGTGATTTCGATGCCGATGAAATGGAAAGAAAAGTGAAAGAAATGTTTTCAGATATTCCCATGCCTGAAAATGTTCCTATAAGAGATTATGTGAGAGTTAGTGATAATAAAGAACCCCTATTCTTTGCATTTGAGGACCCGGAGCTGACCAATGGCAGGATTGATTTTCAGATAAAGTATGACAAGATTCCGTTAGAATATCAAAATACGGACATTTCTTTTATCAATTGCCTTACCAATGATATTATATCAGAAATGATAAACAATCGGCTTTACGAGCATTCTCTTGACTCCGATTGTAAATATGCCAATGCAGGGGTTTATTTTGGTGATATGTATCCATCAAAAACAAAAGGAGTTTTCAATGTTACTGCCATCGCAAAAGAAAATGAACTTGATGCTCTTGAAGATGCTTTGGGAATTGTGGCAAGAGCATGTAAAGCAGGTTTCACGCAATCAGAACTTGACCGGGCAATAGCGAATAAAAGGTCTATGTATGATAAGCGATATAACGAAAGGAACAATACAATTAATACCATTCTTGCAAAGGAACTGATAAATGCTTTTACAGAAAATGAACCTACAATGGGTATAGAGGCAGACCGTGAATTTTTTAACTCTGTAATTCCATTGCTCCCGATAGAAGCTTTTAATCAGGCTGTTTCTCGAATAATCACACCAAACAATCAGGTTTTACTAATACAACAACAAAAGAGGGAGGATAAAACCTTACCATCCAAAATTGAGGCTTTTGAGGTAGTTAATGATGTCTTAAACCGAAGTTATGATGCTTACATTGATGATATGCCGGTAGAACCACTTATTTCAGAACTGCCAACAAAAGGTAAAATTCAAAATATTGAAGAGGGTAAATTCGGGACAACCGAGTTGGTTCTTTCAAATGGTATTAAAGTTATATTAAAACCAACCAACTTAAAGGATGATGAAATTATGTTTCAAGCCTTCAAGGAAGGAGGGAAACAGGCTTTCCCTGAAAGTGAAGCTGATAATATTCTCTTAATTGGTGATGCTTTCAGTTTATCCAATTTCGGAAACTTTGATAATAAAACTTTATCACGTTATCTAAATGGTAAAAATGTAAGTCTTGATTACAACATAGGAAGTTTTTCTGAAAATTTAAGCGGAACCTCAACTGTCAAGGATCTTCAGACTCTCTTTGAACTCATTTATACCGCTTTCACAGATATTAATCAAAATAAGGAAGTTTATTCAGCAGCCATTTCCATGATTATACCACAATTTGAAGCTGCAGAAAAATCACCGGAGTTTATTTTTGAACAGCATAAGAAAAATGCCACTTCCGGAAATAACCCTATGTTGAAGGCAATAGATGCAGATGTTCTTAAAAATGCGGATTATGACAGGATGATAGAAATTTATAAGGAGTCTGTTTCCAATGCCCGTGATTACACATTTCTCTTTACAGGGAACATAGATATAGAAACTATAAAGCCTTTATTAGAAACTTATATCGCCTCTCTTCCTACTACTAAAAAGAAAGGGAAAGAAATCCTATCTTCCGTGAACATTGCTGAAGGTAGAATAACAGATAATTTTACAGTAGAGATGAGTGCTCCGGCTGACTGGTTATATGGACTTTATAGTGGGGAAAATGTAAATGATGAAATAGAAAATCAGATAAAAATATCTTTAGTCGGAGATATTCTTTCCCTTATTTACACTGAAATATTAAGAGAGAAAGAAGGCGGAGTATATACTCCCCAGGTTTATTCTTCATATGATGTTACAAATGGGAAATGGAATTTAGTTTATTTCCTTCAAACTAATGAAGATCAAGCTCCCCGGATGTTGGAACTTGCTGAAGGATTATTTTTAAATCTTCTTCAGGATGGAGCGACATCCGAACAATTCCAAAGGGTGAAAGAAGCGGTGCATTCCCAATTTGAAAATATGATTCAGACTAATGCCTATTGGCATAATAATATAAGATTATACAATTTATTAGGGAAAGATTATATTTCTAATCATAAAGCAGCCATAGAAAACCTTTCATTAGAAGATTTCAATTACTTCATGCAAAATCTCTATGACGGTAAAAACCGAATTCAAGTGAATATGCATGGTTATAACAATCATACTCAAAATTAATTAACAATGAAAAAATTAATCTTAATTTCAGTTAGTTTAGTATTCTGTTGTTTCGTTGCTTTTCCCATTTCATTGAAAGATGTTTTTAACGAACTTTCAAAAGTGCAGAATATAGAAATAACAGATAAGGAACCACCGGAAACGATAGTTTTCGATAATAAAACATATGACACAGGATGGCTTGAAATTG
>JAFLTG010000142.1 GCA_022510545.1 Lachnospiraceae bacterium | reverse complement strand
ATTAGTGCCGGAACAATGAACAGCGCAGAGATTGTATATGCACAGCCTGAACTGGAGGGTGAAAGCATTGATAAGGAATATGAGAGATTTTTATCCGGATTGGGAATTACAAAATTAATGATATTACCACATTATCAAGACATAAAAGATGATATTATAGATGGACAACGCTTATTTGAGGATATCACATATTCGGATAGCTATGGTAGGGAATTTTATGCTTTGGAAGACGGAAGTTATTTCATGATTGAAAACCAAACGACAACATTGTTTGGAGCGGCATACCTTATCAAGGACGGAAATATAAAACAGATTTGCGAGAAGGATAAAAGTATATTGGTTTAGCTAATATTTAAGAGGAAGAGAACTATGAAAGGACAAAATGAGATTGTATTATTTACAGATAATGATGTTCAGCTGGAAGTTGCTATAACACCTGAGAGAGAAACTGTCTGGCTGACGCAAGACCAAATGAGTGAATTGTTTAATACAGCTCGTTCAACTGTAGCATATCATATTAACAATATTTTTAATGAAGGCGAATTAGACAGAGGTAGTTCTGTCGAAATTTTCGACAGAACTACAGGCAAAGCATCCAGACCCCCTCAATATTATAATCTTGATGTTATTATTTCTGTCGGATATCGTGTGAAGTCCAAGCGAGGAGTTGCATTTCGAAAATGGGCAAATTCTATTTTGAAACAATACATTTTACAAGGCTATGCTGTCAATAATGATCGTATCAACCAACTTGGCGAGGTTATACGCATTATGAAACGTACAGAAAATTCATTAGATAGTAAGCAGGTACTTTCTGTTATTGAAAAATATAATACGGCATTGGAGCTGCTTGATTCCTATGATCATCAAAATATGAAGCGTCCAAACGGGAATCCGGCAACATACATTTTATCATATGAAGAATGTCGGGAAGTCATAGACTCTATGCGTTTTGGAGATGAGTCAGACTTGTTTGGAAGAGAAAAAGATGATTCTTTTAAAGGCAGCATCGGAAATGTATACCAATCATTTGAAGGGAAAGATGTCTATTCATCTTTGGAAGAAAAGGCTGCAAATCTATTATATTTTATTACAAAAAATCACAGCTTCTATGATGGGAACAAACGTATTGCGGCTACAATATTTTTATATTTTCTGGATAAGAACAATGCGCTCTTTTATGAAAATGAAAAAATGATTGATGACCACACGCTTGTGGCGCTTACAATAATGATAGCTGAATCCAGGCCTGAAGAAAAAGAAATGATGATCAGCGTTATTATGAATTGCATGAAAAAATAGTATATTGATAGGGAAAGCAATGTGCCACACTTAGAAAGAATTATCTTATTAACTCAACAAGAAAATATGATGATTTATGGGATTGGTTATACTTTAAATTGATGGTTATGAATGCGGGAACCCTTATAAAAGCGGCGTTGGGTAATACGGAATGGTATGACAAACTGCTTGATGAAATGTTTTATAATTATAATTATAATGATAATCATTGAGATTAATTTAGGTTTTGTAAGACAGCAAAAATTTATAGAATAGTCAAATGAAATATATGGAGTATCTCGTATGAAAATTGTAAGAATAAATCATCAAAATCTTGCAGACATAAACAAGGCAAATCAGCCTTATGAAATCATTGGAAGAATTAAACCAGCATTCGATAACGGAAACTGGTCATATACAGAAGAAATATATGAACAACCCTATATGAAAGAATATCCGGAAGATTCTTATGACTATGCTGCTTATATAGATAATTCCGATAAAGTCATTTTCTTTGCATATTCTAATGCAGAGTGTATAGGACAAATTATACTGAAAAGAGATTGGAATAAATATGCTTTTATTGAGGATATTTGTGTTGCAAAATCAGCCAGAGGGCAAGGCGTTGGTACTGCTTTAATACAAAAGGCAATCGAATGGGCTAAAAATTCCAATCTAAAGGGTTTGGCATTAGAAACACAAGATAATAATCTATTGGCGTGTCGGTTCTATGCAAAATGCGGTTTTGTAATTGGTGCAGTTAACACAATGCTTTATAGGAACTTTGATAATGACGAATTTGCCGTTTTTTGGTATCTAATATTATAAGAGCATTATGATACTTGTAAAAATATACATTTTTGTAAGGAATTTATTTGTAAGGAAAAATGTGCAGAATTGTCTAAATAATTTCAGAAAAATGTGCAAAATTATTTTGCATTTAAAAGAAAAAATGGTATACTGTTCTTATGTTCCGTATGCTTATGGGGGTTTTTCATGAATCGAAATGCTTTAAACGACTTAATGGAATGGAAGAATAGTGCAGACCGGAAACCTCTGGTGTTAAAGGGAGCCAGGCAAGTGGGAAAGACCTGGCTTATGAAGGAGTTTGGGAGTACCTGTTATTCAAACTATGTCTATTTTAACTTTGACGAGGACGAGGAGTTAAAGTCCCTTTTTACATCAAATAAAAATCCTCATCGCCTTCTCGAGCTATTGGCGCTGGTAGCCGGTGAGAAGATCTTACCTGAGGCAACGCTGATTATTTTTGATGAAGTTCAGGAATGCCCGGAGGCACTGAATTCCCTGAAATATTTTAAAGAAAAGGCCAATGAATATCATATTGTGGCAGCAGGAAGTCTGTTAGGGACGCTATTGTCTCAGCCAAAATCATACCCTGTCGGCATGGTAAATCTACTGGATATTTATCCGTTGACCTTTGATGAGTTTTTGCAAGCTACGGATGAAGCCCTATACACTTATTATGAGAAGATTGAGAAGGATCAGCCTATTGAGTCACTCTTTCATAATCGGCTTTTGGATGCCTACCATTATTATCTGATCATTGGTGGGATGCCGGAGTGTGTTTCATCCTGGACGGCTTACAAAGACCCAAAAGCCATTGACAGAATCCAGCGGGAGCTTATTCAAGTTTATGAAAATGATTTTTCCAAACATAACGGAAAAGTAAACAGTGGCCGGATTCTTATGGTTTTTCGCAGCATTGTATCACAGCTTGCAAAGTCCAATGAAAAATTCATGTATGGCGCTGTGAGGGAAGGCGGCCGTGCCAGAGATTTTGAGGAAGCTATTGAATGGCTGGTCTCGGCCGGTATGTTAAATCGGGTCTACAATGTTTCTAAGGCTGAACATCCCTTGTCAGCTTTTGATCGCTTGGATTGTTTTAAACTTTTTGTTTTTGATACCGGTCTGCTTAAAAGTATGGCAGGTATCGATAATAGCGCTATTTTACTGAAAAGTGATTATCAATTCAAAGGGCAGCTCACAGAAAACTATGTCCTGCAGCAGC
>JAFLTG010000141.1 GCA_022510545.1 Lachnospiraceae bacterium | reverse complement strand
AATCATGAAAAATAATAGACATAACAATACTTTTAGAAAGTAAAAATTCTTTGCTCATATGTACAATAACACACGTATAGATATATGTCAATGATTAAAATTCAAAAAAATATTTTGCATATAGGGCTTGACAGGATTGTCTACAGGATGTAGAATTATGACATAAATTCTACATCCTGTAGACAGGAGGGCGCTATGGCAGAATATAAATTAGGTGAAATTGAAATGAAATTTGCAGAGCTTATCTGGGGTAATGAACCAATTACTTCAGGAGAACTGGCAGCTTTAAGCCTGAAAGAACTGAACTGGAAGCGAACCACTACTTATACGGTCTTAAAGAGACTGTGTGATAAAGGTATCTTTAAAAATGAAAAAGGTGTGGTAACTTCTTTAGTCTCCAAACAGTTATTTCAGGCAAAACAGAGTGAGGAATTTGTGGAAGGGGCCTTTGGGGGGTCGCTTCCTGATTTTGTTGCAGCCTTTATGTCACAAAAAAAGCTGTCCGAGGAAGAAATAGAAGAGTTGAAACGAATTATCGAGGAAAACTAAGAAGATGATGGAGGAAAAATCATGGATGCTTTTATGAGTGCACTTATCAAAATGAGCCTGCGTGGAATAGTTATTATTCTTGTTGTCTTCCTTGTTCGGTTTTTGTTGAAGAAGCTGCGAATTAGCCATAAATATATTCTCGGTCTTTGGGCAATGGCTTTCTTGTTTTTTATTTTCCCATGGAAGCTTAGTTTATCCATTGGATTCTGGAACAATGCAAATATACCGGAAGAAGTGCGGGTAATTGCCGAGAATCTGTCAGGTGCAGGTCATACCGTGGCGGCTGACGATGCGGTGAATGTTGTTAATCCTTCCGGTGGTGCTGAGAATATTACAGGGGGCATGCCCGCTGTTCCGACAGGAGATATTATCGTGGAACCTGTTGTCACAAAGCCTGTGGAACCGGCAGAGCAAAGTATGCAGGGGATAAATGAGGTAAAAAAACACAGCTTGAATCAAAAGCAAATTGGAATTATGTTATGTCTTTTTTGGCTGGTGGGCTTAAGTGGCTTTATCGGACATATGTTGTATTCTTATTATACAATTAAGAGAAAGCTGCAGGTAAGCGTTTTATACCAGGAAAATATCTGGTGGATAGAGGATGTTGATATACCCATGGTATTTGGTTTTATTTCGCCTCGGATCTATCTACCAGTTTCTATAGAACCAGAGAATCTTACTTATGTCATCGCTCATGAGAAGATGCATATCAAAAGAAAAGATGGGCTGTTTAAAATGACTACCTATATAATTTGCCTGATTCACTGGTTCAATCCCTTTATATGGATTGCGTATTTTCTGTTTGGAAGTGATATGGAAAAGGCATGTGATGAGGAAGTCATCCGAAGCATGGGGAAAGAGAAGCGTAAGGAGTACGCTTATGCGCTTCTTCATATTGCCGCTGAAAATGGGAGAAGAAAAAAGAAAGTATTTGTCGCACCAATCTGTTTTGATGAGGGAAATGTAAAGTCAAGAATTAAAAATGTTATGAAATACAAATATACATTGCCGGGGATAGGGGCGGTGGTAGTGATTTTGATCTTGTCCCTGTCTGCGTTGTTCCTGACCGAGGCAAAGGCAGCTGGACAGGAAAGTCCGGAACAGAAAGTAGCGAAGACGGACGAATCAGGAGAAGGTACATTAGATGGAAGCGATAAAGCCATAAAGAATACACCCTCTGAATCAAATAACAATACTCCCGATTTGTTGCCGTCCGAAAGCGCTAATACAGAATCACTGGAGACTACTTTGACAGAGTTATCGGAGGGTGCGCAGGCATCGTCTTCTCAAATAGATGATGAACCTGTGTCCGTTATGCAGGCATTTCGGTCAGTGCTTCTGAATGAGGCGGCTTTTTCCTGTACTGACAAAGTCCCGAAACGTAATGTCAATGTTATTCGGGAATATAATGGTTTTTTGAATGAAATGTCCCAAAGCTACGCATATTCAGAACAAGTATGTCGGTTCGCTGTTGTAGATATGGATGGTGATTATATACCTGAGGTACTGCTTGAACTGGATGATTATGTGGGATATATAATTCTCCGCTATGTGGATGGTCAGATACAAGGTAATGTTTTTGGCTACAGATCCATGTCTTCTATAAGGGAAAACGGAACCTTCCAAAGCGCGGGAAGCGCTTTTGAAGGCTGGTTACAGAAGCTATATTTTATTAGCGATACCGTTGTCATGGATTGGAAGGTATATTCCTTAATAGGCCAGTATAGTAATTTATATTGTATTGATGACATTTCGGTGGGAAAAGAAGACTATGAGAGGGCAAAGGCCTTATATAAAGGATATCCGAAAGTCGAATGGCATGATTATATGGAAGAAGAAGTGAATAAATACATTGTGGAGAATCCTTTATTTACAGAAGTTTCTGAGGAAGTGGTCGAAAAGGCCAGGGAGCGCCAGGCATATCTGGATTCTCTTTCTTATCTGATCGATCTGACATATGATTATTCCCAGAAAACTGAGGAGGAGTTTCTTGCAGACGGTAAAAACTATTATGACGGCTGTTTCTATGAGATGAAAAAGATATATCAGTTATGCTCGGAAAGATTAACCGGCGAGGCGCTGGAAGCTCTGGACGCAGAACAACAGCGCTGGGAGAAAGAGAATGGGAAAGAACCTGAACAAGATGAACTATATTATGAATACGGAGATAAGGCGTTTAGGAGGGTTCTTAGGTTGATAAATGTGTATTATGGCTATGAGTTTTATAACTGGACAGATTTGGATAGTCGGACAGTAGATTCAGAGACGGCATAAGTCAGAATGCAGGCTTTTACACCATATGTGGAGAAAATGTAGGTACAGAAAAAAGTTGTGTATGGTGCAGAGGGGGATTATCCTGCCATATGTACCTATGAGTTTTATCCGTGTGAATAGCATGTTTTGAGAAAGATCCCACTGAAGAAGTTCATTAGTAAAAACATAGGGGCAAGAGTATAGTATGCTTTTGCCCCTTTGATTTTGCGGGATAGGGGTAGCAGAATTTGATGTCAGTGTCTTTCATGAGATAGAAGTACATAATCTGGATATCTTGGCTCGTCTGGACACTTATTAATTTACACTTCTCTTACCATGCAGGTACGGGAAGTGTAAAAAAAATATTTTTTTGTCCCGGTCTCAATTTTTTCCTACTATATAGGTATAAGGATTATTCAAGATCTGTTACAAGGAGGTTACGAAATGGAAGATTCTGGAATCATTGAATTGTATTTAGCGCGGTCAGAGATGGCAATTCAGGAAACCGGAA
>JAFLTG010000140.1 GCA_022510545.1 Lachnospiraceae bacterium | reverse complement strand
TTTGAGTAAAATAACTCTCAAACAATCCATCCTCTCATTTATATTATTTCAAAGCTTTTAAGATTACATCTGTAATAATCGGAGTATAGAATTTCGATCTCGGTGAATCCTGTGCTTGCAACACAACAACCATATCATGCTCGGGATAAACATGCAGTTCTTGACCACCACGACCTAGTCCCCTGTATCCGCTGCCGTCCTCATTAATCCACCAATAATAACCATAATTTTCAATATGTGCGGTTGTAGCCTCATCTATATATTCAGCCGTAATAATCTGCCTATTGTTTAACTTTCCATGATTCAAATAAAGAAGGCCAAACTTCGCAAGATCGATTGCAGATAACTCAATGCAATCTTTTACCTGTGTTAAGTCATGATAAACAGTACTGGTCGGCGTCATAATAAAAGGGTCACAGTCAATTCCAACATATGGAAACATATATTCATTTAATATGTCGTATACCGTTTTCCCGGTTAATCTTTCAATACAAGCATTCATCAAATAAATATCTGTCACCTTATATTTAAAGTCTGTATTCGGTGTATTCACAATATTGCAATCCGAAATTGCCTGCAACCAATCTTTTGAACGTTTTAACTGCTCACGCATTGGGTCATTCAAGTGAGGTCCATTTCTCCAATAAAATCCGGATGTCATTGTCAGTAATGTCTTTAAAGTAATCAATTTATGAAATACATTTGCCTCATCATTAAAATACTCCGGCAAAATCTGAGTAATTGGTATATTGAGGCTTTCAATCAAATTATTTTTAAGGCATACTCCTATTGCCGTCGATGCAACACTTTTTTCTATCGAATGTAATGCATGCTTTGTTTCTCTATTACATTTTTCACCGTACCATTCATACACTATTTTTTGATTTTTTATGATAAGAACACTTCTCATCAATCGATATTTGTTGGCTCTGATGAAATCATCAATTGAATAAATAACATTCTCATCTAATCCGTTTTCCAACAATTCGCCTTCTGACAGTTCAAACATATTTACCTGTACCCCATTTCTTTTTTACTTTAAATAGCCGCCAATAATAGAATTTGAATTCTCTTTTAATAATTTCGGAGTTCCTTCCGCAATTAAATAACCACCTTCATCTCCGCCTTTTGGTCCCAACTCAAAAAGATAATCACAGCAGGATAAAACATCGATATCATGCTCCGTAACAATAACTGTATTACCAGCATTACAAATTTCTCTCAACAAATAAATAAGATGTTCAGAGTCTTTCGGTGATAAACCGACAGTAGGTTCATCCAATATATAGATATTATCTTTATTTCTACTTTTTCCCAATTCTTTTGCTAATTTAATTCTTTGGGCCTCTCCTCCAGATATAGTGGTAGTCTTTTGTCCCAATTTGATATATCCCATGCCTACTTTATCAAGTAAACATAAAATTTGATATATTTTGGGAACGTCTTTAAAAAATCCACATGCTTCCTTTACGGTCATCTCAAGCACTTCGGCAATATTTTTATTATGGTACTTAACATCAAGCACTTCCTCTATGTATCCAGTTCCATGGCATTGATCACAGATCATATTAATATCACCAAACCCAACATTATAAACCAAGAATCCCTGTCCTCCGCAAGTTGGACAACCTCCTTCAGCATTTAAACTGAAAAAGCTCATATCAAACCCAAAATCTTTTGCGTCCTCTGTCTCCGCAAATAATTTTCGAATGACATCAAAAACACCGGTATATGTAGCAATATTCGATGTTTTCGCTCGTCCGATTGGTTGTTGATTGATTACATAACACTTATTTATATATTCCGTTCCATGAATCTCCACATCATCAAGTTCTCTTGGATAGTCATAAATATCTTCATCCTCATTCTGTATGACACGATTTCGAATAAGCATTTTTAATTTAGGAACAAGTGTATGTGCTATCAAACTTGATTTTCCGCTACCTGAAACACCCGCAAAGCCTACCATTTTATATAACGGAATCGACAATGACACGTTTTTTAAGTTATGAATTTTTGTACCACATATACGAAGTCTCTCATCGTAATGTAATGCAGGGGCATTTTTCGTTTGATGCTTATAATTTTCAATAAAATACTTTCTATCCTTCAAATATTTAGCTATAACTGAATCTTCACAGTTTAAAAATTCCTTATATTCGCCCTGAAAAATCAATTCGCCGCCCTCGGTTCCGGCTCCCGGTCCGATTTCAACGATATAATCCGCAATCGAAATGATACTTTCATCATGCTCTACCACAATAACTGTATTTCCCGCAGACACAATATTTTTCAAAACCTCAATAAGTTTTTCCTTCTCTCTCTCATGCAATCCTATTGATGGTTCATCAAATATAAATGTTAATGAATCAAAATCAGACATAATGAATGCACTAATACAAAGTCTCTGCAACTCTCCTCCCGATAAAGTCGGAATCGGTCTTGACATTGACAAATGACCAAGTCCCAACATAACCAAATATTGAATTCTTAGTCTGATTGCATTTACAATCTTTTTGTTTTTATCATCTTCTACGTTTAATAAAAATTTTTCCAACTCATTCAGAGACATATTGCTCACTTCTGCAAATGTTCGATCTTGCAATTTGGTATGTGACGCAATCTGATTTAATCCAACACCATGACATCGCGGACAGATTATCTTTTTCCCATATTCTCCCGTTATAATATCTATTTGACGTGAACTTATTAAATTATATTTTGAAGCATTCATAATTAAAGGCATAATGCCCGGAAAATTTTCTTTTCGATCACCGTACTTTAATTTTTGCAATTGCTCATCTGTTAACTCACCGAGTGTCTGCGAAGGAAATAGTCCATTTTGTTCCAGAAAAGCCCTATACTTTTTCTGTGATTTGCCTCTATCCAAAAAGCCGAGTAATAACGTGTTTAATTTAGCATTACTGTCTTCAAATATTTTTTCCTCATCAAATACCTTTTTTTCACCTGTACCCAAACAATGCAAGCACATACCATTGGGTGAATTCTTCTGAAACATATCTACGGACAATGGTTTTCCGTCATCATATTCAGGATCAGTAACTCCGCTTACTGAAAACAAAGAAGCCAAAGCATTTATTAATCTTGTTTTAGTTCCAACCGTACTTAAGGGATTGCTTTGCCTGATTATTCGTTGTTCCACTCCGATTGTCGGAGACAAACCTTCGATGCGTTCAAAATCATTGCTTGTCTCCAACGAAAACTGAGATTCGGTTATGGATAAATATTTTCTCTTTCCTTCTTCATATAAAACATCAAATGCGAAACTAGATTTTCCGCTTCCGGAAACACCAGTAATCGCCGTTAATTTTCCTTTAGGTATACAAATATCGATGTTTTTAAGATTATGTTTCTTAACCCCATATGCCTTTATATAGTTTCCCATTCTATCCTGTATGATGTTACTAAAACATCACTTGTTCCTTCCTTTTTATTGTGACTCTAATACATTCAAACGCAAAAGCCTTTTGAAATTCTATAACTTACCTACTTAACCGGAGTGACTTACCTTCACTTTTACTCTTAAATATAATC
>JAFLTG010000014.1 GCA_022510545.1 Lachnospiraceae bacterium | reverse complement strand
TATCATAGAAGACCTATCTCTTATAGTTAATTACAGAAAAAATTTCATATGCTCCATTTTTTTGTACTTATATCATTTTTAACTTCCACAACTATTTGTTTTTTAACACTTCTTTTCATATTTGCAATTTCTATATCTTCTTGTTCCATCAATGCTTCATATCTTTTATGCCATCTTGAATACAAAGAAGATACATTAGAAAAAAGTCTATTGCTTTCAGAGGTATTACTATAAAAAATGAATATATATAACATATGTACACATTGAAAATACACATCATGTAATGATTGATATACGGTATCTTCATCTGCTATACCACTATTGAAACAAATACTAAAATACTCCAATTTATTTGCAAGATCCTGTATGCAGGTATCTATTGTTTCTTCGGCCTTGACTTTTTCAAATATACTAAATTTCATTTTTGTAATTTTATCATTTTCGCTTTTTTCTACGTTGTTTTCATTAAAATGATCAAATAAATAACCTGCATACAATTTTGAAAAAGTCGCTTTACGTTCTTGTTCGGTAACTATACTAAGAACTTCTTCTTTATCAAACATTTCTAATTTTTTGTTTTCAATTTTAGGTAATAATTCTGTAGTTAAATCAGAATGTGAAAATGCCTTAGAGAGAATATTGGATAAAGGAATAATTTCTGCTTGAAATTTATCTGCCATCTCAGCGGCTCTAATCTTTTTTTCTTTATCACGTAAAATTAAGTTGTCTACATAGGATGCCATATATTGCAGAACCGACACAACTAATCCAGATATTATAAATATACCACCTATGATTTGTGATATATAATATGTGGATTCTAAGTCATTGTTAAAATAATTATATAATAATATTATAATTATTATATAAATTGATATTATTATACTTGAAAATATTGTTTTATTACTTGTTATTATACTTAAGCCTTTTATTGGTTTATTATTTTGTGATTTTTTCATATATCCTCCATGCAGTATTAAAATTTAATAACATTCTACAATGTTATACCTATTTTTTCAATATTTTCAATTTATTATGATATTAATAGATTGTACTAGGTTTTCTTTACAAAAAAACTATATTATGATAAGTTAAAAATATGGATATTTCATTGGAAATCACTGTAATCGAAGTTACAGTATTATTGGGAAGAAGGAAACAGTTATGAAACCTGAAAAAAGGATGAATCTATGGCTGGAACTGGCCGTTATTTTCATATCCGTCCTCTGTCTGATGATGCTTGTTTATCTGGTTATTGTTTTATCATTTCAAAGCGGAGATAAGTCTGCATCCGAGACCATGAGCATTGCCGTAAGGGTTGCGCAGAGTATTTATGATGCTCCCACGGATGTAGAAGTTACTGCGGTTAGTCTGATGCTGCGCTACTTTGCGCATATTACGCTCTTTTTTGTAGTGGGACTTGTAACTACATTTGTGAGTATGGTGATTTTTAGAAGATATTTTCGTATCCTCGGAGTGCTTATGTCAGGAGGAGCCTGCTATATTTTGGCTTATTATACTGAATATTATAAGCAGTATATTGATGGCAGACATTTTCAGATGACAGATGTAAAACTAAACTGGCTTGGAAGTATAGCCGGAATTGCCTGTATGCTGGTATCTTACTTTATGAATAAGATTTTAGTTTTTCTAAATCCTCATAAAAAGTCGGATAACTTATATTAACGACATCGCGCCCGTTTATTATCGTTTCTCCGTCTGCAATTAAAGCCGCAATTGCAAAACTCATTGCAATTCTGTGATCTGCATAAGTCTCAATAACAGATCCATGAAGTTCTTTTCCGCCTTCAATTATCATACCGTCATCGGTTCCGGTAATCTGTGCACCCATTGCACTTAAGTTTTCTACCATCACATCAATCCTGTTGGATTCCTTTACCTTTAATTCCGCAGCATCTTTTATAATAGTGGTTCCGTCTGCAACAGCGGCCATTATATTGATAATAGGAAGCTCATCTATGAGAGTTGGAATGATATCCCCTTCAATAGTTATGCCATGCAATGAAGATGATTTTACAAGGATATCCGCAGTCGGTTCACCGTCAAGATTTTCATTTAATAACGTAATATCCCCACCCATTTCAATAGCAACTTTGAGAATTCCGTCTCTTGTAGGATTAATTCCCACATTTTTGATAAGAATTTCCGAGTTAGGTACAATAAGTCCTGCAGCTATAAAATAAGCCGCAGAAGAAATATCTCCCGGCACATTTACAAACTGAGCCGTTAAATCCGGTTGTGGTTTAATGATTGCGGTTTTGCCTTCGGTATGTACATCCGCCCCGAAATAGCAAAGCATTATTTCGGAATGGTTCCGGCTTATTACAGGCTCACTCACCCTGGTTTCTCCATCCGCATAAAGCCCGGCAAGCAGAATAGCGGATTTAACCTGCGCGGAAGCTACTTTGGAATGATAATCGATTCCATGTAACGGTTTTCCTGTAATACGAAGCGGTGCACAGTCGTTACCGTTTATGCTTATTATATCCGCCCCCATCATAGAAAGAGGTTCAATTATCCTTTTCATAGGACGTTTCTGTATTGAAGCATCCCCAGTAAGCGTAGTTTCAAAAGGCTGCGCCGCCAAAATGCCGGAAATCAGGCGGGTTGTAGTACCGCTGTTGCCGGTGTCCAAAGTGACAGCAGGCGCACTGAGGCCATTCAGGCCTTTTCCATGAATCAATATCTTATCCGGAGTATTTTCAATCTCTATTCCAAGTTTGCGGAAACAATCAATAGTAGACAAACAATCTGCACCCTGCAGGAAATTGCGAACCTCCGTTGTACCCTTTGCAAGTGCGCCAAACATTACGGCCCTATGTGAAATTGATTTGTCGCCGGGGATTGTTACTTCTCCATGTAATCCGTTTATTTTAGTAATGTTCATATTATATACCTCATGTTTTATTATTAAATAACCTCTCGTACCATTCCATTATTTCTTAGTATGAATAGTATACCCATGCTCTTTAAACACATCAACCGCATTGGCGGTAGCATCCTCGTCATAAAACTCAATCCTCAGCGCCCCTTCAGCCAGCTCCCTGTTATGATTGATTCCGATATTCTTAATACTTATATCATGCATGGCAAGCAGTGAAGCAATAGCCGCAATAGCACCGGGCCTGTCGGCAATATCAACAGTAATCACATATTCGGTCTTGATCGGACCGCTGGAAGCATCAATAAAGGATTCTCTGTATACCCTCGCTGTATCGAAAAACCGATAAAGTTCATCCGTTTTTCTGGAATCGAGTTCGTCTTTGAATTCTGTCAGATTTTTTATATACCGGTCTAACAAAACCGAAATATTTTCAGTATTGCTAAGACATATCTGCTGCCACATAGTAGGGGAAGAGGAAGCGATCCTAGTAATATCCTTAAAGCCTCCTGCGGCAATCATTTTCATAATACCTTCCTCGGAATCCGAGTCTTTTACCAGATTGACCAAAGATGCCGCGATAACATGCGGAAGGTGTGAAATGGCAGCGGTCACATAATCATGTTGATCGTAAGACAATACCAATGGAATGGCTCCGATTTCTTTAACAAGATTCCTGTAGGAGGCTATTTTTTCATCTGCGACGTTTTTTGTAGGAGTCAATATATAATAAGCGTTTTCAAATAATGAAGCTTTGGAGTTAGGATAACCAAACCGCTCCGAGCCTGTCATAGGATGCCCGCCGATAAACTGTTCTTCAAGTCCAATCGCCGCAATATGCTCATGAATTCCGGTTTTGACACTTCCCACATCAGTAAGAATCGTATGCTTTGACAGATGCTTTTTTAACTCAAGCAGGTTTTCATCATTATGAGATACCGGAGCACACAAAAAGATATAATCGCACTCACCAAATTCCGCTCCGATTCCTGAACAGATATGTTGAATAACACCTTCAGACAGTGCAAGTTCAAGAGAAGATGAGTTTGTATCATAAGCTATCAACCTTGCCCCAGGCAGCTTACTGTGCAGCGCTTTGGCAATTGATCCGCCAATCAGGCCCAGGCCTATAAATCCGCATGTAAAGTTACTCATATATGCAGCTCCTTAAAATTAAATATATCAATTTAATTATAGTGTATATTTTTATAATATCTAAATATATATTTAAAAGTTTATATAATAAATAATTCTATTGTATAATATATCATTTCATTTACTGAAAATCAATAAAGCGCAGTCAGCCACTTACCTTATAAGCTGTATACAATATACAAATTATATCTTTATATTCGGTAACACGTTTCCACGCGCACAAAAAAATGTGCAAAATAATCATATATTATTGCAATTTCTAAAAAAATTTAGTAAAATATACACATCGTATTAATTTAAAGAGCAAAGGCGTATGTAACTATTTGCCATAAGGAGGTTAAGCTATGAATGTTTACACAACTGACAAAATTCGTAATGTAGTGCTGCTTGGTCATGGAGGCTGTGGCAAGACAAGTCTGGTAGAGGCAATGGCATATCTTGCAGGAATTACTTCCCGTATGGGTAAGGTGTCGGACGGCAATACTATCAGTGATTATGGCAAGGAAGAGCAGAAGCGCCAGATATCTATTACAACTTCAGTAGTTCCGATTGAATGGGAAGGTGTAAAAGTTAATGTATTGGATACACCGGGATTTTTTGATTTCGTAGGAGAGGTTGAAGAGGCTGTTGCTGCGGCAGATGCAGCGATCATTGTAGTGTCGGGTAAAGCCGGTGTGGAAGTCGGAACCGAGAAAGCATGGGAATTGTGTGAGAAATATAAACTGCCGCGTTTTGTTTTTGTAACGGATATGGATATTGATAATGCTTCTTTCCGTCAGGTTGTTGAATATATGACTAATAAATACGGTAAAAAGCTGGCACCGTTTCATCTGCCGATCCGTGAGGAGGAGAAGTTTGTCGGTTATATCAATGTAATAACAGAGCAGGCATATCGCTGGAAGGATAAGGAAGTCGTTGAATGTGACATGCCTGATTACAGCAAGGATAACTTACAGATTTGCCGTGATGCGCTTATGGAAGCGGTTGCAGAGACGAGCGAAGAGTTTATGGAGCGTTATTTTAACGGCGATACTTTCTCCGAGGCTGAAATCAGAGCAGCCCTTCGGAATAATGTAATGGAAGGCAGTATCGTTCCTATGTCAATGGGTTCCAGCCTGCTTTGTCAGGGTATTTATACATTGCTTGATGATATTGTGAAATATATGCCGAGTCCGGAGAACAGAGAAATTGCCGGAATCGATCTTAAGACAAATGAGATTTTTGCTGCAAACTATGATTTCTCCAAGTCAAAGTCAGCTTTTATCTTCAAGACGATTGTCGATCCCTTCATTGGAAAATATTCATTGATCAAAGTATGTTCAGGAGTAATTAAGAGCGATGACCTGATTTTCAATGAAGATAAAGATGTAGAAGAGAAAATAAGCAAATTGTATGTATTGCAGGGAAGTAAGCCGGTTGAGATATCGGAGCTGCATGCAGGAGATATCGGAGCAATAGCAAAACTTACGGCGGCAAGAACCGGTAATACTTTATCTACCAAGGCGCATCCTATTCGTTTTGGTAAGACTGAGATATCAACTCCTTATACGGTGATGCGCTATCAGGCGGAAAATAAGGCGGATATCGATAAGATTTCACAGTCGCTTCAGAAGATGACGCATGAAGACCAGACTCTGAAGATTGTAAATGATGCTGAAAACAGACAAACACTTTTATATGGAATGGGAGATTTGCATTTAGAGGTTGTTACAAGCAGACTTCTCAGCGAATATAAGGTCTCTGTTAAACTTTCGGCACCTAAGATTGCATACAAGGAGACAATTCAGAAGAATTCTGACGTTGAATACAAATATAAGAAACAGTCCGGCGGACATGGTCAGTATGGACATGTAAAGATGAAATTTGAGCCTTCAGGTTCATTGGAAGAACCTTATGTATTTGAGCAGGTTGTAGTGGGAGGTGCCGTTCCTAAGAACTTCTTCCCGGCAGTGGAGAAAGGTCTTCAGGATTCAGTACTTAGCGGGCCGTTAGCAGCATATCCGGTAGTCGGTGTTAAGGCTACTTTGTATGACGGTTCATATCATCCGGTGGATTCTTCGGAAATGGCATTTAAGATGGCAACTATACAGGCATTTAAGAAAGGCTTTATGGAGGCTAAACCGGTTCTGCTTGAGCCAATCGTTTCCTTGAAGGTAACGGTTCCGGATACTTATACTGGAGATATAATGGGTGATTTGAATAAGCGCCGCGGAAGGGTGCTTGGAATGAATCCTACTACAGACGGAAAGCAGGTTATTGAGGCCGATATTCCGATGTCATGCCTGCAGGGTTACTGTACTGATTTACGCTCTATGACAGGCGGTAGAGGTGTTTATGAATATGAGTTTGCAAGATATGAACAGGCACCAAGCGATGTTCAGGAAAAAGAGGTTGCTGCAAGAGCTGCCAAGGTAGCTGCAGGTAATGAAGACTAAGGCAAACAATAGTTTAACTTTTTAGAGAAGGAAAACAGGATGCATACGTATTGGGGGATACGGCATCCTGTTTTTGCGTTCGGGGTTGACAAATTATGCGGGTATAGTAAAATTATGGGAGATAGGGTGAAAATAAATTTTCACCCGCGAGTTTTGTGACTAAAGTCCCAAAACATCGCAGATTTTGACTTGTTTAAGGAAGGGGCACATATAGATGGCAGAATTATATAATCACAGGGAAGTGGAACAAAAATGGCAGAAAATTTGGGATGATGAGAAGGCGTTTAAGACATCAAGCGATTATTCCAAACCGAAATATTATGCATTGGTAGAGTTCCCTTATCCATCGGGGCAGGGACTCCATGTAGGTCATCCAAGACCATATACTGCTCTTGATATTGTTGCAAGAAAGAGAAGGATGCAGGGATATAATGTCCTTTATCCTATGGGCTGGGATGCATTTGGGCTTCCTACAGAGAATTATGCGATTAAGAACCATATACATCCGCGCATTGTAACGGAGAATAACGTTGTTCGTTTTAAAAACCAGCTTCATGAACTGGGTTATTCTTTTGACTGGGACAGGGAAGTTAATACAACTGACCCGAATTACTATAAATGGACTCAGTGGATTTTCCTGAAATTATTCAAGGCAGGTCTTGCATATAAGTCAGAGATGCCTATTAACTGGTGTACCTCATGTAAAGTCGGTCTTGCTAATGAGGAAGTAGTAAACGGAGTTTGTGAAAGATGCGGTTCCGAGGTAGTACGTAAGGTAAAGAGCCAGTGGATGTTAAAGATAACCGAGTATGCTGATAAACTTATTGAAGGCCTCGATACGGTTGACTATGTAGAGAAGGTTAAGGTATCACAAAAGAACTGGATAGGAAAATCCATAGGTGCAGAGGTTGATTTTGCGATTAAAGGAAAAGAAGACAAGCTGCGTGTATACACTACCAGATGTGATACTCTTTTTGGAGCTACCTATATGGTAGTATCTCCTGAGCATCCTATTATTGATAAGTATAAAGACGAATTGAAAAACTGGGATGAAATAAACGCATATAGAGAGCAGGCTGCAAGAAAGTCTGATTTTGAGCGTTCTGAGCTTGCTAAGGAAAAAACAGGTGTAAAGATTGACGGTATGGTTGCTGTTAATCCTGTAAATGAAAAAGAAATCCCGATTTTTATTTCAGATTATGTTCTTATGAGCTACGGTACCGGTGCGATTATGGCAGTTCCGGCGCATGATGAAAGAGACTGGGATTTTGCTAAGAAATTCAATCTTCCTATAATAGAAGTTGTTGCAGGCGGCAAGGATGTACAGGAAGAAGTATATACCGATGTGGCAACCGGAATACTTGTTAATTCCGAATTTCTTAACGGACTAAGTGTAGCCGAGGCTAAAGAAAAAATGATTGCTTATCTTGAAGAAAAAGGCATCGGCAGCGCGAAGACAAACTTTAAATTAAGGGACTGGGTATTCTCCAGACAACGTTACTGGGGAGAGCCTATTCCAATCGTATATTGTGAAAAATGCGGTTATGTGCCGATTGATGAAAGTGAACTGCCTTTGGAGCTTCCGGAGGTAGAAAGTTATATGCCCACTGATAACGGAGAGTCTCCTCTTTCCACAATGACCGAGTGGGTCAATACAACCTGTCCCTGCTGTGGTGGTCCCGCTAAGAGAGAAACTGATACCATGCCTCAGTGGGCCGGTTCTTCCTGGTACTTCCTGCGTTATACCGATCCTGATAATAAGGATGCTCTTGCAAGCAAGGAAGCACTGGACTACTGGATGCCGGTAGACTGGTACAACGGTGGTATGGAGCATACGACACTGCACTTGTTATATTCACGTTTTTGGCACAAGTTTTTATATGACAGCAAGGTAGTGCCTTGTCCGGAACCATATTCAAAGAGAACTTCACATGGTATGATTCTTGGCTCTAATGGCGAGAAGATGAGTAAATCTCGCGGAAATGTCGTAAACCCTGATGATATAATCAGAGAATACGGAGCAGACACCATGCGTACTTATGAAATGTTCATCGGTGCGTTTGAGCTTTCCGCTGCCTGGTCTGATGATGGCGTAAAGGGCTGTCGTCGTTTCCTTGAAAGGGTCTGGAAACTGCAGGACATTATGACTGATGATATGTCTTATTCCAAGGATCTGGAAACCAAGATGCACCAGACTATTAAGAAGGTCAGCAATGATTTTGAAAGTCTTAAATATAATACGGCTATAGCAGCTATGATGGCGCTTATAAATGAATTTTACAGGAAGAATGAAGTGACTAAAGGTGAATTTAAGACGCTTATTACATTGCTTAATCCTGTAGCTCCGCATATAACGGAAGAGCTGTGGCAGGCTGCTGGCTTTGAAGGCAGGGTGTATCAGGCATCCTGGCCGGAATATGACGAAGCCAAGACTGTAGAAGATACGGTGGAAATTGCCGTACAGATTAACGGTAAAACCAGAGCGACGCTGATGATTGGTAAAGAAGATCCCAAGGATGAGGTTATTGCCAAAGCTAAAGAGCAGATTGCAGGTAAGCTGACCGGAACAATTGTGAAGGAAATATATGTTCCGGGAAGAATTGTGAATATTGTGCAGAAGTAGGAAATATATGCACAAAGCCGCTTAGAAACGGTGGTAATTTGCCGAGATTTAAAATGCGCAAGCCTTTTAGATTGCTTGCGCATTTTGCCATTGGCATTATCAATTTATCTTATCTTTTCTTGTAAAACATAGTCACCATCTTATCCATCTTCTCGCATTCTTCCGGTGTGGCATATTTTTTTATCGTATTTACGATAACATTTATCTCATCATCCGTAAAGCTCACATTATTATCCCTTCCACGTTTGCCGACTGCCATAAGAAAAGGGAGCATCTGTTCTCTGGTGAGACCTTTGCTTTCAAAGACAAGCATCTGCAGGAAATCCAGTTTACCTCGTTCAATATGTGCAACATCGGGATCATCTAACCATGATGCCATAAATAAACCTCCTATTATAATAATATGTTATGTCTGCATATTGCTAAATGCTTCATACATTTCCTTCTGTTCCGGAGAGAGCATTCCCATAAGCATATCCATCATGGAGCTGCCTGAAGCGCCATCGGAACTGCCTGTAGCTGCACCAATATCCATTTCAGGAAACATTTCCTGCATAGCGCTCATGGTCTGGCTCATTTCCTGATACATTTCCATAGTCTGGAATAAGGATTCCAACTGCTCGAGCTGTCTTGATTCCGATTCGCTGCAATAAGGACGCAGTTCACGAAATAATTTTTTGATGTCAGGTCTATTGGTATCTTCTTTGTAAGAACAGATATGAAAAGGATGTTTTTTAAATAACTCCATTGTATATTTTAATTCCATGTATTTAATATAGATTGCCATATTTTTTTGCATGGAAGGTTCTATATAGGGGAGAAGAACCTTGAGCTTTTGTATCCGGTTGTTAGTATACAAGGCATCAAATGCCATGACGTTTGAGGACTCATCTTTCATTATTCATATGCCTTTCAATGCCCGTAAATTAACCTTATCAAAGTATATGCTTTACAAGAGAAAAATAGGCTCAAATTACGAGCCTATTTTCCAGATGTGAACGCAAGAAGTGGGGTAAAATTAGAAGATGGAACCGTTACCGCAGCAGCTGGAAAGAATTAACAACCATATTATAAGATTGCAGCAGCTATTATCATTGTTAAAAAGACCAAAGCCGCTTCTTCCGCTTCCGCAACCATCATTGTTGTTGAATAAAGATAATAAGATGAGAAGCCATATTAAATTAGAGCATCCGTTATTACCTTCTCTTGTGTTGCCATTGCATCCGCAATTGGTTGCTGATAAATCACTCATGTTTGTGCCTCCATATTTTTTGTTTTGTTTTATGCTTTATCTTATGTGAATGGCAGGTCCGTGTTTCCGTAGAAAATAAAAATATTATAAAATAACTTGAAATTCAATTTTATTCATGATATAAGTAGTTCATAATCTTTAAATCTTTGTAAATTGTGAAATCTATTAATTTATCTGAAACATCCTTTTATTTTCCAACAAATTAAAGGCAAAAATTATTGAGTTAAAAGAAACGGAGGATTATATATGAAAAATAGATTAAAAATGACATTGGTGTCATTAATTTTAGCTGCAGCCTGTACATTTACAGCAGTAATGCCGACGTTTGCAAATGATGATATAAGCAGCAGAGGAAGTCTGGTTTTGGAGGATGGTGATGTGGGTTTTTATGGTGATGATATTGAAGCCATAGATTCCAAAGTTACCGAACTTTCTTTGGAACTGTCAGATGAAGTACGTTCATATTATGAGAGTGATCGATCTGAGGGATTTCGTAATTATGTATCTGTAAATGGCGAAGCAATGAGCGAAGGTCTTAAGTCCAGAGGAATTATTAATTATGATTCAGGAAAGGTTGTTTTTGACGCATCAGACCTTTTTAAGATAGCTGACAGAATTGAGAATCTAAGCGCTGGATATAAGTATGAAGTTGTCAGTGCACTTAATGCGATTAATACTTATAATAAAGAAGACGGTACGATTACTCACGAACAAAGCGCTGGAGTTGTATTGCCGGAAAATGCATCAAAGCTTAAAATTTCCGATATATGTACGGGTATACTTAAGTCTCAGTCAGTTGATCATCTTGCAGATAAAAATATAAATCCGGCATCGGAAGATAATTTGAGTAAAGGAAGCGCAGCTTGGGTTGACGGAAAGCTTTTGATAGGAAGCGGTGCCGACAATGAAGAATCATATAATAAAGGATATGAAGACGGATATGATAAAGGTCTTGAGGATGGAAAAACAGAAAATTCCGGCAGCACAGGTAATATGGGGGTGACCTGCTATTACCTTGGACCGGCCAAAACCGGTTTGTTATCAGACAAGGCCGTATACCCTGTGGCCGCACGGGTACCGGAAGTTGATTATACACAGTTGACAACTGCCAATTTTATTGTATGTCCATATAAAATCAAAGATGAGGTTTCAACTGCGTCGAAATATATATCTGCGGCCAGCAATATTACCACATATTGTAAAATAATTGGCATGGATATAGAATCTATTGAAATCGAGTATGATCCGACAATTGGAAGTCTGACAGTAAAAAATCCTGTAATAACTGCAGAGGGAGGTATCTCATCTCTTAGCGGTTTTTCAAGAAATGTAACTGCGGAAGTGGAGGTTGGTGTTTATCTCGTTGTAGGAGAGATAAAAGATCGTACTGTTAAAGAAGATGTTGAAAAATATGAATTTTAATTAATTAAAAGCTGTTTGTCCTATATCAAATGTATAAAAATCCTAATATAACAAAAACTAGAAGAAAATTGAAGATGATAAGTTAAGGAGAGACAGATTGATGGGAAACAAACAGACGAGTAAGAAAGAAAAAGCGCAGGATAATAATAAAAGTGAAAAAGAAGATGAAAAAAAAGAGAGAAAAGAAGCAAAAGCTGATGCGGAAAAACACAGAGATCAACGAATTGAGTCCACAGGTCAGCTTACTCTGGATGAGAGCGAATCAGAGCATAATATACACCTGATCACAATAATCGGAGAAATAGAGGGACATGACAATCTTGGAAGCTCCTCAAAGACAACGAAGTATGAGCATATATTACCACAGCTTGCAGCTATTGAAGACAGTAAGAAAATTGATGGAGTTATAATTTTGTTAAACACAATGGGCGGGGATGTTGAAGCGGGACTTGCAATTGCAGAAATGATTGCTTCGCTAAGCAAGCCGACGGTTTCGCTGGTTTTGGGAGGAAGTCATTCCATAGGTGTTCCTATTGCGGTAAGCACGGATTACTCATATATCGTACCGACCGGAACAATGGTAATCCATCCGGTGCGGTTAAATGGCATGGTTATCGGAGTACAGCAGACCTTTGATTATTTTAAACAGATTCAGAACCGCATTACAGGATTCGTATGTCAGCATTGTAAGATTGAACAGTCACGTCTTGAGGAATTGATGATGGAGACGGGTATGCTTACCAAGGATGTTGGGACGGTTTTAGTCGGAAAGGAAGCCGTGGAGGAAGGAATCATAAATGAAGTCGGCGGAATTAAAGATGCAATAAGCCATCTTCACGATATGGTAGAAAGAAAAAAATCAGATACAAAATAAGGGATGACAAGTAAAACCGAAAATGCTATACTATATATTGATTTATAATGCTTGTAGGAAAATAATGGCAGTTTATATATTGTACAAGTATGAGCATGGAGGTTATACATGGCATCGAATCAGGGAAGAGGAGCGGGAAGCAGAAAGACCCCCGCTGCTTCCGGCAGAAAGAAAGCGGCATCAGATACAAGGAACTCTAGAAGTGGAAGTGCGGACAGAGTAAGAAACGATGAACCTATGGATCTTGCAATACGTAATGAAATATCTTTGCTTGTTATCTTGGCACTTGCAATTATATTATTTTTATGCAATTTTGGCATAGTTGGAAAAGCCGGTGATGCAGCGAGCTCCTTTATGTTTGGGGTTTTCGGGCTTATGGCATATATCGCTCCCGTGATTATTTTCCTTGCGATTGCTTTTGGAATGTCTAACATAGGTAATAATATTGCAACGAGAAAATTGATTGCGGGAATAGTGCTTTTTCTGGCGGTTGGCATAATTTTGGATTTGATAAATGCAAAATATATAGAGACAGATACCTATGATATTGTAAGAATCTATACCAGATGCAGTCAGGGTAAATGCGGTGGGGGTATCATAGCCGGCTCTCTTGCATTTGCGTTTTATAAGCTCCTTGGAATAGTAGGAACTGTGCTTGCTATAATTGTTATAGGTATTATTTGTGTTATTATTGTGACAGACAAATCCTTTATAAGCGGCGTAAGACAGCAAGGACAGAAAGTCTATGAACGCTCTGTTGAAGATGCCGCTTACAGACGCGAACGTGCAAGAGAAAGGTATGAGGCCAGAGAAAAACGTCGCGTTATGGAAGACGAACGCAGAAAACAACAGGCTGAGGAAAAGGAGAATGAAAAAATTCTCAGAATGGATAAAAAGGTCTCGGGAGTTATGCTCGATACTGCGCTTGGTACAGGAAAAGCAAAGGATGAGCCCGAGAATATCAGAGATGATATCCATGAGATAATTATAAACGGCGAAGTGGATGAGGAGCCCGTTGTCCGAACCGGTCAATCCTATCACTATATTGAAAATGAGTCAGATGAACTTGACGAAATACATATTGAGGATGAACCTTTTTACGGAAAAAACAAAGTAAGCAATTCGGAACCGGTTATGGGTAATACTATGCCTTCGGGTACGGTTGCTAACAGGGAACGTCCGATAGCCAGAGCAGCAGATAAAAGTGCGCAAAACACATCGGATAATAATTTGGGAACATCACCGAGCGCACCAAAATCTGAAAATAAACCGCCGCAAAAATATCGTTTTCCATCGTACAATCTGCTTGCTAAGGGCAAAGGGAAAAATGGCGGAGACTCTAACAGGGAATTGAAGGAAACTGCTTTTAGGCTACAGCAGACCTTGGAGACTTTTGGTGTCAAGGTGACCATAACCGAAATAAGTCAGGGCCCGTCCGTTACCAGATATGAGCTTCAACCGGAACAAGGAGTTAAGGTAAGCAAAATTGTAGGACTGGCGGATGATATCAAACTCAATCTTGCCGCTACCGATATACGTATCGAGGCTCCCATTCCGGGAAAAGCCGCAGTAGGTATAGAAGTACCAAATAAAGAAAACTCTGCGGTTGCCCTTAGGGATTTGTTGGAATCTAGGGAATTTAAGGAGTTCCCATCCAATCTTGCCTTTGCGGTGGGAAAGGATATCGCCGGCAAGATAGTAGTTGCAGACATAGCAAAGATGCCGCATATGCTGATTGCAGGCTCTACCGGATCGGGTAAATCGGTCTGCATCAATACGATTATTATGGGAATCCTCTACAAGGCTCATCCCGATGATGTAAAATTGATTATGATAGATCCTAAGGTAGTAGAACTTAGTGTATATAACGGTATTCCGCACTTACTTATACCGGTAGTTACAGATCCTAAAAAAGCTGCAGCTGCGCTTCATTGGGGCGTAGCTGAAATGACTGAACGCTATAAGAAATTTGCGGATTTTAATGTCCGTGATTTAAAAGGTTATAATAAAAAGCTGGAGTCTATGAGAGAACAGGGTGAACCGGATGTGCCCGATAAGCTGCCGCAGATTCTTATTATTGTGGACGAGCTTGCGGATCTTATGATGGTTGCGCCCGGAGAGGTTGAAGAGTCTATCTGTCGTCTGGCACAGCTTGCGAGAGCCTGTGGAATTCATCTTATAATAGCGACGCAGAGACCTTCTGTGGATGTCATAACCGGTCTTATTAAGGCTAATATGCCCAGCCGTGTGGCTTTTGCCGTATCCAGCGGCGTGGATTCCAGAACGATTCTGGATATGGTTGGTGCAGAAAAATTGCTTGGTAAAGGAGATATGCTTTTCTATCCTCAGGGATATCCTAAGCCCGCAAGGATACAAGGTGCTTTTGTGTCTGATAAAGAGGTATCAGATGTAGTTGACTTTCTTAAGAATCAGGCAATAGGAAACGTATACAGCGATGATGTAGAAGAAAAAATTAAAAGTTTGGGAAATACTTCTTCAGGAGGAGCGCTCGGCGGAGTCTCAGATTCCGACTCGCAATATGACCAGTATTTTGCTGAAGCAGGAAGGTTTATTATTGATAAAGATAAGGCATCCATCGGAATGCTGCAGAGAGTATTTAAGATTGGGTTTAACCGTGCTGCAAGAATTATGGACCAACTGTGTGAAGCGGGCGTTGTAGGCGAGGAAGAAGGCACTAAACCCCGTAAGATATTGATGTCTATGGAGCAGTTTGAGCAAATGCTTACAGAGGTTGAATAATCTATGATTATTAAACCTCTGAGAGAAAGGCAAGGTTATAATTATGAAATCAGATATAGAAATTGCAAGAGAAGCGGTTTTGGAACCTATTACTGTAGTTGCAGACCGGCTTGGAATGACAGAGGATGATATTGAATTATACGGAAAATATAAGGCCAAGCTTACGGAAGAGTATGTTGAAAAGATTCAGTCTTCTCCGGATGGCAAACTCATACTTGTGACGGCAATAAATCCAACACCGGCAGGAGAGGGAAAGACTACTGTAAGCATTGGTTTGGGACAGGCATTGTGTAAGATTGGAAAAAACGCGATTCTGGCTCTTAGAGAACCTTCTCTAGGACCATGTTTTGGTATAAAAGGAGGAGCTGCGGGCGGCGGTTATTCTCAGGTTGTTCCTATGGAGGACTTAAATCTTCATTTTACGGGAGATTTCCATGCCGTTACATCAGCCAACAATTTACTTGCCGCAATTCTGGATAACCATATTCAGCAGGGCAATGAGCTTGGCATTGATACCAGACAGGTTGTCTGGAAAAGATGTCTGGATATGAACGACAGGGTGCTTAGAAATATAGTTGTAGGACTTGGACATAAAACGGATGGTACCGTAAGAGAAGACCACTTTGTTATCACCGTAGCATCCGAGATTATGGCTATATTGTGTCTGGCAACGGATATAAAGGATTTAAAGGAAAGGCTTGGCAGAATAATCGTAGCATATAATTATGAAGGCGAACCTGTTACAGCCTCGGATTTACAGGCAGTTGGCGCTATGGCGGCTTTGCTTAAAGACGCAATGAAACCGAATCTTATTCAGACGCTTGAGCATACTCCTGCACTTATTCATGGAGGTCCGTTTGCAAATATCGCACATGGATGTAATTCCATAAGAGCGACTAAGACTGCACTTAAGATGGCTGATTATGTAGTTACTGAAGCCGGTTTTGGAGCTGATCTCGGTGCGGAGAAATTCTTTGATATTAAATGCCGTATTGGAGGGCTTAAGCCGGATGCGGTTGTTCTGGTTGCGACGATAAGAGCATTAAAATATAATGGCGGCGTAGATAAGGCAGAACTATCCAAAGAGAATCTTAGTGCACTTGAAAAGGGAATAGTTAATCTGGAAAAGCATATTGAAAATATACAAAAGTACGGAGTTCCTGTTGTTGTCACTCTGAATTCTTTTGTTTCGGATACTGCTGATGAAATAGCCTATGTCAAAAGCTTCTGCGAAGCAAGAGATTGTGAGTTTGCGCTTGCCAATGTCTGGGAAATGGGCGGAGATGGTGGAATAGAACTGGCACATAAGGTGCTGCACATATTAGAGACAAAGAGTTCGGATTTCCATGAGATTTATGATACATCCCTTACTCTTAAGGAGAAAATAGAGACTGTGGCCAGGGAAATTTATGGTGCAGATGGTGTACAATATACCGCAGAATGTAATGCTCAATTACATAGACTGGAGAACCTGGGGTTTGGTAATATGCCGGTGTGCATAGCCAAAACACAGTATTCATTATCGGATAATCAGGTGCTGCTCGGAAGGCCTAAGGGCTTTGAAATTACAGTAAGGGAGGCATATGTCTCTGCAGGAGCAGGCTTTGTAGTAGTGATTACGGGAAATCTTATGACAATGCCTGGACTACCAAAAAAACCTGCCGCATACGGCATAGACTTAACTGACACGGGTGTCATAACCGGATTGTTTTAAATAAGAAAGTACCTGCTAAAAGGCTATAGTGAGATAGAAATCGAAAGGAGTATATGATATAATGCCTCAGATAATAGATGGGAAAGCAATTTCTGCTCAGATAAAAGATGAACTTAAAGAGAAGGTTGCTGCATTGAAGCAAGAGGGTACGTCACTTTGTCTTGCAGTTATACAGGTCGGTAATGATCCGGCCTCCAGTGTGTATGTAGGTAATAAGAAGAAGGCTTGTGCATATATTGGAATTGAGTCTTTATCTTATGAACTGGATGAGAGCACTACGCAGGAAGAATTATTAAACTTGATAAAAGAATTGAATAAACGTCAAGATGTTAATGGTATTTTGGTGCAGCTTCCGCTTCCCGGCCATATAGACGAAGATCTTGTAATACGTACAATAGATCCATCAAAGGATGTGGATGGATTTCATCCCCAGAGTGTAGGTACGCTATGTATAGGTCAAAAAGGTTTTGTCTCATGTACACCGGCAGGGATTATACAGCTGTTAAAACGCTCCGGTATCGAAATAGCAGGCAAAGAATGTGTAATAATCGGCAGGAGTAATATAGTAGGCAAACCGATGGCACTTTTGCTGCTTAGGGAAAACGGAACGGTTACAGTAGCTCATTCCAAAACCGCAAATCTTAAAGATGTGGCCAAAAGGGCTGATATATTAGTTGTTGCTGTTGGAAAACCTAAGATGATAACCAGGGATTACGTAAAAGAGGGGGCCGTGGTCATTGATGTAGGAATTCACAGGAATGAAAATAATAAATTATGCGGAGATGTGGACTATGATGATGTGGCGCCAATCTGTAGTGCAATAACACCGGTTCCGGGAGGGGTTGGTCCGATGACCATAGCAATGCTTATGAATAATTGCGTAGAGTCAGCTGCTTTAAACAGATAGAAAGGTAGTAAAAAGGGAATAAAAATGAAATGCCCAAACTGTTCAAATGAAATGAAAGAGGGCCAGTTGATCTGTGAAGCATGTGGAAATGAGATTCGCATTGTACCTGACTTTGAACCGGAAATAGAAAACAGTATAACGGAAACACTCTCCACTCTTGCTGCATTACAGGATGATGAGACAACTGGATCCGATAAGGATAAAGAAAACAATAAAAAAGAAAAAGAAATAGAAAAAAAGAAAATTGAGCAGAGTCGTAAAATGGGAACAATGATCGGTATAATAATATCGGCTGTGCTTATTGTTGCTTTATTTTCATATATGTTATATTCGTACCATGTGGGGAGTGTATCTTACCAGATGGACAGGGCTCGGGAATATGCGGCACATGGAGAATATGAGCAGGCTATTGCCTGTTTGAATATTGCTTATAATAAAGATGATACGGATCCACAGATTCTGTTCTTAAAAGCGGATTATTATTACCTTTTATTCGATAATGATTCTGCTCTTCAAGAATTAAAGCAAATAATCGATAAAGGAACTTATTCGTATGAGACTGTAGAAGAAGCATATGATAAAATGGTAGCGATATACTCGCAGGAAGACCGTTACGAGGATATCAATGAACTGCTGCTTAACTGCAAAGAAGATACCATTGTAAATATGTTCCAGAGCTATCTTGCCAAGGAACCTGAATTCAGCTATGTCGAGGGAAATTATGATGAAGTGATTCCATTAAAGCTTAGCTCCAATACTTCAGGTACTATTTATTACACCTCAGACGGCTCTATACCTGATGAAAACAGCAAGGTTTATACGGCACCGCTTTTTCTGGAAAGCGGAGATTATACAATAAGCGCTGTTTTTGTAAATGATTACGGAATAAAAAGCGAAGTTGTGAGCAAATTTTATCATATAAGTTTAGAGACACCTGATGCTCCGGAGGTAAGTTTATACAGTGGCGAATATACGGAACCTATGCTTGTTTCAGTGACTGCTGATCCAGGATGTGATATCTATTATACAACGGATGGTACAGAACCGACTAAGGACAGTGTGCCATATACGGGACCGATTCCGATGCCGCTAGGGGTCACGCATTTTAAATTTGTCAGTATTAGTGAAGAAGGCGTAGCCGGTGATGTGACAATGCGCACATATATACTAAAGCTTGAAGGAGCTGTCTCCACAGATGATGCGGTAGATGAATTGATTGATAGACTTGTTGAAACAGGGTATCTGGAAGATAAAAGCGGTAATGTACCTCAGCAGAATGTAACTTACAGTTATCAGTTCAGTTCGGTAGTCAGTATAGATGATGAAGTGTATTTTACGATCAATGAATATTTTGATGATGGAACCGGTATACTCAGCCGAACCGATAAAGTATTTCTGGTTCAGGTATATACCAAGGCGGTAGCAAGGCTTGGATATGGCGAAAATGGGGAATTTGTGGCACATATCTTATAAAAAAGTGTTGAAAATTACATAAAATTGAGTTATTGTAAAAAAGCATAAGGGAATTTAGGAGGATAGGAGTAATGTATAAGATTTTAGAAGCAAAAGAGCTGACGACTAATATCTACCTTATGGTAGTTGAGGCAGAACGTGTAGCCAGATCCTGTCAACCGGGTCAATTTATCATCGTCAGAATGGATGATGATGGTGAGAGAATACCGCTTACTATCTGCGATTATGACCGGAATGCAGGAACGATTACTATTGTATTTCAGGTGGTAGGGGCAGCTACGCATAAGATGGCTGCATTAAAAGCCGGTGACAGCTTTAAAGATTTTGTAGGACCGCTTGGCTGTCCGTCGGAATTTGTGGAAGAAGATTTATCAAGTCTTAAAGCAAAAAAAATGCTTTTTGTAGCAGGCGGTGTAGGAACCGCGCCTGTATATCCACAGGTTAAGTGGCTTCATGAAAATGGAATTGACGCTGATGTTATTGTCGGAGCTAAAACCAAGGAACTATTGATTCTGGAAAAAGAAATGGAAGCTGTTGCAGGTAATCTTTATATTACTACCGACGATGGTTCTTATGGAAGAAGCGGAATGGTAACACAGACTATCAAAGACCTTGTTGAAGAGGGTAAAAAGTATGATGTCTGCGTAGCTATCGGCCCAATGATAATGATGAAGTTTGTATGCAAGATGACCGAAGAGTTGAATATACCTACCATAGTCAGTTTGAACCCGATAATGGTAGATGGTACCGGAATGTGTGGTGCCTGTCGTGTCACTGTAGGCGGAGAAGTGAAGTTTGCCTGTGTTGACGGTCCGGAGTTTGATGGACATAAAGTTGATTTTGATCAGGCAATGAAACGTCAGCAGATGTACAAGACAGATGAGGGAAGAGCTTTCCTTAAGGCAAAAGAAGGCGATACACATCATGGTGGCTGCGGTAATTGCGCAAGCTAGAAAGGAGAAGTTATCATTATGGATGTTTTAAATAAAGTTCCTGTGCGTGAGCAGGATGCAAAAGTGCGTGCAACAAATTTTGAAGAGGTATGCCTTGGATATAATAAAGAAGAGGCAATGAGTGAGGCGGAAAGATGTATAAACTGCAAGAACGCACAGTGTATAAAAGGCTGTCCGGTTGCGATAGATATTCCTGCCTTTATTGAAAAAGTAAAAACAGGAGATATTGAGGCTGCATATCAGGTGATAAGTGAAGCATCTGCACTTCCGGCAGTATGTGGACGGGTATGTCCACAGGAAAGCCAGTGTGAAGGCAAGTGTATCCGTGGTATCAAAGGTGAGCCTATTTCCATTGGTAAACTTGAGCGTTTTGTAGCTGACTGGGCTAGGGAGAACAATATTAAACCTGAAGGTGCTAAAGAAAAGAAGGGTAAAAGAGTGGCTGTCATCGGTTCTGGCCCTGCAGGACTTACCTGTGCAGGCGACCTTGCTAAAATGGGTTATGACGTAACGATTTTTGAAGCACTTCATGAAGCAGGCGGTGTACTTGTATATGGTATTCCAGAGTTCCGTCTTCCAAAGCAGGCTGTTGTTGAAAAAGAGATTGAAAATGTTAAATCCCTTGGTGTAAAGATTGAGACAAATGTCGTAATAGGCAAGTCGGTAACTATAGATGAACTGATGCAGAAAGAAGGTTTTGATGCCGTATTTATCGGTTCGGGTGCAGGACTTCCTAAATTTATGGGTATTCCTGGAGAACAGGCTAACGGAGTATTTTCTGCAAATGAGTACCTTACCAGAAGCAATCTTATGAAAGCCTTTAATGAAGATTCCAATACACCGATTATGAGAGGTAAGGAAGTGGCAGTTGTAGGCGGCGGTAATGTTGCTATGGATGCTGCAAGAACTGCTCTCAGACTTGGAGCAAAAGTGCATATTGTGTACCGTAGAAGCGAAGAGGAACTGCCTGCCCGTGTTGAAGAAGTCCATCATGCCAAGGAAGAAGGAATTATTTTTGACCTTTTAACCAATCCGATAGAGATTATTGCAGATGAAAACGGCTGGGTCTGCGGTATGAAATGCATTAAGATGGAATTGGGAGAACCTGATGATTCCGGAAGAAGACGTCCTGTTGAAGTTCCGGGTTCCGAATTTGTTATGAATGTCGATACTGTAATAATGTCACTTGGTACTTCACCCAATCCGCTTATTTCTTCTACAACGGAAGGACTGGAAGTGAACAAGTGGAAATGTATAATTGCCGATGAGGAACAGGGAAAGACTACCAAGGAAGGCGTATACGCAGGCGGTGATGCGGTAACCGGAGCAGCTACGGTAATCCTTGCTATGGGAGCTGGAAAGGCTGCTGCTAAGGGGATTGATGAATACCTGTCACGCTAGCATTGTGCAATAAAAGTGAAAAAATGAAAATTTTAATATAATAAAAATATACCGATAAACATACAAACGCTTTATCGGTATATTTTGTTTGTAATTGTAAATTATAATCTTATTCATTCCCTAACATTTTATAATAAACCTTACGCAGGTTACAAGGAAAGCAGAGTATTACACCCACGACAGCTCCGATAACAGCCTGTAGTATCTCAAACGGAAGTTTAAGAATCGCATATTCAGGAGTACTGTATACAAAGGCGCGGCCAAGTGTATAACCGATCACCATAATTACGGCGCCAATGGAAACTCCGATGATTGAACCGACTTTGTGATTGTGGGTAAAGAGCTTGTGAGCAAACACTGAAATAACGATAGACTGAATTCCATGTGTAACAAGTGATACAAACATTGGTGCGGGATAAAAGAAAAAATCACCTAAAAATGAACCTATGCCGCCGACTACAAAAGCATAAAAAGGGTCCAGAAGAATGGCAGCAGTACATATGGAAACATCGCATAAGTACAAGTGCCCGCCGGGCACAGGTATGCTAAAAATGCTTAGGCTCAAAACTATGGTAAGCGCCATAAAAAGTGCTGCAAATGTTAATTTTTTGGTGGTAATATTAGTTTTCATATAGTACAATTCTCCTGTTTATATATTGTTATTTAATATTTTGTTTATGAAATCATATCTGTTTTGAAAATTTGATTGCCAACCCTGTTTATTTCCTACTTTACATGTAGGAGTTATATGAATTAGATATTACTATAATATTGTTTTGTTGTCAAGTGAATTTGTGCAATAGATTATAATTGCATATAACTGTCTATACATTTTTCCAAAGAAGCATATTATCTTCAAATATAATATCTATTCTACCTGCGTCCTTTAACCATGCAAGATAGGAGCGTACGGTACTGCCCACAAGGGCATATTGCTCAAAGTTCATTACAAGAGAATATTCTTTGAACAATTGTTGTAGAATTTTTTCAAAACAAACAGGAGAGTCGCATATGTTAATGATTTTCTCAGCAATTTCATTAACTTTATCAATATTATACTGAGCCAGTTCAGTAATATTCTCAGCAGCCTCTGCATGAGCCGGAATAAAGATTTTGGCACTTAACGACTTAACCATTTCAAGTGTTTCTATGTAGGCCGCTACATCATATATGAAACTAATCCGGTATTTGTCCAGCGTTTCACGGCTTGAGAGGCAGTCAGCCAGATAGACTACATCGTCCGGTGTTCTAAAACCTACCATATTAAAAAAATGACCGGGTAAGTCAATTGCTTCAAAGCCTTCAGGTAAAACCTCATTTCTCAGGTATTCAGAATCACTTTCCTGTGCCAAAAGAAATTTGTGCCTTAAGTCTTTGCAGGGATAGCCGCCGTACAGAAAGGAAGGTTCCAAAACAGGATGCCTTGTAAAATCGCACTCAATGCCCGGTGCGTAGATTTTACAGCCGGTCTGGGCCTGCAAATATTTATTGCCGCCGATATGGTCTGCGTTGGAATGTGTATTATATATGGCTGTCAGCTTCCAGTCGTTGGCATCCAGAATCTGTCTGACCTTTCGACCCGCATCTTTGTCATTCCCGCTATCTATCAGACAGACCTCATTATCATTTAATCTAACAAGACCGATTTTTGCGGGGCTTTGTATATAATAGCAGTTTTCTGAAACTTGTATTAGCTCATACATTGGGGATATCCTTTCTGTTTGCTGGTAAATTTTTCTGATAGTTATTATACTGAATCGCATATGATTTGTAAAATAGATTTATTTGTAAACAAGTAACTAAAATTGAAATTTCGATTTTGCGATAAATTGTATGCAATTAATGTAAAATATGATAGAATTAATAAAATAAAAAATTTGGGAGGAAATTATGAAACTTATTCTATTAATAATCTATTTTGCCGTTATGGTAGGCATAGGCATTTACTGCCGCAGGCATGCCACAGACGTAAACGGTTTCGTTTTGGGAGGACGAAGCGTCGGCCCATGGTTGACCGCATTTGCATATGGGACATCCTATTTCTCAGCAGTGGTATTTGTAGGATATGCGGGACAGTTTGGTTGGAAATATGGTATTGCTGCCACCTGGGCAGGTATAGGTAATGCCGTTATTGGTTCATTACTTGCTTGGGTAGTGCTGGGAAGACGTACCAGGATTATGACGCAACATTTGAATTCTGCTACTATGCCGCAGTTTTTTGGTGAACGATTTGGCAGTAAGCCTTTGAAAATAGGGGCATCTGTTATTATATTTATCTTTTTGATTCCATATACAGCATCATTGTATAATGGCTTATCGAGACTTTTTGGAATGGCTTTTAACATCGATTATTCGGTATGTATTATTTTGATGGCGGTGCTTACTGCAATTTATGTTATAGCAGGAGGATATATGGCAACTGCTATCAATGATTTCATACAGGGTATTATTATGCTGGTGGGTATTGTGACGGTAATTGCCGCAGTATTAAACAGTAAGGGCGGATTTATGGCAGCTCTTAATGGACTTGCAAGCATTACCGATGAGTCGGTAACGACCACTCCGGGTATCTTTGCTTCATTCTTCGGACCGGATCCGCTTAATCTGATGTTTGTGGTTATTCTTACCTCATTAGGTACCTGGGGACTTCCTCAGATGGTGCAGAAATTTTATGCTATTAAAAATGAAGAAGCTATAAAGAAAGGAACTATTATTTCTACATTGTTTGCACTGGTTGTAGCAGGCGGAAGTTATTTCCTTGGTGGTTTTGGAAGATTGTTTTCCGATCAGGTGGATGTAGTAGCTAATGGTTATGATTCAGTTATTCCGACAATGCTTTCCAGTTTGTCGCCACTGCTTATAGCTTTGGTGGTCATTCTGGTATTGTCTGCGTCTATGTCCACTTTGTCTTCGCTGGTAATTGCATCAAGCTCTACTTTGACGATTGACTTTTTGAAAGAACTGGTGTTTAAGAAAATGGATGATAAAAAACAGGTATTAAGCATAAGAATTCTGGTAGTCGTATTTATTGCAATTTCTTCTGTTTTGGCTCTGATACAATACAAGAGTTCGGTAACATTTATTGCACAGCTTATGGGTGTTTCATGGGGAGCATTGGCCGGTTCTTTCCTTGCACCGTTTTTGTATTCTCTGTATAGCAAGAAGGTTACCAAGGCTTCATGCTGGGTATCTTTCCTGTTCAGTTCAGTTCTTATGATTGTAAATATTTTTTATGGCTCGCATTTTCCGGAAATCATGCGCTCACCTATTAACTGCGGTGCAATTGCAATGATAGTAGGTCTTGTTATTGTTCCTGTTGTGAGTCTGGTGACTCCTAAACCTGATAAAGATTTGGTAGAGAATGCGTTCGCATGTTACGAAAAAGAAACTAAAGTGGCGCAGAAAACATCTTTGGGAAAATAAATGGTAAGTTCTGCATTTATAAATCTTTTTGTTGTATTTTGGGGTTATCTCAGATATAATTAGAATAATTCAGTATGTGCAATAATATATATATTTTTTGCTTTTGTGTTAGTGATATACGGAGGAAATTTAATGTATCATTGTAATGTATGCTTTTATTTTATAGGTGTTAAAGACAACTTAATGGAAATAGTGAAAAAGGTGGAACCTTTAGAACATTTTACCCATGAATTTATATATAGTGTCACACCGGAGATGAAGCTTATAGAAAAAGCCAATGTTATTATGGCGGATGTTCAAGGTACTGATCCCGATAAAATACTTAAGATTATACTCTATTACAAAAAAGAGGGTTCAGAACTGATCCTGATTGCGGATAAGGAGCAGACAGAGAAGCTTATGTCTGAGGATTTGTCGGCGGTTAATGATATATGGGTAATGCCAATGTCCGAAGGAGAAATGAAATTCCGGTTTTTAAGATGGCAGGATACATACAAAATGAGTAAGGATTTCTGGCAGGATAGAAATTATCTTGATTCCGTAATCAACAGCGTTCCGCATATGATATGGTTTAAGGATAAAGTAGGCGCCCATATGAAAGTCAATGATTATTTCTGCAAGATAGTAAACAAGACTATGGAGCAGATTAAAGGACGGGGACATTATTATATCTGGAATATTACTCCGGATGAATATGCCAAGGGTGAATTTATCTGTATGGAGTCGGAATATGAAGTAATGGATAAAAGAGAAACCTGCATATTCGATGAGGATGTTAAGATCGGAAATGAAATGAGGAAGCTTAAGACATATAAATCACCGCTCTTTGATGTTGACGGAAGTGTTATGGGAACCGTTGGTGTTGCACTTGATGTAACACAGGAACTTTTATATCAGGAGATGATAATCAAGAATGCCAACACGGATTTCCTTACGGGTCTTTACAACAGAAGATATGTATATGAATATGTTGAACAGATGGAAGAGCCGCATATTACAGTATTCGGTATTGACCTGAATAATTTTAAAAGCATCAATGATATCTATGGTCATCAGGAAGGAGACCGTGCGCTTGTCCTTACTGCAGAGGTTTTGCAGGAATGTATGTCAGGGCATCTGATAGCAAGGACCGGCGGCGATGAATTTATGGTAGTCATATTTGGGGAACTTAGTTCTCAGGAAATAGAGAATACCAGAAAAATAATTGAAGAGAAGCTGGATAATGCATATAGTAAAGACGAAACTTTACACAACATATCCGCAAGTGTGGGAGCTGCCCATTCCGATAAGGGTAAGGAAGGTTTCGACATGTTGGTAGGTGAAGCGGATTCTATTATGTATAGTGAGAAACAGAAAAAGAAACATAGCAGATAGAAAACAGAGCAAGAGACTGTTAATGTATAACGGACTCTTGTTCTTTTAAAATTAAAGTTTTGTGTATTTACACATAAATAAGAAAAAATTAATAATTATACTATTAATTTATTAATTAATTATAACTAAAATAATAATCAGGAGGGATTGAGATGGTACATCACATTGTTTTATGGAATCTGAATGAAGGGTTATCTGAGGAAGAAAAGAAAAACGCTGCAAATCGTATTAAGAAAGAATTGGAAGCAGTAAAAGAAGAGGTATCAGGAGTAATCTCACTCAGTGTGGTAACAGACGGATTAAGTTCAAGTAATAAGGATGTTGGCCTGATTTCGGTTTTTGAGTCAGAGGAGGCACTCAAGGCATATCAGGTGCATCCGGCACATGTAGCTGCAGGAACATATATCAGGTCAGTCACGACCGGAAGATCCTGCATAGATTATGAGGAATAAAAGTTGCTAAACATTCATATGAAAGTATTATGACAGGAGGTTGTTGGACTGTGGTAAATAAGGATAGTAATGACAATAATAAAAATGAGAAAAAATTGCGGCATTTTCCTGACGGTGACAGTCCGATAACAGGTATACTGCTTGCAGGTATGATTTTAATACTTGCAGGGTTATTAATTATGCTGTTCGTTAGGTCATTTGATAAATCAGCTGCCACGCATGATGCTTCAGCGGATTTGCAGCAAAAAATTACCGACTATGCCGATGAACAAAAACAGAAGGACATTGTCGATATTCCGCAGACGGATAAAGTAGATCCTCCAAAAAATATTGATAAAAATGAAGCAACAGTTTCGGAAAATAAAACTGCAGTTGTTGTGGATGAAGAGGATGAAAATGATGTGTCTTACAGCAAGGAATTTATACTGAAAGAAATGGCGCCTTATTTTGAAGCCAATAATCTGGAGGCGGTATGGGATCTTGCACATCTTAAGCGATATGTGAAACTCTCAGAAGGGCTTAAGGGCAGCGATACATATTACTATCTTGGGGATGTGGACAGTGATGGAAATCCTCATGGTGAAGGTCTTGCAATTTATGAGGATAATACATATTATTATGGCTCATGGTCACATGGACTGCGGGAGGGTAACGGAAGATGGTGCCGCTTTTATATTAATGCATCTGACAAAATAACTAATAATAAGAAATATCAGTCACATAGTTATGCCGGAGAGTGGAAAAATGATCTGCCAAACGGTGAAGGAGCCGAACATTATGATATAGATATTACTAAGCTTAAACAGGATGAAAGAATCATACAAAATGTAGTGGGCAATTTTACCGACGGACTTTATGATGACCATATGTTTGCCAATACTGTTAACTATGCAGGTACTGTGGAAGAATGGTACGGTATTGCCAAGAATGGGGTATTTAAATCATGGGAAGATATAGGAAAACGCGGAGAATATTGTGCATGGCAAAATAAAGATGATGATAAAGCATACATTGTAATAAACAAAGTTGATAACAGTAATCAGGGCATGCGTGAGTTGCTTGATCATATTAGCGAGAAGTAAGGATTGATAGAAGATGCTTGAAACAGTATATTATATCAATTATAATATATATAATTATATTATTATATTTCTCGGAATTATTTAAGTATTAAAATAACAATTATTTAGGTACAAAATAACAATTATTTCAGTATGAAAATAACAATTATATCTGTAGGAAAAATCAAGGAAAAATACTATCGTGATGCAGTAGATGAGTATCTAAAAAGGCTCAGCCGTTACTGCAAGCTGGAAATTATAGAAGTAGAAGACGAGAAGACACCCGATAAGGCGGGGGATGCAGAAGAAAATCAGATAAAGGATAAAGAAGCACAGCGTATATTAAAGCATATAAAAGATGACGCTTTTTTGATAACGTTGGAAATCGACGGAGTTATGACAGATTCAACAGGGCTTGCACAGAAACTTGAGAAGTTGGGGATACAGGGTGTAAGCCATATACAGTTTGTCATAGGGGGCTCCCTTGGTTTACATAACAACATATGCAGTCTGGCCGATATGCATCTTAGTTTCTCCAAAATGACTTTCCCGCATCAGCTTATGCGGGTAATTTTGCTTGAGCAGATATATCGTAGTTACAGGATTATAAACGGTGAGCCGTACCACAAATAGAAAGGAACTATGCCATGAGAATGTATGACCTTATTATGAAAAAGCGTGGAGGAGCCGCGCTTAGCAATGAAGAAATTGAATTTATGATTTCGGAATACACCAAAGGCGGAATTCCGGACTATCAGATGTCTGCAATGATGATGGCAGTGTATTTCCAGGGAATGAACGAGACTGAGACCGCAGCTCTCACAATGGCTATGGCTAAGAGCGGAGATATGCTGGAGCTGTCTGCTATTGACGGAGTTAAAGTGGATAAGCATTCAACCGGAGGCGTAGGAGATAAAACTTCAATTGCACTTGCACCCATGGTAGCGGCCTGTGGTGTTAAAATTGCCAAAATGAGTGGCAGAGGTCTTGGGCATACAGGCGGAACAATAGATAAACTGGAAAGTTTCAAGGGGTTTTCAACAGGAATTACGTCAGAACATTTCATATCTCAGGTAAATAATATCGGAATTTCGATAATGGGACAGACCCTTGATATAGCCCCTGCCGATAAAAAACTCTATGCGTTAAGAGACGTAACGGCAACCGTAGATAATATGTCCCTGATTGCAAGCTCAATTATGAGTAAAAAACTTGCTTCCGGTGCGGACGCAATTGTACTGGATGTTAAAACCGGCAGTGGTGCATTTATGAAAAAAGAAGAGGACGCTTTTGCACTGGCCAAAGAGATGACCGCCCTTGGAAAGCATGCAGGAAGAAACACAATTGCTGTTGTTTCGGATATGGACCAGCCGCTTGGCTTTGCAGTGGGCAATGCTCTTGAGGTTAAAGAGGCCATTGAAACCCTGCAGGGAAAAGGCCCTGAAGACTTCACCAAGCTATGCTTGACTTTAGGCGCCTATATGATAGTGGCCGGCGGCAAAGCCAAGGATAAAGAAGAAGCAGAGGCTATGCTTAGGAAGGTAATCGAAAACGGTACTGCACTTAAGAAACTTGCTGAATTTGTGGAGGCTCAGGGTGGCGATTCAGCTGCAGTTTATGATACCTCACTTCTACCGACAGCCTCAATAGTAGAAGAGATAATATCCGAAAAGGAAGGATATGTAAATCGGATAATCTGTGATGAAATTGGAATCTGCTCACTTATACTTGGCGGCGGCAGAGAAACTAAAGAAAGCGAGATAGACTTATCCGTAGGTCTTATTCTGTATAAAAAAGTCGGCGACTATGTTAAGGCAGGAGAATCACTGGCAACTATTCATGCAAATGACAAGTCTAAGCTTGAAGCGGCAAAACAGCGTTTTTTATCCGCATATACTATTACAAATGAGTCAGTGAGTCCTTCTGAACTTATTAAAGGTATTGTAACGTGATTCGATAACCAGAACTTATTCGAAATAAACAAAATAAGGGGTGAGTTGCCACCGCATCCGAAGCCCCGTTTTTGTTTATTTTGAATAAGTTCGTTACTATCATCATATAGTTTAATATGAGAAAAAATGCGAAACTGTCCTTATCCAGACAAAAGGAAATAATTGTAGAGTCTTTAAAACTCCCCAAGGATACGATGCTTGGAGCTTCCATCGTTTCCGTAACAGGGAACCGAGAGGCTTTTATTGAAAACTATAAAGGGATATTGGAGTATACCAAAGATACAATTGTACTCCAGGGGAAGAATTGCAGGATATCTTTTCAGGGCAAGCAGCTCTCGATAGACTATTATACCAATGAAGATATGAAAATAAGCGGTATTATTGAATGTGTCCGTTATCTGTAAAAACTTTTGAAGGGCTGGTTTATATGCTTCATTGGATTCAATATATCAGAGGATATGTTTCCATTAAGGTATGGGGATATTCGACTGAAAGATTTTTAAACCTTTGCGGAAATCATGACATTCTGGTCTGGGATATAGAAAATCATGGTGATTATTATACAATGAAAGTGAGCATTGAGGGCTTTTTTGCATTAAAGTCCTTACTTCGTAAAACCGGAACCAGGGTGTCTGTATTACATAGATATGGACTTCCTTTTTTTGTGCCTAAAATAAAAAAGCGTAAAATCTTCGTTGCAGGACTGATTGTCTGCCTGATATTCTGGATGCTTACAACCCGTTTTATATGGGATATCGAAATCGACGGAAACTATTCCCTTACAGAAGATGTGCTTCTGGATTATCTTAAAGGTCAGGGTGTACATACAACGATGAAAAAATCCAATCTGCTGATAGAAGAATTGGAAAGAAATCTTCGTGAGGAATATGATATAATCACCTGGGCATCCTTAAAAGTAGACGGAACAACACTGATCATACAAATACGTGAAAATGAGATGACGGAATATGACACGAGTGTCGGAAATGAACAGGGTTCTGCCAAGCCTTCAGATAATATAAGTGCCGGAAAAGATATCGTTGCGACTAAGGATGGAACTATAGTATATATGATTACAAGAAAAGGTGTTCCGCAGGTTGCTGTCGGTGATACCGTAGAAAAAGGACAGCTTCTTGTAAGCGGAGCCGTGCCGGTGTATAATGATGACTTGACAATACGCAGATATCAGTATTATGAAGCAGATGCCGATATTATGATAACATATGATAAATCAATTTCCGTAGAGAAAAAGATAGCCTATGAGGATAAAGTATACTCCGGAAACGAGAAGAAAATTCTGTTGCTTGGAATTAAAGATAAAGAATGGAATCTTTCTCTTGGCAGAATAAAATATGAAGCCTATGACGTCTTTGGCGAAAAGAAACAGGTTCAACTATTGGAGCATCTTTTTCTCCCCGCGTACTATGGTACTAAATATGCCAAAGAATATACTTTGGTAGAGAAAAACCATACGGAAGAGGAAATGCAGGAGATAATGGATGGGGAATGGAATAAAATATTACAGACTTTAGAGGAAAAAGGGGTAGAAATAACTGGGAAAAATGTTACAATAAAAAAGAATAAAGATAAGTGGATTCTTAACGCCGGCATGCAGTTGGTTGAAGAGGCAGTTAAGAAAGTAAATAATACAATAGAGCAAATACCTGTTACAGAAAGTGAAGAGGCGGCGGAAATATCGAATGAATGAATTTACAATCAGAATGGATGTTCCAATGGAGCATATGCAGAATCTCTTTGGAGAATATGACGCCTATATCAAAAAGATTGAAAAAGATTTTAATGTGATTATAATTAATAGAGACGGTGCAGTAAAGATAAGCGGTGATAAAACAGACGTTGAGAAGGCTGCAAGAACCGTAGAGGAGCTTGTTATCTTGTCAAAAAGAGGGAATGTTTTACAACAGCAGAATATTGATTATGCAATAGAAATGGGAAAAGAGAGTCATGAAGAAGTTTTGCTTACAATAGATGAAGACTGTATATGTCATACTATTAACGGAAAACCGATAAAACCTAAAACATTAGGACAGAAACAGTATGTGGATGCAATACGGAGTAATATGATAGTATTCGGCATAGGACCTGCAGGAACCGGTAAGACCTATTTGGCAATGGCTATGGCAATTACCGCATTCAAAAACAATGAGGTCAGCCGTATCATTCTCACAAGACCTGCGATAGAAGCAGGAGAGAAGCTGGGCTTTTTACCGGGAGACTTGCAAAGTAAGGTTGACCCATATCTCAGACCTTTGTATGATGCACTCTATCAGATAATGGGCGCCGAGAGCTTTGCAAAGAATATGGAAAAGGGACTTATAGAGGTTGCACCCCTTGCCTATATGCGCGGACGGACTTTAGACAATGCCTATATAATACTTGATGAGGCACAGAATACAACGCCTGCACAGATGAAGATGTTTCTGACCAGAATAGGCTTTGGCTCTAAGGTGGTTGTTACGGGTGATGCCTCACAAAAAGACCTTGCACCCGGCGTAAAATCCGGGTTGGATGTAGCAATGAAGGTATTGTCCAAGATTGATGATATAGCTTTTTGCAGCCTGACAAGCAAGGACGTTGTAAGACATCCGCTTGTACAAAAGATTGTCAAAGCATATGAGACATATGAATCAAAAGAAAAGGCCTACGATAAAAAACATAGGAAAGTGTGAAGTTAAAATCTCACACTATTGTTAGGAAGGTATAATTTATAATATGGAAGAAAACAACAATGTACAAACAACAAAAAATAAAGTAATGCGGATGATGGGCTTTGTAATTCTGTTTTTTGTGTCAGGTATCATAGCCGGTGTGGGAAGCTTTATACATGGCTGCAATATGGGAGAAGTCATCTGCAATACCATAATTGTTCTGCTTGGGACAGGCATAGTTATCTTTGCACTTGTGGAAAGTGAGATTAATGAGCTTTATTTTTATAAAAATAAAGGTAAATATTCTAAATTTATCATGTTCTATCTGGCAGCACTAATTCTGTCACTTCTGTTTCCGCTGCTCCCGGTTATGGGCTGGCCGTTTTTGGTGGTATTTGTGGTTTTAAGCCTGTTTAGCAATAATATTTCAGGGCTGGTTGCGGGAAGCGTATGTCTGATGTTATCTGTGATGCTTGAAAACGGCGGAGGATATCAGGAATTTTTTCTGTATTTTATAAGCGGTCTTGTAGGAATAATGGTGTTTAGCAGACTGAATGCATCATTTAAGGTCGGACTTCCCATTTTTATTTCGATCATAACTCTTTTGGTATGTTTATGTACAAACGCTATTTTGACAGGAAATCAACGAATTTTTATATCACAGTTTACGGTTATAGCAATTAATATAATGCTGAATCTCATTATGCTGCTCATTATTCTGAAAATATTCAGCAACACCATGATTCACAAATACAATGAACAGTATATGGAGATCAATGATCCGGAATGTCCTTTGCTTGTGCAGTTAAAAGAACTGTCAAAGGAAGAATACTATCATGCGATTCATACTGCCTATCTTGGCGACAGAATAGCTAAGAAACTGGGCTTGAATGAAATGGCGATAAAGGCCTGTGGTTATTATCACAGAATCGGTATCTTGAAAGGTGAAAATACATGGGAAAATGTAGAGCAGATATGTAAGGAGTACCGGATACCTCCGGATGCGCGCAGGGCGCTTAAGGAATATATCGATCCCAATGAGGATATGGTTTCCAAGGAAACAGCGGTAATATTGTTTGCGGATTGCATAGTTTCATCAATTTCCAGACTTTTTGCCAAAGATCCCAAGGCAGAGTTAAATTATGTGAAAATCATAGATACAATCTTTGAAAACAAGCTTAATTCAGGAGAATTATTTAAAAGCGATATATCAATAGCACAGATACGTGAAATGAAAAAGATATTCGGTGAGGAGAAATTATACTATGACTTTCTACGTTGAAAATGAAACGAATCATGCTTTTTCATTTTCGGTGCAGGAGACAGCCGAAAAAGTAGCAGCCAAAGTACTTAAGTTTGAGAACTGCCCTTATGAGGCGGCTGTCAACCTTCTTCTGATAGATAATGAGGATATAAGGACTTACAATAGAGAATATCGGAATATAGACAATGAAACGGATGTTTTGTCTTTTCCGAATATTGATTATGAAACTGCCGGTGATTTTTCGGTGGTTGAGAAATCAAAGGCGGAATGCTTTGATTTGGATAATGATGAACTTATACTTGGTGACATAATAATTTCAGTAGATAAGGTAAAAGAACAGGCACAGGAATACGGACACAGTGAGCTTAGAGAATTTGCATTTCTGGTGGCTCACAGTATGCTTCATTTATGCGGATATGATCATATGACAGATGAGGAAGCGGAAGTTATGGAACGGAAACAGGAAGCGGTTTTAAGTGAGCTTGGAATAGTCCGTAAGTAGAATTGGAAAGGTAACGTTTATGAAGATACTAAAGAGGGAAGTATCACCCGATAAAAATAACGCACAGAGAGAATATAGAAACAATATGACTGCGTATGCGGGAATTATTGCTTATATAATAAGCCTTGGACTCAGAATTCCTTTGTGCATAATAATAGGTGATGAAGGAGTCGGATTACTTGCTCCGGCATTTGAATTATTTACATTGATAACGCTTCTTTTTTCACAGGGTATTTCCAAGACATTGACGGGAATGCTCCGTTATCGTGTAAAAAGAGAGCAGTATAAGAGTGCCAGAAGGATTTTTGATGTGGCATTTAAGTTATCTATCTTCATAAGTGTGATAGCCGCAGTTGTTTTGGTAGTGGCTTCCGGCATCATATCGGACACCCTGATATTGGAACCTATGAGTAAAAAAGCTGTTATGGCGGCTGCACCCGCAATCATACTTGCAGCTCTTGTAAATGTATTCAGAGGATATTTTAACGGGAATGGTTTTGGTGTCTTGGTTGTGCATTCACAATACATTGAAAAGATAGCAATGTTTATCATGGCTATTTTTGGCGGAAGACTTATGTATGATTACGGACTTAAGGTTTCCGCTTTGCTCAAACAGGAAGCTCCTGCCTATGCTTATGCGGCATTGGGGGTTATGCTTGGAATCATGATATCAGAGCTTGTTACACTTATATATCTACTGTTTGTCTTTGCCATCTATTCCGGAACCTGGAAAAAACAGCTTGCGCAGGATGGCACCAGAAGAGTGGAAAACAGCGAAGAAGTTATGAGATCGATCTTAAGTAATTCGATTCCGTTTGCACTTCTCGTTATTATATGTAATTCTTTCATGTTGATTGACCAGAGATTTTTTAATTACTGCATTAACCGTATGGTGCCCGGAGAACCAAGGGCTGCTCTGTGGGGAGCATATTATGGCAAAACCGCAGTTTTTATAGGCATATGTGCAGCGCTTGTATGTCTGGCACTTTATGGCTATGTCGGTAAAATAGTAAGTGCCCATGAAAAAGAAGAGTACCGTATGATGCGCGACCGCATAGGCAATGCAGTTAAAACATTATGTGTATTTGCGATTCCGATAACCGTGTTTATGGCAGTGATGGCAGATGCTTTTGTAAACGGTATCTTTATAGGGGAAAATGAAACTGTTATAAGTCTTATAAGACAGGGCAGCGTTATTATTTTCTTTTACGCTGCGGCTTATCTGTTTGGGCAGATTATGTTGAAAGTACATATGGTAAAAGAGTTTCTGATTTCACTTGCTATTTCTTTTGTTCTTCATATAGCAGCACTTTTCCTGCTGCTTAAAGTCAGTTTGATGGGGGCTGAAGGGATAGTATATTCGGTGATTATCTTTACAGGTGTGCTTGCAGTGTTGTGTTTTGTATTCATAATAAGAACCCTCAAGTACAGACAGGATTGGCTGTACTCAGTTTTGTTTCCGGCATTATCAGCCTGTGTCGCAGGCTTGCTTGTAATGCTGCTTAAAAAACTGTTGCTGCCATTAGCAGGGAGTATATTGACTCTATTGGTCAGTGGCGTAATTGCAGCCTTTTTGTATATCCTGCTTCTTATGATACTGCGTGTGATAAGTGAAGCTGAATTGTCCAGACTGCCCCTTAGTAATCTGTGGTTATTGCTGGGCAGGATGATTGGCATAATGTGAAATGAAATCGAATAATATCAAAACTGAATAAAATATAAATTTTGACTGATACTGAATATAAAGTATTTTTGGAAAGGGAATGGGCTCACCAAAATGAAATTTATTAAACGTATCAGTCTTTTTTTGCTCACTGCAGGTTTAATGTTTGGTGCAGGAAGCTATGCCACACTTAAGGCGGAGCAGTTTTTTTACCCAAATAAATATGAGAGAGAAAAAGACGAAATAACATATAATACTGTACATGGAAACAGTAATGGAGAGAATGATATAGAAAATTCTTCTGACACCTCATCCGATACAGTTGATGAAAAGCGTGTAATTGAAGCAGCTATGGAAGAAATACCGGTAATTACTGCGGATACGGTCTATCTGGTAGGCAAAATAAATCTGTCCGATGGGACAATCGAAGAAGGTGAAGAAGCTGTTCCGGTCAAATACATCGGGCTTGACAGGTCCAGTCTGTTAGAGGAGCTTGAGGAATATAATAAAAACCCGCCGCTTTCTGAACTTAAGAACGGATTTACTAATATTGAGCTTACAGCTTTTTCCAAGGACAGGGTAGTTATATGCAAATATTACGAACCCGAGCCGGAGGAAGAAGGTTTTTACCTAATGGTTGCGGATCACTTTGTTATAGTATACAAAGAGGACAAGAGGACTATATATATGAATACCGATATTTTACTGGAAAATCTAAGCTCGCAGTTGCAGGAAGAGATAATTGCCGGAAAATATGTTGAGAACGAACAGGAGCTATATAATTTTCTTGAGTCTTATTCCAGTTAGTGTTATGATATGTAAGAATATTTTAAATTTAATTTATTATATCCGGATTGAGGTAAGATGAATAAGAAAGTTGCAGTTATAGGTGGCGGAGCAGCCGGTATGATGGCGGCGATTCAGGCGTCTTTATGTGGAGCGCAGGTCGAAATATATGAAAGAAACAGCAGGGTTGGTAAAAAGCTTCTTGCTACCGGAAACGGTAAGTGTAATTTTTCCAACCTGAATATGGATAAGACTGCATACTATGGCAGCGCTGTGGCTTTATATGATGAAATTTACTCGAAATTTGATGTTCAGGATACGATTGACTTCTTTGGTCAACGAGGTATGCTTATAAAAAATAAAGGCGGATATCTATACCCGTTGTCAGAACAGGCGGCTACGGTATTGGATGTGCTGCGCTTCGGATTGGAAGAGCAGGGGATATTGGTTCATACGGATAGTATTATAGAAAATATACAGGTAAAAAAAACAGACCAGACTAATGCGAAAGCATATTCTAAAGACAGGAGATTTGTTATACGCAGTAAAGAAGATTCAAATAATAATCAAGATAAATCTTACGATGCAGTGATCATTGCCTGTGGTGGAATGGCGGCACCTAAGACCGGCTCCGATGGAAACGGATATAAGTTGGCAGCTTCTTTGGGTCATAATATTACAGAGACAGTACCAGCGCTGGTACAGCTGCGCTGTAATGAGTCGTTTTTTAAAGGCGTGGCAGGAGTTCGTACGGATGCCGCTCTGAAACTTTATATTGACGAAAAAGAAGAGGCTTCGGTAAGGGGCGAGCTGCAGCTTACAGATTATGGCATCTCCGGTATTCCGGTTTTCCAGTTTAGCAGATTGGCAGCATACGGGCTTTTACATAAAAGAAAAGTTACGGTTGATATAGATTTTTTACCGGACTATAAAGATGATGAATATAAACGGTTGTGGAAAGAAAGATGGAAAAGACAGCCGCATCAGACGCTGGAGCAGTTTTTAACAGGTATATCCAATAAAAAAATAAATCAGCTCATTATTAAACTGGCCGGGGCAAAGCCGCAAGATATGGCAGGGGATGTCAATGCAGCGGTTCGGAGCAAAATTGAATCTTTGTATAGACAGCTTACTGTTTCCGTGTGCGCAACAAACGGATTTGAGAATGCGCAGGTTAGTGCCGGTGGAATTCCGGCAGAGGAACTCACAGGTGATTTGGAGTCGAAGCTTATACCGAATCTTTATTTTGCCGGAGAAATTGTGGATATAGACGGAATCTGCGGAGGTTATAATCTGCAGTGGGCATGGAGCAGTGGTGCAATTGCAGGGCGTACAGCTGCCACTAAACAATAAGAAGGTATGACTGAAAAATGATTAGAATAAACCAGATCAAGATACCGGTTTCGTTTTTAAATAAAACATCATTTTCGCAAATTAAAGAAAATGATAACAAAGATGATAATCTAAAAGAAGAACTTATTAAAAAGGCAGCATCCTTATTATATATCAGCAAAGATGAAATCCGCTCCTGCAGTATTGTGAAAAAATCAATTGATGCCAGAAAGAAACCGGATATATACTTTATTTATACTATAGATGTGGAAATAGAAAATGAAGACGAGCTGCTTAAACGTTTAAGTAAAAGGCGATCACATCGTGGTGGTAGTAATCAAATCACCAAAGCAGAAGTAAACAAGTACCATTTTCCATCATCGGATGTATTTATAGTTTCCGATAAGTTTTCACACCGTCCTGTAATAATCGGTACCGGTCCGGCAGGGCTTTTTTGCGGATATTTCCTTGCACGATACGGTTATAGACCTATCCTGCTTGAGCGGGGTAAAGCGGTTGAAGACAGACAAAAAGATGTGGAGGAATTCTGGAAGAACGGGATACTTAATCCTGACTCGAATGTTCAGTTTGGAGAGGGCGGAGCAGGAACTTTTTCAGATGGCAAGCTCAACACCTTAATAAAAGATAAAAACGGAAAAAATAAAGAGGTGCTTAGGATTTTTGTAGATGCAGGGGCACCTGAGGAAATTCTGTACGAAGCCAAGCCGCATATCGGTACAGATATATTGATGAAAGTAATAAGAAACATACGAAACGAAATCATTGCAAATGGCGGAGAAATACGGTTTGAAAGCAAGGTAACAGATATCGTAATCGATAAAGGCGCAGTAAAGGAAGTCATAATTAATGACAGCGAACACCTTTCTGCCGATGTTGTGGTGCTTGCCATAGGTCACAGTGCAAGAGACACATTCCGTATGCTGCATAATAATGGAATTCCTATGGAGTCCAAAGCCTTTGCGGTGGGATTAAGAGTCGAGCATCCGCGCAAAATGATAAATCAGCTCCAGTACGGTATAAAAGAAAGTAAGCTGCTTCCTACTGCGGATTATAAGCTGACCGCCAGGTCAAAAGACGGCAGGGGAGTTTATTCTTTTTGTATGTGTCCGGGCGGTTATGTGGTAAATGCTTCCTCACAGAACGGACGGCTGGCTGTAAACGGTATGAGTTACAGCGGCAGAAACGGTAACAATTCAAACAGTGCGATAATAGTTACGGTAACTCCTGAAGATTTTGGCGGTATACATCCGCTTGCCGGAGTTGAATTTCAACAGCGGCTGGAAGAAAAGGCATACGAAATCGGAGAAGGTAAGGTGCCGGTGGAAACTTACGGTGATTTTAAAGAGGCTGTAACAGGTGCGTTAAAATCATTGTCAATCATTAAACAGGAATATCCGGATTTTATGCCGGAAATAAAGGGCGCTTACGGCTTTGCACCGGTTCACCAAATCCTGACGGGACCTCTGAATAATGCTTTTATAGAAGGAATGGAGCAGTTTGGAAATATAATGCCCGGATTTGCGGACAGCGGAGTATATGTTTCAGGTGTGGAGAGCAGGACCTCTTCTCCGGTGCGCATACATAGAGATGAAACAGGGCAGTCAGAGATTAAGGGACTTTACCCCTGCGGGGAAGGTGCCGGATATGCAGGAGGTATAACATCGGCCGCCATGGACGGCATTACTGTAGCCGAGAAAATAATGGAGGATAAATAAATGACAGACTTTAGAGAAAGCCTTAAAGATAAAAAACGTATTGTTGTGAAAATAGGTTCATCGTCCCTGCAGCATGCGCAGACCGGGAATCTGGATTATGCCAAACTGGATATACTTGTAAGGGAACTGTGTGATCTGAGGAATCAGGGCAAGGATGTAGTACTTGTGACATCCGGAGCTATTGCCGTAGGTAAAAAAGCGGTTCAATTAAGTGATAAAACTGACGATAACCCCATTGCTGTAAAACAGGCATATGCGGCAATAGGACAGGCAAGGCTGATGATGACATATCAGAAAATCTTTGCCGAATACAATCAGGTGGCAGCACAGATTCTAATGACCAAATATACCATAGTCGATAACCTTAATCGTTTTAATGCACGCAATACCTTTGCGGAGCTGTTTAAACTTGGTGTAATTCCGATAGTAAATGAAAATGATACCGTTGCTACACATGAAATTGAAATCGGAGATAATGATACGCTTTCTGCAATAGTGGCTTCACTGGTGGATGCCGATCTGCTGCTTCTTTTATCCGATATAGATGGACTCTATACCGATGACCCGCACAATAATCCAGATGCCAGGTATATAGAGGTAGTGGAAGAACTGACACAGGAATTGATGGAAATGGGTAAAAAAACTACCGGAAGCGATTCGGGAACAGGCGGCATGAATACGAAGCTTCAGGCAGCGAAGATTGCGAGCAGCGTAGGGATTGATATGGTTATTGCCAACAGTAATGATGTCAGGAATATACGTCGTATTCTGGATGGAAAAAATATCGGAACTTTATTTGTGGCAAATGTTGATGAACAATTTGATCTGCCCCTGTATGTGCAGCAGATGCATGTACGTTGATTTATAATAATAGAAAGTTTGTGAAGCGGTGATTCTATTGTTATAAATCAGGATTTATTTAAGAAAGGCAGGGTTATTTTATGAGTGAAGATAACAAACAATATACAATGGATGAAATGATTAAAAGGATTAACGAGCTGTATCATAAATCACAATCCGAAGGCTTGACTGATGCAGAAAAAGAAGAGCAGGACAGACTTCGTCATGCCTATGCTGCCAATGTCAGAAATAATCTTCGCGGGCAGCTTAACAATATTTCCATAGTGGAAAAAGACGGCTCGGTTACAAATCTTGGGGAAAAGTTTGGTAAAAATGAAAAAGCCTGAAAATAATAATTCAGATAAAAAGATAAAGCCTGATAAAGAGATTATTCTTAATCAAAAGAGAAATCCGGCAGAAGAGAAAAGAAGACTAAGAAGTGAAATCATTGCGATAAGAAATACAATGCCGTTATTGTTAAGACAGCAGAAAAGTGATAAAATTTTACAGACGGTTTATGACATTGGAGCATATAAAGATGCGGAAGTGATACTGACTTACGTGGACTACCAAAGTGAGGTCATAACTTCACCATTAATAGAGAGAGCTCTTTTAGAAGGAAAAAAAGTCTATTGCCCCAAAGTGTCGGGAGATGATATGGATTTTTACCGTATAAGTAGTCTTAACTATCTTAAGGAAGGCTACAAGGGAATACGGGAGCCGGAAGCGGAAGAGCTGTTTATTGCTATACCGCAAAATCCGCCGGATAAAAAACCCCTTGTTATAATGCCGGGAGTGGCTTTTGATATGGATTGCCACAGGATAGGCTACGGAAAAGGTTTTTATGATAGATTTCTGACACGAATGTCAGAAAATGGAATGGATTTTTATAAAATCGGGTTAGCATATGAGTGTCAGCTTGTAGATAAAGTGCCATATGAAACGCATGATATCAGTCTTAATGTAATAGTGACTGAAAATGATATATATGGGAAGGGAGATTAATATGTACAATCTGGATGAAATCGGAAAGCGTGCGGTGGAAGCTAAATATGCTTTACAGACTTTTACTTCCGTAAAAAAGAACGAGGCACTCAAGGCGGTGGCCAAGGCCTTTCTTGCAAGAGAGCAGGAAATGCTGGAAGCTAACAGGAAAGACTTGGAGATTGGCAAAAAAAACGGAATACCTGAGGGTTTACTGGATAGATTGGAACTTAACTATGAGCGGATCGCAGCGATGGCTGAGGGACTTGAACAGGTTGCAGAACTGACAGATCCGCTGGGAGAGGTATTGGAGAGTTTTAGCAGACCAAACGGACTTCAAATTACAAAACTGCGTGTGCCTTTCGGAGTAGTAGGAATAATCTATGAATCAAGACCCAATGTGACCGCCGATGCTTTCGGACTCTGCTTTAAGACCGGTAATGCGGTTATTTTAAAAGGCGGCAAGGATGCGATCAATTCCAATATAGCAATAACCAATATTATCAGAGATGCCCTTGCTAAAGAAGGCATTGCCGAAGACGCTATACAGCTTATAACCGATACTGACAGAAGTGTGACCAATGAGTTTATGAAGATGAATAAGTATGTGGATGTGTTGATTCCAAGGGGCGGTGCAGGGCTTATCCGCACAGTTGTGGAAAACAGCACAATTCCGGTTATAGAAACCGGAACCGGTAACTGCCATATTTACATTGATGAAGATGCGGACATTATGAAAGTTGTTCCGATAGTAATGAATGCCAAGACCCAGCGCATTGGCGTATGTAATGCCTGTGAGTCCCTGGTGGTTCATGAGAAGATAATTAACTTAGTGCTTCCCGCAATCGGAAAGGCACTGGCTGAAAAAAACGTGGAAATCAGAGGCGATGAGAGCGTAAAAAATATACTTTCGGACTGTGTTGAGGCAACCGAAGAAGACTATGGAATGGAATATCTGGATTATATAATCTCCATTAAAACTGTAGCATCCATAGATGAGGCAATTGAGCATATAAACCGCTACACAACCAGGCATTCAGATGCAATAATTACCGAGAATGACGAACATGCCCGGATGTTTTTAGATAAAATTGACTCGGCCTGCGTTTATGTGAATGCTTCTACCAGATTTACCGACGGATTTGAGTTCGGTTTTGGGGCTGAAATAGGGATAAGTACCCAGAAGCTTCATGCCAGAGGACCTATGGGCTTAAAAGAGCTTACCACTTATAAATATAACATAGTTGGAAACGGTCAGATAAGGCCATAAAGATTTATTAATTTTTTTTGATTTATATATTTGTTTTTATGAAAATATATGATATAATAAATCGAATGCTGTATTTTGAGGACAATATAAATATATTTTATATATTTATATGTGCGATGGGATGGTTATAAAAGCATTTGCAATGAATATAAAAAATACAATAATGAGAGGGTTAAGCGATGGACAATAAGAAAAAAGGTGTAAGCGTTTTAGTAAAAATAGTACTTATGTGCTGTATTCCAATGATCATACTGGGAGCTGTAATTTCTTTTTATTCGGTCAATGTGCTTAAGACCGCGATGAAGGATGAGGCTTTGAAATCATTGAATTACCTGTGCCAGAGCGTAATAGCGGCTTATGATGAGATTGATGAAGGAGATTACCATTTGGAGGGAGAAGATCTTTTTAAAGGTGATTATTCTGTTACTGACAATACAGATGTAATAGACAGCTTTACTGACGGCTTTGATACTGACGTTACCGTGTTTTTTGGAGATACCAGACGTGCAACCTCTCTGCTGGATGCGCAGACCAGGGAACGTATAGTGGGAACTACTGCTTCCGATGCGGTAATTGAGGCCGTACTTAAAAAAGGACAAGATTATACCGCTACAAATATTACAATTAATAATAAGAATTATTATGCTTACTATAAACCGTTAAGGAACAGTGACGGAAGTATTGTAGGAATGATGTTTGCAGGAGAACCAAGTGAGGACATTGATAAACTTATAACTCAGAAGATAGTTGAAATAGTAGGAATCGCCATATTTATTTTGGTAGTAGCATTAGTTATATGTTATCTTATGGTAAAAGCAATTGTGAGGGTTATCACTCATGCGGAAGAACTGCTCAAAAATATTTCAACCGGAACGTTGCGTGCGGAGCAGGATGAGAAAACCGCCAGATTTACTCAGAAAGCATTGGCCAGAAATGATGAAATCGGTAAGATGATTCAATCTATGTTTGGTCTGGTAAAGAAACTTATAGAGACTATGACGAGAGTTAAGGAAACAACCAGTAATCTGCTTCAGTCCGGAGACGCACTTGAGTCTATGGCATCACAGACCAGTGTTACTACAGATGAAATCAGTCGTGCAATAGAAGAGGTTTCAAAGGGAGCCACTATACAGGCAGAAGAGATTGAATCGGCAACTATGCAGGTATCCACTATCGGTAACATGATTGAAAGCATTGTTGAAAGCGTGAAAGAGCTGGATGAAGTATCTCTTAAGATTAAGCAGGCGGATGATGAATCCGAGGTAATCATCAGAGAACTTGGCGAATCAAATGACAAGACAATTCAAGCTATCAAGAAGATAGATGAATCCGTACATACTACCAATGAATCCGTTGGAAAGATTCAGGAGGCTGTCAATCTTATTACATCAATTGCCAGCGAAACCAGCTTGCTTGCTTTGAATGCAAGTATCGAGGCTGCAAGGGCAGGAGAGGCAGGACGTGGATTTGCGGTTGTTGCATCCCAGATTTCAAAACTGTCTGAAGACTCCAATAATTCTGCTAAGACTATTGAAGATATCATTCATCAGCTTTCAGCAGATTCAGAGGCTTCTGTTCAGATTATGGCAGATGTCAGCGAAGTTATGGCAGAGCAGCAGAATAAGCTGAATGAGACAAGAGAGAAATTTGCTGATGTAAGCAAGGGTATTGAGTTATCTATGTCAGAGACCAGTAAGATATTCGCACAGACTAAGGAATGTGATGAAGCAAGAATTAAGGTTACTGATGTAATTGAAAATCTTTCAGCGGTTTCTCAAGAGAATGCAGCATCTACAGAAGAGACCAATTCTTCTATGCAGGAACTTAACTCTACCATTAACCAGCTTGCAGAAGCAGCAAGAGATCTGAAAGATATTTCAGATAAGCTTGGAGAGGATATTGCATTCTTCAAGATTTAATGAATGACTCCTTTTGTAAGGCATTGAAAAGGAATAAATTATGGATAATGAATTAAATATGTCTGTTTCTCCAATATGCGTAAAAGATGGTAAGAAATATGCCTTTGTATCATTTACGGATGGTACAAGGACTGCAGAAGGTAAGATTCCCGATTGCACGATTACCAATAATGATGGCTTTAGTGAAGATGAAGTGCAGCAGTTGGAGGATTATATGAATCAGGAATTGCCACAGCTTAAGAAAATGGCTGCGGGGATTGATGTGATGAAGACTTTTTTAGAAACGTAAAAAATGACCACCCTGGCTGGGGTGGTCATTTTTGTGTTTTGGAGGATTGTGCAATCACAATTTATAGTTCGATATAATAGGGGCAGATATCTTCATACTTGCCGCTTTTTAACCGGAATCCTCCGGGAATCGTTCCCAGTTGCTTAAATCCAATCCGTTCATACAGATGCCTTGCGTGGATATTGGATGCTACAACAGCATTAAACTGCAGTATTTTAAAACCCAGTTTCTTACCTTGAATCAGGCTGTCGGATACCAGCTTTTCTCCGATATGCAAACCACGATTTGTAGAAAGTACCGCATAGCTGGAATTACAGATATGACCGCATCTTCCAACATTATTGGGGTGCAATATGTACAAACCCAGGATTTCACCGGTATCAGTATTTTCAGCGACCCCGCAATAGCTCTGACTATCAAAAAATTCTTTGCCTGTTACGGCATCCAGAAATTCTTCCTGTGGAAATGCAAGTCCTTCCTCAACCACCTCATTCCAGATGTTGATCATATAATTAATATCAGTTTGAACATATTCTCTGATTATCACTTTATCGTTCATAAATGTCTCCTTAGTCGTATTGCAAATGTTTGTATATTTTGAGATTTAAAAAACTTGCATTAATTATAATTAAATTCAACTACATTTTCAATAGACGCTATTCGGATTTGCTATCTTGATTGTATTTATAATTATGAAAAAATAAAAATAATCCTTATAAATAATTACAAATTTTCTTGTACATTATGGAATATTGGATTATAATATTTGTAGATTAGTTTAAATAATCTAATGATAAAGGAGAGAGGTAGATTTATAAAATGAGTAAAATCAAGATGAATTTGACTACAAAAATTTTATTATGCGTAACATTACCAATTATAATCCTTGTTATATTTGGCGTGTTGGCTATTCGGAATGTTGGAAATCTGATGGCGGAACGTATGTTGGAGCAGCGATTAGCGATATCCGACCATGCGCTTACGGAGATGTTTAACCTTACAAGTACGGATGCGTTCCATATGGAGGGAGATGATCTGTATCTTGGCTCTTTGAATCTGACAGCAGATAATACAATTATTGATACCTATAATCATGATACCGGCATAGATGTTGCAATTTTTTATGGTATGACCAGAAGGGCAACGACAGTTCTCGCTCAGGACGGAACCAGAGCTGTGGGAACACAGTTGTCAGATGAGGCTTATCAACAGCTTAAGTCGGTCGGGGCTTATTTTTCGAATAATGTAATAGTTGAAGGTGAACCATATTATGCTTATTATCAGTTGGCTGCTGATTATGGCACGGGAGACGAGGTAACTATCTGTACCGGTATTTCTGCAGAAAGTGCACGTGTAATTTATGAAGCAAACTTAAGATCCACTGCTATATTTATGGTGGTAATTGCACTTGTCGGCATGATTATATCCATACTTATTGTCCAGAGCATTGTTAAGAGTATCAAGACATCTATTGACAATCTGGATGAGGTTGCAAAAGGAAAGCTGAATTTTACCGTCAGTGATAAGATGCTCTCAAGAGGAGATGAAGTGGGTAATATTGCACGAGCTATTCATTCGCTTATGAGTGAATTTACCGGAATTGCACACAGTTTACATGGTTCGTCTAATACCTTGACAGATTTTTCGGCATCAATCAAGAAAAATTTTGCTGCAATCAATGAGGCAATCGGCGATATAAATAAAGCAATAGAAGAAGTTGCCATAACCGCTACTACGCAGGCAAACGAAACTCAGGACGTTGCCGAACAGATGAATGAAATGGGATTTGCGGTGGAAAAATCTTCTGAAAATATCGGAA
>JAFLTG010000139.1 GCA_022510545.1 Lachnospiraceae bacterium | reverse complement strand
GCTGAAAGACCCTCTAAAAACGCCGGTGCTTAGCGAGGTATTTTCGAGCTTAGCATCCGTTGCGTTTTTAACGGAGCGAAAGCGTGTCTTGAAGCGGTAACCTTTTTCACCGCCCGCCCCTTTCAGAGTTTCGCCCCCCCAATTATTCAATAGTTACCAATGGAGGAACTACCATGGAAGAAATTTTAGAATTGCTTAAATCCGGCCAATATCTCAAGCTGCGTGAACTGCTAACCGGTATGAACGTAGCCGATATAGCCGCATATATGGAAGAAATGGAAATGAGCGACCTGCTCAAGCTTTTCCGTATCCTTCCCAAAAGTATAGCCGCGGATGTTTTTTCATATCTGGAAATTGAGACCGAGCAGTACATCATTACTTCTATGTCAGACCGTGATGCCGCCAATATCATCGATAACCTTATGGCCGATGATGCTACCGATTTGCTTGAGGAGATGCCTGCAAATGTCGTAAAAAGACTGCTTGCCCATGCAAGTCCGGAGACCAGGAGAGCTATCAATCATCTGCTGCGTTATCCTGAAGACTCGGCTGGCAGTATAATGACTGTGGAGTTCGTGGATTTAAAGGAAAGCCTTACTGTTAAAGAAGCCGTTGAGAAGATTCGTAAAGTGGGAGTGGACAGCGAGACAATTAATATATGCTATGTACTTGACCAACGCAGAACCCTTATAGGCACGGTTGCATTAAGATATCTGCTGCTTAGTCCATTGGATGCACTTATTGGTGATATAATGCATGAGAACGTCATTTCACTCCATACCACAATGGACCAGGAAGAGGTTGCAAGTATATTTAAAAAATACGATTTTACCTCCATGCCTGTTGTGGATAATGAAGACAGACTTGTCGGTATTATAACTGTCGATGACGTTGTGGATATCCTGGTAGAAGAGACAACCGAGGATATTGAGAAGATGGCAGCTATCGTGCCATCGGATAAACCTTATATGAAAACAAGTGTTATTGATGCCTGGAAAAAACGTATTCCATGGCTGCTTCTTTTGATGATATCGGCTACATTTACAGGCAGAATCATTGCTTCATTTGAAGATGCCCTGAGTAAATATGTAGTATTGACAGCCTTTATTCCGATGCTGATGGATACAGGCGGTAATGCCGGAGGACAGGCAAGCGCAATTATTATTCGTGGACTTTCTCTGGATGAAATTGAATTCAAGGACTGGCTGACGGTTGTCTGGAAAGAAATCCGCACCGCTATGCTTTGCGGACTGACGCTTGCAGTATGTAACTTTGCCAAGATAATGCTGGTTGAGAGAGTAGAGCTTCAGGTGGCCATTGTGGTATGCTCCACACTGTTTATGGCAGTAATAGTGGCTAAGATTGTAGGCTCAACCCTGCCTATGCTTGCAAAAAAAATAGGAATGGACCCGGCCGTAATGGCGAGCCCATTCATAACGACTATTGTTGATGCGATTTCACTCTTGATATACTTTAGAATAGCGACGATTGCGCTAGGAATATAACATGTGTGATTCTCCTGCATAGTATTATAACGTATGTTATTTTATTCCTGTTTAGCCGCAGCCGATATTGCCGCACGTTTTCTCAGAGTCGGGTCAAGGATTTTCTTACGAATCCGCAGGCTTTCGGGAGTTACTTCCAAAAGTTCGTCGGTATCGATGAACTCCAATGCCTGTTCTAAACTTAAAATCTTGGGCGGGGTAAGCTTAAGCGCTTCGTCCGAGCCTGATGCACGGGTATTGGTGAGCTGCTTTTTCTTGCAGACATTTAACTCTATATCTTCACCACGACCGTTCTGTCCCACAATCATACCGGCATAAACTTTGGTTCCCGGTCCTATGAAAAGGGTTCCGCGCTCCTGTGCGTTAAACAGACCATAGGTTATTGCTTCACCGGCCTCAAAGGCAATAAGTGAACCTTGCTTACGGTACTGTATATCTCCTTTATATGGGCCGTAACCGTCGAAAACGCTGTTCATAATGCCGTTACCCTTGGTATCTGTCAGAAATTCGCCGCGGTAGCCTATAAGTCCCCTTGAGGGAATCGAAAACTCCAGACGGGTATAGCCGCCGGAGGCCTGACCCATGTTCCTAAGTTCGCCTTTTCGCTGGCTTAGTTTCTCAATTACCGTGCCTGAAAATTCCTCCGGTACATCAATATAGGTAAGCTCCATAGGCTCTAATTTCTTACCGTTTTCATCGGTTTTATACAAAACCTCCGCTTTGCTGACAGCAAATTCATAACCTTCCCTGCGCATATTTTCAATTAATACGGACAGGTGCAATTCCCCTCTTCCGGAGACTTTAAATGATTCCGTAGTGTCGGTTTCTTCTACACGCAGTGAAACGTCTGTATTAAGTTCCCTGAAAAGTCTGTCACGAAGATGCCTGCTGGTGACATATTTACCTTCCTGTCCTGCAAGCGGTGAATCATTTACAATAAAGTGCATTGCGATAGTAGGTTCCGAAATCTTCTGAAAAGGAATCGGAGCAGGTGCATCCGGTGAACACAGGGTATCTCCGATATGGATATCTGAGATTCCCGAGATTGCCACAATTGCGCCGATGCCGGCTTCTTTTACCTCTACTTTATTAAGACCGTCATATTCATAAAGTTTACTTACTTTTACTTTTTGCATCTTATCAGGTTCATGGTGGTTTACAATAACTACCTCCTGATTTACCTTGATCGTACCGTTATCAACCTTACCAACGCCTATCCTGCCCACATATTCATTGTAGTCAATTGTGCTGATAAGCACTTGGGTGCCTGCATCGGGGTCGCCCTCGGGAGCAGGTATATGCTCTAAAATCGTATCAAACAAAGGAGTCATATCCTTACCTTTGACAGATATCTGGGTAGTAGCGGTTCCGGTTTTGGCCGAAGCATAGACAAAAGGGCAGTCCAGCTGTTTGTCATTGGCATCCAGATCCATCAAAAGCTCAAGAACCTCATCCACAACCTGAGTGGGTCTTGCCTCGGGTCTGTCACATTTATTGATGCATACTATAACCGATAAATCCAGCTCCAATGCCTTTTTCAAAACAAATTTAGTCTGGGGCATAGGACCCTCAAAGGCATCCACAACCAGAATTACTCCGTTTACCATTTTAAGGACACGTTCTACCTCACCACCAAAGTCCGCATGACCGGGGGTATCAATTATATTGATTTTGACATCTTTATACATAACAGCTGTATTTTTTGACAAAATTGTGATACCGCGCTCTCTTTCAAGGTCATTGGAGTCCATTACGCGCTCCGCAACTTCCTGATTCTCGCGGAAGACGCCGCTTTGTTTCAAAAGTTCGTCCACCAGAGTGGTCTTGCCGTGGTCTACGTGGGCGATGATTGCGATGTTTCGGATATCTTCTCTGGTTTGCATTATTCTGCTCCTTTCGACAATCTTATCCATGCATTAACAAACTCACTAAGTATAACACTATGTAATTAAACTTGCAAGACCACACCTCGCGATAAATAACAGTTCTATTTTGTGCTATAAGTAATATACTGATAATACATACCGAAAAAATTCTTAAAGAGTAAGATTCTTTAACAAAGAAGGGAGAACAAAACATGACA
>JAFLTG010000138.1 GCA_022510545.1 Lachnospiraceae bacterium | reverse complement strand
TCCCTGCTGGTAAAGCTACACCAGCACCGCCGGTTGGTCCTGCACTTGGACAGCATGGCGTTAACATTGTTGAATTTACCAAACAGTTCAACGCAAAGACTGCTGATAAAGGTGATGTTATCATCCCTGTTGTTATCACAGTATATGCGGACAGAAGTTTCAGCTTCATTACCAAGACTCCGCCTGCTGCAGTTCTTTTAAAGAAAGCCTGCAATATCAAATCAGGGTCGGCAGTACCTAACAAGACCAAGGTTGCAACAATTTCCAAGGCAAAGCTTCAGGAGATTGCAGAAACAAAGATGCCTGATTTAAACGCAGCAAGCCTTGAAGCAGCTATGAGCATGATTGCCGGAACTGCAAGAAGTATGGGCATAACAGTAGAAGAGTAATGGAGGATAGGATATGAAACATGGTAAGAAATATCAGGAAGCAGCAAAGCTTGTAGACCGCAGCATTCAGTATGAGCCGGCGGAAGCGGTTGCTTTAGTTAAGAAAACATCTGTTGCTAAATTTGATGAGACTGTAGAAGTGCATATCAGAACCGGTTGTGACGGACGTCATGCCGAGCAGCAGATTCGTGGCGCGGTTGTACTGCCCAACGGAACAGGTAAATCGGTTAAAGTATTGGTATTTGCCAAAGGAGATAAAGTAACGGAAGCAGAGGCTGCCGGAGCAGATTATGTGGGCGGTGAAGAACTGATTCCGAAGATTCAGAACGACGGATGGCTGGATTTTGACGTTGTAGTGGCAACACCTGATATGATGGGTGTCGTAGGACGTCTCGGTAAAGTGCTTGGTCCTAAAGGACTTATGCCTAACCCGAAAGCCGGTACCGTAACAATGGATGTGACCAAAGCAGTCAATGATATCAAGGCAGGTAAGATTGAGTACAGACTTGATAAGGCTAATATCATTCACGTACCGGTTGGAAAGGTTTCATTTGATGAAGCTAAGATACAGGAAAACTTTGATGCATTGATGGAGGCTATTGTGAAAGCAAAACCTTCAGCGGTAAAAGGTCAGTATTTGAAGAGCATTACAATGACTACTACAATGGGACCTGGTATCAAGGTTAGCACAGCTAAATATTAATAATTAAGAGATAGAGGGCGGATTGTACAACCAATAACTTTTCTTTGCTCATTGTCGGAGCCAGAGACGCAAAGAAAAGTTACTGGTTGCACAATCCGCCTTTGCTTTTCATTGTTATGAACATATGTTATACTTAGGGTATGAATGGGAAAAAACGTAGAAAGAAATTAAACTTCATAATTCCGTTTTGTATAACTCTGGTGTTTGTAACACTTATAGGGCTTTTTGTGATGTTTTCTTATTTATGGATAGTGGAGGATACCAAGCCGGAACCGGCTAATAAGAGGCTGGTGAAAGAAGATATTCTGCGATTTGATGAGGTTTTGGATTATGAAAAAGAACTTGCAGGGAATCTTGAAAACAAAAATGCTGAAAGTGAAAGTGTGGAAAATGAAAGTATAAAGGACGGAAATCTGGAGCCGGGAGAGGAGTATATGCTTGAGGAGAATGTTTTCGTAAAGGAGGCGGCAAGTGAGGACTGCATTACGATAACATTTGCGGGGGATATTCTTTTTGATTCAAGTTATGCCATAATGTCTACGCTGCTGCAGCGGGGTGGTGATATTTCAAGCGGTATCGCCCCGGAGCTTATAGAAGAGATGAAAAACTCGGATATAATGATGGTAAATAATGAGTTTCCTTATTCCGACAGAGGGGAGCCGATCCCCGAAAAGCAGTTTACATTCAGGGCAAAACCGTCGTCGGTTTCTTATTTACAGGATTTAGGAGTTGATATTGTTTCATTGGCCAATAATCATGCATATGACTACGGCGAAGAAGCGCTCATTGATACATTGCAAGTGCTTAATGATGCCGGAATTCATTATGTGGGTGCGGGAATTGATGCAGGCGAAGCCGCCAGGCCTTTCTATTATATTGTAAATGATATGAAGATAGCCTTCATTTGTGCAACTCAAGTGGAAAGAAATGACAATCCGGATACCAAAGAGGCTACAGATACATCTCCCGGTGTTTTTCGCTGTTGGAATGGCGAAAAACTTTTGCAGACCGTAAGAGAAACCAAAGAGAACAGTGATTTTGTGATTGTATATGTACATTGGGGCACCGAGAACGAGGAAGAAATCGACTGGGCTCAGGATAAACAGTCAAGAGAACTGGTAGAAGCCGGAGCGGATTTGATTGTGGGTGACCACCCCCATATTTTACAAAAGGTTGACATAATAAAAGGGGTTCCGGTATTTTACAGCATGGGGAATTTCTGGTTCAATTCCAGAACAATGGACACCGGCTTGTTAAAAGTGACCATATCCGAAAAAGAGTTAAAAAGTTGTCAGTTCATACCCTGTATTCAGAATAACTGTAAGACTACTCTTTTAACCGGAACGGAAAAGGAACGGGTGCTTGATATAATGCGGACTATGTCGGAAAATGTGAGTATTGATGAAGAGGGTTATGTAAACTTTTGAGATTTCCGGATTTCTATATTTTATTAAATTATAAATTTCATTGAATTTTACAAAAATAATGTTGACATATTAAAACTGATTATGTTATATTAAACAAGGTCGTTTTGACCATGCCGAAGACAGTAGGTGCCGTTTTGGCGTAAGTATACCGCCTACCGAGGAGAAGAGTTTATGAGAAGAGTATGAACCTCCCTGTCTTTGGGGAGGTTTTTTTAATCCATATATGAAGGTAACTCCTATCGGCGCAAAATCTAAAAGGAGGTAAATGTAATGGCAAAAGTTGAATTTAAGAAACCTGTAGTTGAAGAAATTTCCGCAGCAATCAAAGATGCTCAGTCAGTTGTTCTGGTAGACCATCGCGGACTTACAGTGGAACAGGATACAGAGCTTCGTAAGCAGCTTCGTGAAGCGGGCATTAACTATAAGGTTTACAAAAACACAATGATGAATTTCGCATTCAAAGGTACTGACTGTGAAGGCCTTGTTCCATATCTTAAGGGACCAAGTGCAATCGCTATTTCCACTGAAGATGCCACAGCACCTGCCAGAATTCTCTGCAAGTTTGCTAAGACGGCAGAACAGCTTGAGATCAAGGGCGGAATTGTGGAAGGTGTGGTTTATGATGCAGCAGGAATCACCAATATTTCCAAGGTTCCTTCCAGAGAAGAACTTCTTTCCAAATTGCTTGGAAGCATCCAGTCACCTATTGCGAACTTTGCTCGTGTTATGAATCAGCTGGCAGAAAAAGGCGGTGCATCCGCAACTGAAGCTCCTGCAGCTAAGGCTGAGGAGGCGGCTCCCGCAGCAGAAGCAGCTCCTGCAGAGGAGACAACACCCGCAGCAGAAGAGGCTAAGACAGAGGAAGCAGCACCTGCAGCAGAAGAGGCTCCCGCAGAGGAAGTTAAGGCAGAAGAAGCAGCACCGGCTGAAGAAGCAGAAGCTCCGGCAGCTGAATAAGCTTGCAGTTTGAAATGAGTTTAGTCATAACAGAAACATAAAGCAAAGAATAACAATTGATATTTTATTAACAGATCTTAAATTTTAAATGGAGGTAAATTAAAATGGCAAAATTATCTACTCAGGAATTAATTGATGCAATCAAAGAGTTAACAGTAT
>JAFLTG010000137.1 GCA_022510545.1 Lachnospiraceae bacterium | reverse complement strand
TATGGGTTTGAGAAAGCCTATGTGGGATATGACGCACTGCTGGCAGATCCACAGGTGCAGGCAGTCTATGTGCCGCTGCCAAACGACATTCATTATGAGTGGGTTTTGAAGGCGGTAAAGGCAGGGAAGCACGTGCTCTGTGAAAAGCCAATGGCCCTAAATGCGGCTGAGGCACAGGCCATGTATGATGCCGCCAAGGAAAACGGTGTGATCTTGATGGAAGCATTTGCCTATCTCCACAGCCCCTATGTAGACATGCTGAAGGAGGACGTAAAGAGCGGCATCATAGGAGAGGTAGATTATATCGAGACGGCCTTCCTGACCCAAGGGTATAAGGAGGACTTCCGACTGCACAAGGAATTTGGCGGCGGTGCCTTTTATGATCTAGGATGCTATTGCACTACCATGATCTTGACGTTTGCGGAGGTCTGCGGAGCAGGAAATGGCGCGGAGATTTCTGGGGAAGAAGAGAAGTCCTGCAATGCGGCATGGAAGCCTACGTATGTTAAAGCAATTGCGGAGTTCACGGAGGAAGGCGTAGACATGATGACAGCGGGCATTATGCAGTTCGAAAGCGGACTGCGCGCATCTTTCAATGTGGGCATGAATTTGGGAATCAATTCTAATTCACGGTTTGACCGCCTCTACATGCATGGTTCCAAAGGGTGCATTCGCTCCGACGTGGAGTACAATCAGGAGGGCGAGCTGAAGTATACGGTGGTTACCGAAGGAAAGACTTTGGAGAGGAAAGTGCATGCAGGTCAGAATTATGCTCTGGAACTGGAGCAGATGAACAGATGCATCTTATACGGAGAAAATCCCCATGTCACGCCGGAGTTTTCCATTGCCAACGCGAGACTGATGGATGCGGTGCTGAAGGGAATTGGGTATTAAAGACATTATTCATGGTAAAATATCTGCAAAGATAAAGTCAACCAGCAAGGTGGAATATCTGTAAAATTTTGAGGTCAGAATATGAACATAAAACCTGAATATTTGTATCACGGCAGTCAATACAGATTTGATGTCCTTGAACCTCAACCGGCTCATGGCGCGTGTGAACGAGAATCCATGTTTGCAATATATGCTGCAGAAACAATGGAAGAAGTTATCCCGTTTGCATTACCCATTCGTTGGTATCCGGATGCTCCGGATGGAAAGAGAGCTTTTGAATGTGACGATGGCAAAACGAAACTCATTTACGGTTCTTTAAATCCGAATGGAGTGGGGTACATATATAAAGTGAAAGCAGATACCTTTCAGAAAATCGATCAATGGCAGTGGGTATCAGAAACTGCCTGTGTTCCTGTTGAAGTTATTGAAATTAAAGTTCAAGATTATTTGCATACAGTAGAATTTTCTAAGGAAGCAGAAGAAATTAATAAAGTATTATATGGATAATGGTAAAGTCCAGGGGCATGGCTGCGGTCGTGCCCCTTAATATTTGGTGGTATATGGGTAGAGATTATGATATAATGAGCGTTAGCGAAAAAAAGAGCTTGCTCGTAAAACGCTAAATACATTATAAGGGGAGCTATAAAGTATTATGAGAAAAAAGATGATTTCGATAACACTTATTTCTTTGATTGGATTGTTGGTGTCAGGAGTGATATATCACTTTACGAGAAATCGGGTTATCTTCTCAGTTGCGATAACATTTGGTACAACGTTTTATCATTTGGGTATAAGATTGGCTGTAGGCTATCTTGTGAATGCAAAATATCATAATCAGATGGATTATACAAATAAGTGGTTCAAAGAAAAAAACTTTGAACAAAAACTTTATAAAATAATTCAGGTGAAAAAATGGAAAAAGTGGTTACCAACATTTAATCCGCAGGACTTCGATGTAAAGAACCGCTCATTGACAGAGATTGTGCAAGTAACCTGCCAGTCTGAGGTCGTTCATGAAGTGAATATGATACTTAGTTTTGTTCCTCTTGTATTTTCTGTTTGGTTTGGCTCTTTGGGAGTTTTTTTGTTGACATCATGTGCCGCTTTTTTATTTGACAGTATTTTTGTAATCATGCAGAGGTATAATCGACCGAGATTGATTCGGTTGATGAAAAAATAAAAACCGATTTGAAAGAAGGGTTATTGTGAAATACCTGATAGATTTTACTGCTTTGGCTATCCTATATACCTTTTGTTTTTTGGGCAAGTGGAAAATCAAGGGCAAAGATATATTGTTTGTCAACACGCTTATGTATATATATCTTTCTTTTGTGCTTTATTTTACCTTAATGCCGATAATAACATCAATCCCATTTGTTCTAAATCATCCCTATGTACCTATGAATATGGTTCCGTTTATAGATGTTGTAAAGGGAAGAGGAGATTTTCTAAGACAGGTAGTATTAAACATTGTTATGACCATACCATTCGGTTTTCTATTTCCATTAACTCAAAATAGAACTGCCAAATTTATCAGAACGGTATTTTTCTGTTTTTTGATGAGTTTGGGTATTGAAATATTGCAGCCACTTATCAATGGTCTTAGATCTTCGGATGTCACAGATTTAATTACTAATGTGATTGGCGGAATGCTCGGATATGGTTTTTATGTTATTTTTAAACCAGTTACCTTTAGGATTTTATATCATCTTAAGAAGAGGGATTAGAAACATCAGAGTTTCAATTTATGATAGAAGCACCTTATGAATGTAATGGTGGAGACATAGTTACAACAGGGAGATATTGCAGATATGAATTGGGATAAATGAAGTTTTTTAAGAATAGGATGAAACAATACATGGAAAATCAGAGAAAAATAGATGGTTCACACTGTAACCTGAGGGTGTATTATAATGATAGAGATATCTTAATCCGCGATATGCAGCAAAGCGACGCGCAGATCATTACAGAGGAAGAAATTGCCCAGGGGTGGGATGCCTCTGTGGAAAAATATGAGATGAGGCTTAAGCATCAATCGGAGGGAAAGGCAATATCATTAGTTGCGGAATACCGCGGTAAGATTGCAGGATACATCAATATATATCCCAATTCTGAATGGGGTGCCTTTGGCAATCAGGGCTATCCGGAAATTGTTGATTTCGGTGTGCTGGAGAAGTACCGCAGGAGGGGTATAGGCGCTAAGCTGATGGATATTGCAGAGCAGATAGCGTCGAAATACTCCGATATGGTTTACCTTGGAGTGGGCATGCATCATGGCTACGGAAGCGCTCAAAGGATGTATGTAAAGCGCGGATATATTCCTGACGGTACCGGTGTCTGGTATTGTGATAAGGTTTGTGAACAATATGCTAACTGCTGTAATGATGACGATTTGGTTTTGTATTTGTCAAAGAAGCTAAGATGATATGAAGAATAGTTATACGATTTCAAGGATTGTAATAAGTGTACTGGCTGGGGTAGTATCATTAATTGTGTTATTGTTCCATATGTACAATCGCTGATTGTGCTCTTGCTTCGTGTGAGACGAAAGGACAATAATACATTGAACTAAGAACCAAAAAGGATGCGTCATTACGTGTTTCTTTCAGAGAAGTGAAGCGCTGAATCGGAAAGTTAATGTAATTTTGAAATTATGGGGGTTGAGGATATGAAGATACAGATCAGCGACAATATTATCAAGCACTACTTGCGTAATGTGTACTTTATCAACGGACACAGTTATGCGGGAAAATCAAC
>JAFLTG010000136.1 GCA_022510545.1 Lachnospiraceae bacterium | reverse complement strand
ATCCCCTGTTAATTATGCCCCCGGCCTGACTCCGACGCCTCTCCATCCGTCCCCCTGCCCCACACAAATTTCAATTTGGCAATTCAATTGACTAATTAAGTCAACCAAGAAACTGCCCCAACACCTCCATAAACACATCCACATCAATCGGCTTCGCAATATGCGCATTCATTCCGTTCTTCAACGCCGCTTCCTTATCTTCCTCCAGCGCATTTGCCGTCATAGCAATAATAGGAAGTGTGTTTACATCCTTTCTCGGCAACGCTCTGATAGTTCTGGTTGCTTCATAGCCGTTCATAATCGGCATCTGTACATCCATTAGGATTGCATCATAATAATATTCTTCTGATTGTCTCACCATAGCCACCGCATCTGTTCCATCCGGTGCGGATTCAACTTTAAAGCCACTCTCTTCCAGAATCACTTCCGCAATTTCGCGGTTCAATTCAATATCCTCTACAAGCAGGATACGTTTTCCGCCAAAATCAATCTTAGACCAGGTGGTTTCTTCCTCTTTTCCCGAAATGTTATTTGATGCGAGCAGGGCAGACCTAAGATCTGACATAAACATCGGTTTCGCACAAAATGCCGTAACCCCTGCTTCTTTTGCTTCTTCTTCAATATCCGACCAGTCATATGCAGTCATAATGATAACAGGCACATCCTGCTTAACCATGCTCCGGATTCTCCTTGCGGTTTCCACTCCGCTTACCTCCGGCATCTGCCAGTCAATGATATAAGTATGGAAGGCATCACCCTCTTCATAAGCCAGTTTAGCACGATATACAGCTTCTTTTCCGGATGTGGTCCATTCGGAACGCATACCTATCTCCTTGAGCATTTTATTGACACTGTCGCAGACATTGAAATCATCATCCACAACCAGAGCACGCAGACCGCCCAATTCTTTTATCTGTTCCTCGGTTTTTTCGTTATCCTGCAGTTTCAGGGTAAATTCAACCGTAAATGTACTTCCCTTTCCTCTCTCACTCTCAACGCTGATAGTACCATTCATCATTTCAACGATATTTTTTGTGATCGCCATACCAAGTCCGGTACCCTGGATTCCGGATTGAGTTACGGTTGTTTCACGTTCAAACGGTTCAAAAATATGCTCCACAAATTCCTGTGACATACCAATGCCATTATCTTTAATAATAAAGACATAATCAGCATACCCATGACGGAATGTTGATTTCTGCATAATACGGAATGAAATCTCTCCTCCTGCCGGCGTATATTTAACGGCATTGCTTAACAGATTAATGAACACCTGATTCAGTTTCAATGGATCCGTTATAACATCTTCATTAACAACCTCAAAGGTATCGATAAACAGTTCAAGCTGTTTTGCCTTCACCTGCGGCTGGATAATATTTACCATATTGTGCATCATTTCTGATAAGTTGCATTCCTGCTCCTTAATCTGCAGCTTACCGCTTTCAATCCGGCTCATGTCAAGGATATCGTTGATCAGACTCAGCAGATGATTGCTTGAGGAAAGAACTTTCTGAAGGCTGTCCTTAACCTGCTCTTTGTTATCAATGTGGTTTAGCGCAATATTTGTAAATCCTATTATCGCATTCATAGGTGTACGGATATCATGAGACATATTTGAGAGGAATGTCGTTTTAGCCCTGTTTGCATGCTGCGCCTGCATCAAGGCATCCTGCAATGCCTGTGTCTCTTCCTTCTGTTTCCGGACAATATCTGTAATATCCTTTGTAATGACCATAACCATAATATCATCCGTATCATCATCACGTGTCATAAGATATGACTGACGGACACAGATTACATCTCCATATGTATCATCACTCCAATATTCGGCTACTACTTCCAACTTACCCTGTTCAAAATGTTCTTTTAAATAATTTAAATTAACTACGGTAGAGTATTCTTCCATAGATTCCTCTAAAACAAACTGCTTCCAACGCTCAAACCACTCAGATGCTTTGCATGGAGCCTCCATACCCACCTTTTCAAGCATAGAACTCTGCTTACCATCTTTTACCCGAACAACGTCACTCTCAATAATATCCTTAGTCAAATTGAACTCATAGTTGCAGATAGCATTGGCCGAAACCGCTATCCTATACTGTCTTTCCTTACGATAGGCAAGCGACATTTCCGCCTGAATACTAAGTTCTTTTTCCTTTATTTCGGTAATATTTTGACGTACAAACAAAACTTTGCTTGTTTTGCCATTGTTTCTTTCCACGCAGATAATATTCACATGCTCCCATTCAGGACGACCTTCTCGCATAACATAACATTCAAAACGCAAATCGCTATGTTTATCCAATGACTCAATTATGGCATCCTTAGTGATCTTAGCTGCAAACTCCTCACGATCGCTTTCATTTATCATTAAAGAGCTCAAGTACTTCCGCAAATCCTCATATTCTCCGCTGACTGCCAGTCCGCTGTCCGGCGGTCTCGTTCCTATAAGATATTGATATGTATCCTCCTCAAAATCAGCCATGGCGAATCTGGAAAACAGCGTATTTACACCATCAATAATATAACCCATTTCACGATTTTCCTGCTCCAGTTTCTTCTTTTCCCATCTGGAACGAATGAGAATAGTAACAATATAAATCGCAAACAGGATAATCAACGTAGTTTCCAGCTGGATTCCTACGATATTTTCATCCCTTATCATTTTCTGAGTAACACTCTTAGGGAAAGTCTGCACTAGGACATATCCCCTTTTGGGAAGATACATTACACATATATTATCGGTCTTGCTTTTGTTATCACAAATAAACGAACCTTCCCCGCCGTTTTCAAATACAGCCCTTACATTATCTGATGTATCCACGTCAATAACATTATTTTCCACTAACACGTCAATCAGATTATTTTCCGCGTATTCCATTCCGTTTGAGCTTGCAATCACTCTTCCGTCGGGCATACATAAATATACGTTCGCTTCCTCCCCGAAATATGTAGTGGTAAGCATGTCCTTCAAATATTTCTCCGCCAGAAACACACCTCTGAGCACACCTATGATTTCACCGTTATATCGAACAGGCACATAAAAATTTGCTGTTGTCTCATTAAAAAAATGTGAATTATATAATATGGATGTTCCGCTTTTTCCTTCCATACCGTTCATATAAAATCTACGTTCGCTGGAATCGGCAGTCCGTCCGTCCGAAGAATAATCCTTGCCGTTAGTATCTGTAAACAACATAGCATCAAAGAGGGAATTTCTTTCCATTTCCCCGAGCACACTCTCACTGATCACCGGCTCTTTCAGGCTACCTTCCAAAAAGTATGCATAAGTATTAATAAGATTCAATGCATTCTCCAATTCCTCATCTATACGGGCAGTAGTCAGCCTGGCCGAATCTGCCGCATAATTTCTGTTTTGTTCCTCCAAACGCATACTGTTTTGAGTTGTATACCAATTAAATAATATAACAATAACCACTAAAAGGATCAGTATATAACAAATTTGCTGTATAGGTTTTTTCTTTCCCTTCATAAAAACAGCCTCCTCAATAAGTAATCTACGCTTTATTATACTGCTGCTATTATTAAAAATCAATTCTCCCTGAATAACAAAAATTGTAATCTTAAAATTGAAATTTGTGTGACTTAGCTGAAAGAAGGATTGCACAAATAGTAAGCTGGCTGGTGGTCGGCTTACTATTTGTGCAATCCTTACTGGCAGGCCGAGGTTACAAATTACAATGTGTAGAGCGTTACCAAGGATGGAGAGGCGTCGGAGGCGGGGCGGG
>JAFLTG010000135.1 GCA_022510545.1 Lachnospiraceae bacterium | reverse complement strand
TGGGCCAAGTAATGGACGAAAATGTACAGGCAAAGTTTGAAGAGCGTCTTAAAGAACTCTTAAATATTGCTAAGAAGAAAAGAAATGTTCTGGAATACCAGGAGATTAGCGACTTTTTCCATGATTTATCACTGGAGGAGGAACAATTTGACAAGATTCTGGAAACATTGGAACAAAACGGTGTGGATATTCTGCGTATCACAGAGGGTGATGACGTAGATGATGAGGAAGTTATTCTTGCAGATGAAGAAGAAGTAGATGTTGAGAATATCGATCTGTCTGTGCCGGATGGTGTCAGTATTGAAGATCCTGTCAGGATGTATTTAAAAGAAATCGGTAAGGTACCTCTGCTTAGCGCAGAGGAAGAAATTGAGCTTGCCAAGAGAATGGAAATGGGAGATGAAGAAGCCAAGAAACGTCTCGCGGAAGCGAACTTACGTTTGGTTGTAAGTATTGCAAAGCGGTATGTAGGACGTGGAATGCTTTTTCTGGATCTGATCCAGGAAGGGAATCTGGGTCTTATTAAAGCTGTAGAAAAGTTCGATTACAGGAAGGGATATAAGTTTTCCACTTATGCAACCTGGTGGATACGTCAGGCTATTACAAGGGCGATTGCGGATCAGGCAAGAACTATCCGTGTGCCTGTTCATATGGTGGAAACCATCAATAAATTGATTCGTGTGAGCAGACAACTCTTACAGGAACTTGGTAGAGAACCAACCCCTGAGGAGATTGCGGAAGAAATGAATATGCCGGTTGAAAGGGTAAGGGAGATTTTGAAAATTTCTCAGGAACCGGTTTCTTTGGAGACCCCTATCGGCGAAGAAGAAGACAGCCATTTAGGAGATTTCATTCAGGATGATAATGTGCCGGTACCGGCGGATGCTGCGGCATTTACCCTGTTAAAGGAACAACTGGTTGAGGTGCTTGGAACTTTAACCGAAAGAGAGCAGAAAGTACTGCGTTTACGTTTCGGTCTGGATGATGGGCGTGCAAGAACACTTGAGGAAGTGGGAAAAGAGTTCAGCGTTACGCGTGAGCGTATCAGGCAGATTGAGGCCAAGGCGCTTAGAAAGCTGCGTCATCCGAGCAGAAGTCGTAAATTAAAGGATTATCTGGACTGATGAGGGAGAAGATAGTCATTTCGGACAGAATGAAAGCATCAGCCTCTATGGTTACAAGGGGAAACCGGGTATGTGATGTCGGATGTGACCATGCTTTTGTACCGATTTATCTTATAAATCAGGGAATAAGTCCGTATGTGATTGCGATGGATGTAAGGAAAGGTCCACTTGCTCAGGCTAAAGAACATATAAGAGAATATGGTCTGGATACCTACATAGAAACAAGACTTTCCGACGGTCTGGAGTATTTTGAAATCGGAGAGGCGGATTCTCTGATTTGCGCCGGTATGGGTGGAAAGCTGATGATGAATATTTTGAAAAAAGATGCTGAAAAGACCGCTTCTTTTAAGGAACTGATTTTACAGCCGCAGTCGGAACTTCAGCAATTCCGATATTTTCTGAGAAGTCAGGGATATATGATTACTGATGAGAATATGATAGAGGAAGGCGGAAAATTTTACTCCATTATAAAAGCAGCTAAAGCAGCAGAGAGAGAAGTTGCATCTGAAGTATTTGAAGGAGTATCAGAAGAGAAGTTTGGAGATGTAGAACCTTGCAAAACTCTGCCACGAGAGGAGAGTTTGCCGGTTGATTGGCATACCGAAATGGAGGATAGATACGGTCCGGTTTTAATAGCGAATAAGCATCCTGTGTTATGTAAATATATTAATTGGGAAATCGGAATTTGTGAAGAAGTTTTGTCCGGACTTGAACTTCAGGATATTTCTAAACCCAGGCTTAAGAAACGTTATGAAGAGGTAAAAAGTAAACTTAATGATTGTTTAGAAGTATTAAAAGAGATAAAAGAGTAAGCGTTTAGTGAATGTAATAAGGTATTAAAAGAAATAGCAGATTGATTGCTTAAATGTACTAAGATACAGCAGAAATAGGAGGGTGATGTAATTGGTAAAAATTAAAATTAACGGTGATGAGAAACTGTATGAAGAGGGCATAAAGTATGAAATCATAGCCAAGGAATATCAGCATCTTTATGATGAGCCTATTGCCCTTGTATTTGTTAACGGTAAAATACGTGAGCTTATGAAAAGGGTTGACAGGGACTGCGATCTGGGTTTTGCGACATATGGAGACTCAATCGGACATAAGACTTATGTACGTACCGCAATTATGATGTTAATGAAAGCCATAAAGGATGTGGCAGGTCCCGATGTGGCGGCTGCAACCAAGGTAGAGTTTGCCATTGGCGCCGGATATTATTGCAGACAAAAGGACGGAGCTGAATTTGATGATAAGCAGATTGAGCTTATAAAAGAGAGAATGAATGAGCTTTCGGAAGCCGACCTGCCCATTACCAAAAAGGCATATCCTTCCGAAGAGGCTATCGCTATATTTAAAAAGAATAATATGCTCGATAAGGTAAAGCTTTTCCGTTACAGAAGAAGCTCTACAATTAATGTATATTGTCTGGGTGACTATTTTGATTATTACTATGGATATATGCTGCCAAGCACAAGTTATGTAAACCATTTTGACGTATTGAGTTATGAGGGCGGTATAATTTTACTTTTACCTGAACCGAGTAATCCGGATGTTCTTCCAGTATTTGAACCCAGGAAAAAACTTTTCCAGACCCTGCTGCAGTCCAGCAGATGGGGAGAGCAGATTGGTATAGATACCGTAGGTGATTTGAATAATCAGATATGTGGGGGCAATATTGCGGATATGGTGCTGGTACAAGAGGCACTTCAAGAGAGAAGAATCGGTGAGATTGCAAGGGATATTGCAAGGAGAGATGGAATTAAATTTGTAATGATAGCAGGCCCGTCTTCTTCAGGCAAGACTACTTTTTCACACAGGTTATCCATACAGCTTAGATCTTATGGCCTGAATCCGAAACCAATCGGTCTGGACAATTATTATCTCAACCACGACAGTACGCCGCTTGACGAAGACGGCAACCCGGATTTCGAATGTCTGGAGGCACTGGACGTAGAGCAATTCAACAAGGATATGCTGGAGCTGCTTTCCGGTAAAAGTGTGGAACTGCCGACCTTTAATTTCAAAACGGGCAGGAGAGAATATAACGGTAAGGTAACAACTCTTGGAGAGGATGATATTCTCGTTATAGAGGGTATACATGGATTGAATGAGAAGATGTCACATTCTCTTCCGGCAGAGAGTAAATACAAGATATATATAAGTGCGCTGACCAGTCTGAATATTGACGAGCATAACAGGATTCCAACCACTGACACCAGACTCCTCAGACGTCTGGTAAGGGATGCAAGAACAAGAGGGGCGACGGCGCAAAGAACTATTAATATGTGGCCATCTGTGAGACGCGGTGAGGAAAATTATATATTCCCGTTTCAGGAGGAGGCAGACGCAATGTTTAACTCTGCATTGATTTATGAGCTGGCAGTACTTAAACAGTTTGCGGAGCCGTTGCTTTTCAGTATTCAGAAAGGCGAACCGGAATATTATGAGGCTAAGCGATTGCTCAAATTCCTTGAGTATTTCCTGGGCGTCAGCAGTGAAAGTCTTCCGAATAATTCTCTTTGCAGGGAATTTGTGGGAGGAAGTTGTTTCGAGGTATGATAATAAGGTTTAAGATTATTGTTAAGTTAATAGTTAATGCCAAGTAGAATAAATGATCGCACCGGTATACGGTGAGGAAAGTCCGGGCTTCGCAGGGCAGGATGCCGGATAACGTCCGGTGGAGG
>JAFLTG010000134.1 GCA_022510545.1 Lachnospiraceae bacterium | reverse complement strand
TAATATTCCTAATATTATATTGCAAATATTTCTTATTCTATCTTTCTTGCTCATATATACCACGTCTAATCCAATTATGTTAGATATTGATTGGATTATTATTCCTTTCACATTTATAATCACAAACATTCCAAACAGTCCGACTACATATTTTTTTATGTTATGTTACTTTTTTTATTTCCCTTAAATTTGCCCTTATTAGCAATTGTCCGTAAGGGCAAAACAAGGGAAATCTAAATCAATGTCCTCTCAAATCAAAATCCTGAAATGGTGAAATCCCATTTCCCCATGAATAGACAATATAGAAATTTCCGTTTGACACATCGGTTTCGAATGAAAAAGTTCCGTGTTCAATCACATCAACATTTTGTGTATCCTGTAACTCAACAATGTAGTCCCATGGTGTTTCTCTGTATAATGAATAATGTTTATCCAGGTCTTCTAATGGCAACTCGCTTTCAATCAAAATCGCACCAAAAAACTGCATACCATTTCCATTACCCACAAGTTTTCCTGCATGACTAAACTGTTCTGCCACCTGAGTGTCTTGTGGCAGTGGAACAGACTCAATATTTGCTATAATGCGTTTGGCAGAAATATCATTTACAATAGGGCATAAAATACAAAAGAGAATCAATGACGCAATAATAGTAAGTGCAATTTTGCTTCTCTTTCTCATTGATTGATTTCTCCTTTTAAAATAAAATTCATGGTTTCCTGGCTAAATATAAGTCTATGGTATCATATATATTGATATTGCCGCCGACTTCATTGATCGCTTTGCGCATTTCCGTTTCAAACTGTTCTTTTACGGTTATGTCCAGAGCACGATGATCCGAGTAAGTGTTTAACAAATGTATACATGCTTCCGTGGTCAGCGTTCTCACCCGTCTGTATAATTTAGATTCTACCTTCTCCAATCCGCATTGCAGCAATTCCTGCACACGAACATTGCATGCCTTTTCAATGAATTCAATTTGCTTCTTAATTGGTAGGCCTAAACTATATTATAAATTTTCTCTTTGCCATATTGCTCGGATCATCCTCACGTCTAGGAAACGGATGATTCCAGAATTGCATCCAAGCTGAATGAACGGCAATGTCGCTTGTCCGGTGCCTACTCCGATTTCAATCAAATTGCTTCCTTGTCCAATTTGAGAATAGGATATAATGTCTTCGAATAATTCGTTTGGATATTCAGGGCGGTATGTATCGTAATTCACTGCGTCTTCATTAAAACTTCTTCTCAGTTCCATTGTGGTTACCTCCCCTCGAATTCCTATTCAGTTCATCAAATTAGAATTTGTCAGAATTGTAACATCATTAAAATATCTTCATCATAGGTTCCATCATCATATTTATTTGCGTTGGGAATTCTTCCACACTCTTTAAAGCCCAGACTTTCATACAAATGATGAGCTCTATGGTTGCTACCGACTACGGTTAATTCAACTTGTTGGAATCCAAGATTCTTTATTTCTGTCAAAAGCCTTTTCAACATAAGCTTTCCCAAACCAAATCCTGTATATTTCTGAAATAGTGCAATTCCCATTCCTGCACGATGACTTTTTCGCCTGCTTCCTGCCGTACCCTCAAAAGAACAACTTCCTGCAAATTCTCCATCAACGAATGCTAATATCAAAAGTGAGTCCTTTGCTTCATTATGATTATTAATGAATTGTTCTTCTTCCTTTAGTGTATACTTTATTTCGTCAGATTCACACATTAAAAATCTGGTTTCGCCTGTAGCAGTTTTTAGATAATCGATAAGCATTTGTGCCTCATCTAATCTTGCACTACGAAGTACGATATTTTTTCCGTCTAAAATATATTTTTCTTCTTCTAATATCATACTTTATTTTCTCCTATCAACAGTAATTCAATTAAGTAAAAACCGTGTTATAAATAACACTCGTTACGCAATTTGTGTATATCAATCCTCAACAATTTTGGGGCTTATGGCATACATACTGTAACCGCCTAACAACACATATATACATACCATAATACTTAAAGAAATATTCGGGTATCCTTTGTATGTAGTAAAACAATATGGCAATGCACAAATGTCAATAAAAGCATGCATGACAATTGGCACCCACAAATTCTTGGTTTTTTTGTATATCATCCCAAAATATAATCCCATGCCAATCGTTGATATGACTTTAAAAACGATTACAAAAATCCCCATTCCTACCATTCCCGGGATATGACCTAAGCCGAATACAACGGAAGATATCACAATCGCAAGTTGTGTCTTGTTTTGTCTGTTTCCAAAAAAGATTTCCAAAATATTTAAGAACAGCCCTCTAACATACAGTTCTTCAATAATACTCACTCCAACGTAATATATAATCCCTTCAAAAATTATTTTCCAGATAGTAGGTTCGTAATCAAACGGATATAAACCGATAAAAAAAGCAACAAATGATAATACACCGGCAAGCCCGCCTGCCCATGCATATCTTTTTAACCCTGCTTTTAAACCATCTTTTTTCAATCCAAAAGAAAAATTAATTAAAAATATCTTAAATACAATAGCTACCATGGTTCCAATCAACAAAAAATTAAGCATAAGAGGAATGACAAAGGCATCTACATCCTTAAATGATATTTCAAATAAAGCAACACTTGGTAAGCCACTAATATCCATAAACGCAATTACGAATGTTAATAATATTGGTACAATCATTTTTTTGTTCAATCTTTTATCCCCTAAATGTCCAATTTATCTCAATGATTATCATTATAATTATAAAACATTTCATCAAGCAGTTTGTCATACCCTTCCGTATTGCCCAACGCTGCTTTTATAAGGGTTCCTGCATTCTTAACAATTAATTTAAAGTATAACCAATCCCCTAAATCATCAAATTTTCTTGTTGAGTTAATAAGATAATTCTTTCTAAGTGTGGTATATTTCTTTCCCTTTGATTTTCCATATTTCTTAAGCACCTTTGCTGTCGCAACGTCTTCCATTGCTTTCTTATCTACGAAACCACCTATAGAATCAAAGGTTTCTTTTGTGGCCCAGAAAATACCACTATACAAACCTGTAATTGCAAATGATATTCTGCACATAATATCATTACACCAAAGAGGAAATGAATATCTTTCAAACCTAATTGGTGCTCCACCACCTATATACTCTCCACCTTTTAGTAAGTGGTATATTTCTGATATTGTTCCCTTTGTCATACGATTATCACAGTCGATAGTAACGATTATTTTACCTTTTGCAGAATCAATTCCTGTGTTACGCACTTTGGCAATACAATGATCTTCATTCGTAACAACAATGGCGCCATTACTCCTTGCAATTTCTTCTGTTTTATCTGTACAGCGATTACATACTATTATGATTTCAACATTTCCTTTGAAATGACTAGCTGATTCCTTAATAGAATCAATACATCGCTTAACATATTTTTCTTCATTATGTGCCGGTACTACTACCGACACATGTATCTTTTCACTCATTTCAGTTTTGGATCCTACTCCTTCTCAAGCATAGTTTTTACAAATCAACACATCTATTTTGCTTATGCTGCTTCATCAATTTATATCAACCGGTTTAATTTCCTCACAAGGTACAACGGAACATTCGTAATCTTTCCATTGGTCAGATATCCCATTTGTGAAAAGCGTATGGCATAATTAGGGTCGGCTTGATTAATATAATGTTTAAAAGATTGGGCAGATTTATCTTCACCGCTCTTGACTTCTATTGGAATAATTTCAGTCCCTTTCTGGATCAGAAAATCAATCTCGTTGTTCTTTGTGGCATAATACCGTGGCTCGGTGGGGAGCATTCCTTTGAGCTGCTGCAGGACATAGTTTTCTGTGAGCTGCCCTTTGAATT
>JAFLTG010000133.1 GCA_022510545.1 Lachnospiraceae bacterium | reverse complement strand
AAAGATTCACTTTTTGTTTGGCAGGATTGCTATAAAATATGATGTGTTTATTACTAAACTGTATCCTTTGATGAATCAGCTCTTTGCAGATGGCAGAACTGAATATGCTATGCTTGCAGTTGAAGATGAGAGTGCAAGGAAGAAGTTTTATAAAGAATATGGTATAATAACTAAGTAGGTTGAATCTTGCATCCTAATATTTTAAAATATAGTTTGCCTCTAATTTGCTGAATAAGTCTAATGGCACTTCTTACAAATTTTTTTCCACAAAAAATACTAACAATACAAAATATTGGAAAATAATTTACCATAACCACAAGTAGTAGGACTTTTTACAATTGTTAATTTCAAAACTAATGAGAAATATTTTTGCTAAAATTGTTAAGAAAGTTGCAAAAAATACCGATAATTAATTTGAGAGTGTGAAAGTGGCATTCAAAGATATAGGGCTTTTAGTAATTATTGACATTTTACAGTATTGGGATTAAAATGACATTAGGAAGAAATACTTAATAATTCCATTCTTGTAGAGGGGAGGTGTAATATGTCCAAGCAAGAAAGCCCTGCAAAGAGAGGCAGAAGGTGGATTACCATAGCCGTGATTATCGTTTTGGTTGTGGCATTGGCAGTTTGCATTGCCTTATTGGTTTTACGCTCCAAAGACACGGAGGAACCACAGCTTGCTGATGATATTCCTAATGTTTCTCGGACGGTTTTAGATAGGGGATTTGTGGATGAGAGCAATATGGACGATGTCATGTCTGAGCTGTCAGAGAAAGTTGATGAGGGAATGTTTGAATGCAGGATGTCCAGCTTCTGGACTTTTGAGACTGCGACCTCTGAATCACCGAACTCATATGTAGCCAATGTGGAGAGTAACCGACATGCCTTATATTTCGATGTGTATGAGGAACAGACGAATGAGTTGCTTTATTCGTCGCCCATACTGCCGGTCGGGTCGGAGATTCGAAACATTAAATTAGATAAAGCACTCCCCGTTGGCGATCACGATGCCGTGGTGATGTATACATTGGTGGACGAAGACTATGAGGAGGTGAGCACGGCAGGATTTCGCATTACAATTTCTATTCAAAATTAATTTTTCAAGGAGGAAAAAGAGATGAAAATGAAACACATTAACAAGATTTTAGCTTCTGCATTGAGCGTTTCTATGCTCATGGGAGGCGTTCTGCCTGCATTGGCAGCAGAGGGCGAGGTGGATGCACCGATTTATTCCCTTGACGTAATTGATGTCATCGTGCCCACTACATATGCAGTGGCATTTAACCCGGAAGAGTTGCAGGTTAAGACGGGTGATTCTACCAATTCCAATGCTCAGATTTTGTCTAAAAACTTTGGTATTATCAATAAGAGCAGTAAGGATAAGTTAATAAAAGTTTCATTAAATGTAGAGGATCTGAATAACGGTAGTGGAATCACTTTTGTTGATACGGAGCAGGATGTTGACGATGCTGCAGATGGCGAATATAAAATTCATCTGACAGTAATTCCGGCAGATGGAACCGAGGTAAAGGTGGGTGGCAATCCCGCAACTCAAACTACTGCGGCGTCAGATTTGAATGATGTTGTTATGACTGGAGCTGACAGCAAGGCAGTAACCCTGAAGGATGGTGCTAACCTCGTTGGATTTAAGCTTGATAAGGCTACATGGACTCCTAAGACCGGAGCTGATGTTACATTAGGTACGACAAATAGTAATAATGTATCGAGTAACTATGAGGTAACAGCTTTGGCAGCTGGTGGCAAGGGAATCACAGCGTTTACATTTGGCGGTAAAATGAATAAGAATGCAGACTGGTTTAAGCTGACCAAAGGTATTAAGATCACGGTTGTTTACGACAGTGTGACAGCTTCTTCTGATACGACTGCTGTTAGTGGAACCGGCGCTATGGTTCTGGATATAGCACCTACTTTTGCAACCGGCAGAGCAATCGGTCAGATTAAATACAGTGCGGGGATAGGTGATAACGGTTTAAATGAAATCAAAAAGGTTGAGATGCGTTATACTGATGGTAACCTATATGATATTTATCATGCGAGCGGCAAAAACTGGCCCGCAGCGACTGATGAATCAGGAGTTATAACTTTATCTTCACAGGCGCTGAGTCTCTTTGCATCTTTCGGGCCTGTGGTTGAGACAATAGTGACCTATGAGACGAATAACGGAACAGAGAAAACGGCCAAAGTGAATGTTTTGCTTGAAATAGTCAGCGAAGCTCCTACTTTTACTACAGGCAGTGGACTCGGTCAGATCAACTACACTACGGGATTTGGCGATGACGGATTAAAGGAAATCACGAAGATTGAGATGAACTATGCTGGCAACCCATATGATGTTTATCATTCGGGAAGTAGCTGGTCTGCAGCGACTGATGAATCGGGAGTTATAACTTTGGCTGCAGATACTATAGCACTCTGGGCAGCTACAGGGGCTACATTTGAAGCAACAGTAACTTATGTGACGAATAGCGGAGAAACAAGAACAGCCTCATTGGATGTTAACGTCAAATAATTGAGGAAGTAGAAAAGTAGCTAAAAATTGTGACAATCAAGGGGTTGTCAGTTAATATCAAATTTCAGCCCCTTTGTAAAGAATAAGAATATCCCATGGAATGAATGGTTTTGACACATGATTCTCCGTGGGATTTTCTTTTAAATCTTATTATAGTATCTTTCCGAACTGGGTTTCTATATGCATATTATGAATTATAATCAGCAGGATATAATGTATCTAAAATTGTTAAATGATTTCCGGAGGTATTGTTGTGGATTGGATAGAAGATATTGTTGAAAAAACTTATCATAATTATAAAAAAAGAAAAGTTGTTCTGTGGGGAAAGTATATTACATCTGAAACAATAAAGGATAAATTGAAAGAGGTTTACGGAATAGAGACGGCTTTTTTTGTAGATAAGGATGCATCAAAAATTGATAACAAGCAAGTGTACCCAACAGGATGCTTACAGGGAAAGTCAGACGAATACTATGTGGTAGTGCCTGTTGCATATTATCAGTCATTAAAGGAAGAACTTATAGGGGGGGGATATAAGAAGGATCAGGACTATTACTATTTTTGTGACTGTATTGTCAAGATGACAGATGATTATTATGAAGATTCACACGGGAATAAAATCATAGGGGAGTATAGCAAATCTAAATTTGTATTTTCAGGCTTTAACTCTTTTGTGCGAATCGGAGAAGATGTTAATTTGAATAACAGTTGTTTTTATATAAATAATGATGTAGAGATTGAGATTGGGGATAAATGCACAATTAGTAATTGTGTGTGTTACGTAAAGAGTACACATATTGAGATTGGAGATGGATGCACAATTAGTGATAATTGTAAGTGTAACGTAAATAGTGCACATATTGAGATTGGAGATGGATGCATAATTAGGGATAATCGTGAGTGTTACGTAGAGAGTACACATATCGGAGTTGGAGATGGATGCATACTTAGTAATAATTGTAAGTGTAGAGTAAATAGTGCACATATTGAGATTGGGGACAGATGCATAATTGATGATTGTGAGTGGAATATAAATAGTGCACATATTGAGATTGGAAATAAATGCAGTATTTACAGTAATAGATGGCTTATGAAACCACAATCATGCGTTAAATTGGGTGACGGTGGAATTTATTTAGAAGGAACTATGGAGGCTCTCGAATATGGGCGAATTATTATAGGTAGAAATTTCAGCATTGGAACCAGATATTGGATAATCGCATGCGAGTATATACAAATTATCATTGGTGATGATGTCATGTGCTCCAATAATGTTATTTTACTAGGAAATGACGCACATTCTATATTTGATGTCCATACCGGAATGAATATAAATTCCACAGAAGAAATCAGCAAAAA
>JAFLTG010000132.1 GCA_022510545.1 Lachnospiraceae bacterium | reverse complement strand
TTCAGGTCCGTGTGATAGCAATATCATGAGGGTTCAAGTCCCTTTTCCTGCACTTATACTAATTCTGAAAAGCACCGCGTAATGAGCGGTGTTTTTGCATTTTCTTAAATTTTCTTAAATTTGTAAAACTTTTTTGCTTTTTTTCGCTGAGTATGGTAGAATAAAACACAATTCAGACTTATCTCGTGATAGAGTAGTTCCGGAGGGTGAATTATGAATAAAAGGAAGCTTACAGCATTAATGGCTGTACTTGTAATGTCTGCAATGGCAGCATGCGGCAATACAAAAGAAGCGTCTAATATGAATGAAGTGGAAGCAGAACATATGGAGTCTTCGACTAACATTCTGGTAAGCACATTAGAATATATGTTAAATGAAGATGAAGTACAAGGTGAAGCTGAAGATAACAAAGACCAGGCTGAAGAAGAGGAAACTCTTGATCAGGTAGAGGCAACAATTTACTATGGAAACGGAGCTTCGGATAAGCTTAACACCGAAGTATCGACTATGGAAGAACTCACTGCTGAGAATTTGATCAGTGCACTTTCAGGACATAATATTGTATCACTGGGTACCAAGGTCAATTCTTTTGAAGAAGAGGAAGGCACAAGAGGCAAAGCGCTGCATCTTGATTTGGATAAGGCATTTCGGGAATATTTAAAGACAATGAACAAAGAAAGCGAGAAGATAATACTTGCATCAGTAACCGCTACCTTTCTTGAAGCATATGATGCCGAAAGTATTACTATTACCGTAGACGGGAAAGTGCTTGAGACCAATCATAACACATACGAAGAACCGTTTGAATATGCACGGGAGTACATAAAAAGCCCAGCTGAAAGTAACTAAATATAAAAAGCTAAAAATGAAGACGTCTGCGTACCTCGTTGCGCAGGCGTGTTTTTGTCAGAATCGTTATCAGGGTAATATCTATTATAACACATACCGTTAGTACAACAGCAGACCAGCTTATGCTGTAAGGGTTGTTTTTGAATTTTTTAATTAAAAGTTCTAAAAAGACACAGAGGATTGCCGTTTCCGTAAAAAGATAAAGAGCGCCGGACAGTATGTTAAAAGGAAATCTGTGTGCAAGCAGTCCAAATAATTCTATTAAAACCGTTACCATTATTACAATTGGCAGTCCAAGTCTCCAAAACCATCCGGAATCGGAAGTCAGGTACGTTATGAGGTACAGATATATTCCGACTGCGATGCCATCGGCAAGAAGAGATAGGTAAATAGGGGTTTTGGTATAAATAACCGCCGGAAAAGCCAGGAAAAACAGACAGATACAGGCTCCTATGACCACAAATGACCAAAGGGAGCCTTTAAATACAAGCAGATTTAAAAGCAGGCATGTTATGGCAGTTGCTGATAAAACTACAGACAAAAGTATTCCAAGGTCTTTTCTTTTTACCACTTCTACTTCGCCTCTGGAATTCGGATACGAAGCAGCTGAATCATCATTGTCAGGTTTATTTGGATTGATTACCGGTGTATTGCAAAGAGGACATTCTTTTAAAGAATGATCCAACTCCACACCGCAATTTACACAATATGACATAAAAATAACCGTACCTTTCTCTGCCTGATATAATCTGAAAGCAGATATTATCTTTCATTTTTAATTTATAAATTTAGTATCTCTGTTGCTTTCAATCTTAACATGGATTCCGTCCTGCACCAGTTTGCGGAAAAATAAACGTTCCACATCACTTTCCTCTATACTTGATGCAAAATTAACTGTAAGCGTATCCTCAAAGCTTATAATGGCACAGTTGGTGCGTGATGAAAAAGGCTGTCCCATATAAATATCAAAACGCTCAATATGCTCCTTCATATCATCAGGAACCTTCATTGCCCCCATATTGGTCAGCCCGGCGGAAGAATTTTTATCCTGCACCTTTGTATAAAAAGTGCGTACGACAAAATCCTTGATAAAAAGAGGCACAACACGGATTATAGGATTGCTCTGCGTTGCGGCATTGGTTGTAATGTCTCCACGCAGGAATTTTTCGTTAATATAGTAACGCATATAGTTGTGTACCTGCGTTACGATTTCTTCAAAAGTGTACTCCCCAAGCCGCGGGTCTATTGAAGGATATACCATAGTAATGAAATTGCGTAAGGTTTTAGACGGAAAAAAACGTCTCAAATTAACCGGCATTGCAATTTTTACGGGTCTGGGCTTTATATAAAAATCATGTTCCTGCTTCTGCAGCAAGGCATATAGAAGCACCGAATTAAGATATTCGGTCAGTGTGGCATTATATTTTCCGGCAACCGCCATAGCTTCTTTGACGGACATAATGCCATCTATAATATTCAGGGTATAAAATGGCGCCTTGGTACCTCTTACCCGGTAGGTTTTTTCGCTGGGTCTGGGGGGACGCACCATAGCATTGGCATAACGCATATATGCATCCTCTAATTCTTCCGGGTCAGGAGTATCATCGATATTAAGCACAAAACCTGACGGCGTAACGTTATAGCCTTTAAGCTTAAGATAAACCGCAATCATAGTCTGAAGCACACACATACCGCCGGTTCCGTCACCAAGACAATGGTGCGCCTCAAGTGAAATTCTCCTACCGTAATGATATACCCTTATCAGATATCTGTTGTTCGCCTTAAAAGGCATAGGCATACACGGATTCTTAATATCCGGCATAACAAACGGCCCCGGCCTGTTATTAGGCTCCAAATACCTCCAAAATACGCCCTTCCTGATAGCCACCTTATAAGTCGGAAATCGTGGCAGCGTCATGTCCAGAGCCTTCTGCAAAAGCTCGGGATCAACATCCTCCTTCAATACTACCGATAGACGGTACACAGAAGAAAAGTCTTTACGCTGCAGTGTCGGATAAACAATAGCAGACAAATCCAGCTTGTACCATATTTCCTTTTTATTCTTCTGTGTTGAAGCTGCCTTATACATTATGGAAGTTCCTTTTTACTATTGTTTGATTTAATAAATTCTATTATTATAGTTTAAGTCACTAATATTTAAATTATAATTAAAATAAAATTTTACATCTTAGTTTATTATACCACATAATATACAGTTTATGGTAAAATATATAAAACAGGCTATTATATTATTTCGGGTTTGTCATCATTAAATCAATTAAATTTCCAACAAAGAGGTATACATCATGGCAATAACATCCAAAACCAACCAAAACTTAATGCACCTTATAAAAAGAATGCACGGCGCTGTGGAAAATGTGGATATAGAAAAGCACAGGCAGTCTCAGGACCACTTTGGTATCCTGCTTGGCAGTAACAAAGAAGTCACCATAAAAGAATTTGAAATAGAAGGCATTCACGGTGAATGGACCTCCGTTAACCGGGCGCATATGAAAAAGTATATCATCCTATACTGCCACGGCGGCGGCTATTCCACCGGCAGCAGCGTATATGCCCGTACGCTGACTACTAAGTTAGCCACCTCTACCTCGATGGATGTACTCTGCTTCGATTATAGACTTGCGCCGGAGCATCCCTACCCCGCGGCTACACAGGACGCTATGAAAATATGGAATTATCTGATGCTTTTAGGTTATGGTGCAAGGGATATTATTATAGCAGGAGATTCTGCCGGAGGAAATCTGGCACTTTCATTGGTTATGAAGCTCAAACAGGAAAACAGGCTCCTTCCAAGAGGATTGGTCCTGATGTCCCCTTGGACCGACCTGACTTCATCCGGTAAATCACATATCACAAGAGCTGATATTGACCCTGTGCTCGATGAGGTTTATATAAACGAAATGATTGAGAATTATGCCAAAGGTGAAAATCTCAAAGATCCTTTGATTTCACCGTTGTATGGCAGCTATGAGGGCTTTCCGCCTACTTATATACAGGTTGGTGACAATGAGATTCTCTTAAACGATTCAACTATGCTGCATAAAAAAATGGTGAAAGCGAATGTTTCGGTTAAGATGGATGTATTCAAAGGAATGTGGCATGTGTTCCAGATGTCGCCGTTTAAGACTGCGTATGATGCTATGGATAAAAATGCGGAATTTATCTATGACATTTGCAGGTAGTGAGATGCAAATGAAATTTGTCGCTATGCCTGAAAGACGGATTGCACAAATAGTAAGCTGGCTGGT
>JAFLTG010000131.1 GCA_022510545.1 Lachnospiraceae bacterium | reverse complement strand
CAGCCAACTTACTATTTGTGCAATCCGTCTTTCAGGCATAGCGACAAATTTCAATCTGAGCAATGCCCCAATGAGTATATTTTACCACAAAACCCCGCAATATGATACACGAATGACTTGTAATTCTCCTCAATATTTGTTACAATTCAAAAATGCAGGAAGAAATATATTAATGACACCTGTGTCAGTAAATGAAATAACGATAGGACAAAGCAAATGGGAATCATTAAAACCGACAAATTGGTATTTGAATATATAAGACGTGACGACGAAGGCAATGTAGAGGGTATAACCAGAGCGGTTGACGAGGTTGACCTTGATGTGAAGCAGGGTGACTTTGTGGCGATTCTGGGTCATAACGGCTCCGGTAAGTCTACTCTTGCCAAGCATATCAATGCAATTCTTTACCCCACGGAGGGCACTGTCTGGGTGGATGGTATGGACACTTCCGAGGCTGCCAATCTCTGGGATGTGCGTCAGAATGCAGGTATGGTGTTCCAGAATCCCGATAATCAGATAATCGGGCAGGTTGTGGAAGAAGATGTGGGGTTTGGACCGGAGAATATGGGAGTTCCTACCGCCGAAATATGGGAACGGGTAGAGGAAAGCCTTAAAGCTGTCGGAATGTATGAGTTTCGCAAACATTCCCCTAATAAACTCTCGGGAGGACAGAAACAGCGTGTTTCAATAGCAGGTGTTATTGCAATGCATCCCAAGTGCATTATTCTGGATGAGCCTACGGCAATGCTTGATCCCAATGGACGCAAGGAAGTGATTCGTGCCGTAAGAGCATTGAATCTTGCGGAAGGAATCACAGTTGTTTTGATTACACACTATATGGAAGAAATCATCAATGCCGACAAGGTTTTTGTGATGGATAAAGGAAAAATTGCGATGGAGGGTACTCCGAAAGAGATTTTTTCACAGGTAGAGCAGCTTAAGGAATTGAGGCTGGATGTTCCGCAGGTAACACTTTTGGCCTATGAACTACAAAAAAGCGGCATAAACCTTCCGGATGGAATACTGACTATAGAGGAGTTAGTAGAGAATTTAGTTAATTAAAGAATGGATTAATGAAAGAATGCATTAATGAGAGAATTTATTAAGTTATATGTTCATTGTATTATTGGAGATATTGAAGAAAGGCTTAAACTATGTCTTTGATTTTAGACCACGTAAATTACATATATGGAGGAGATACAGAACTGGCGGTGCATGCCTTGAATGACGTTAACCTTGTTATATCCGACGGGCAGTTTATCGGACTTATCGGGCATACGGGTTCGGGTAAGTCAACACTGGTTCAGCATTTAAACGGTCTCCTTAAGCCTACAAACGGTGCAATTTATTTTAACGGAGAAGATATCCACGACAGTGATTATGATAAAAAGAAATTACGAAGCAAGGTTGGTCTGGTGTTTCAATATCCGGAACATCAGCTTTTTGAGATAGATGTATTCAATGATGTTTGTTTTGGGCCTAAGAATCTTGGTCTTTCCAAGAAAGAAACGGAACTTCGTGCCTATGAGGCTTTAAAACAGGTTGGTCTGGAGGATGATTTTTTCTATCAGTCGCCCTTTGATTTGTCCGGAGGGCAGAAGAGACGGGTGGCCATAGCCGGCGTGCTTGCGATGAAACCGGACATTCTGATTCTGGATGAGCCGACTGCAGGCCTTGATCCAAAAGGCCGGGATGAAATACTGGATCAGATTGCAAAACTCCATAGTGAGGTGGGAATAACGGTTATTTTGGTGTCTCACAGTATGGAAGATGTGGCAAAATATGTGGAGCGCATTATTGTTATGAATAAAGGAAGTGTGCTCTATGATGATGTACCTAAAGAAGTATTTAAGCATTATAAGGAACTTGAGCAGGTAGGGCTGGCAGCGCCGCAGGTTACTTATATAATGCAGGCGCTTAGAGAAAGGGGCTTACCGGTTAATACGGAGGCTACTACAATTCTGGAAGCAAGGGATGAAATCCTGCGGACGAAAGGGGTTAAGTTGTAAATGTTACGCGATATTACACTGGGCCAATATTATCAGGCAGACTCTGTCATTCATAAATTGGACCCGCGGGCGAAACTTATAGCCACTATAACGTTTATTATATCACTTTTTATCGTAGACAATGTATGGGGTTACTGTATTGCTACGGTTTTTATGGCGATTATCATTAAATTGTCCAAAGTGCCGTTTCGCTTCATGATAAAAGGAATGAAGGCCATAGTTTTCATTTTGTTGATTACGGTTGTTTTCAACCTTTTTCTCACTCCCGGTGAGGCTTTGTTTACTTTGTGGAAACTCACAATTACCAAAGAAGGGCTTAGAATAGCGGTTTTAATGGCGGTTCGTCTTACGCTTTTGATCATAGGTTCATCGGTGATGACACTGACGACCACGCCGAACAATCTTACAGACGGCATGGAAAAGCTTATGCGTCCGCTAAGGATATTTAAAGTTCCGGTACATGAGGTGGCAATGATGATGTCTATTGCGCTTCGTTTCATACCGGTATTGTTAGAGGAAACCGACAAGATTATGAAGGCGCAGATAGCCAGAGGAGCGGATTTTGAGAGCGGAAATCTTATAAAAAAGGCTAAAAGCCTGGTCCCTCTGCTTGTACCGCTATTTATTTCGGCATTCAGGCGTGCCAATGACCTTGCAATGGCGATGGAGGCAAGATGTTACCGTGGCGGTGAAAACAGGACCAAAATGAAGCCGCTTAAGTATGGAAGGCGTGATGCGGCAGCCTATCTGGTGTTAGTGTGCTATCTGGTAGCCTGTATAGGGGTCAGAGTCCTTATATAATGAATAAAAACCTAAAAGGTATGGTAATAAATTTTCATGAAAAGAATAATGCTGAAAGTGGCCTATGACGGCACAAATTATCATGGCTGGCAGATACAATCTAATGGTGAAACAATAGAGGGCGTCTTAAACAGATGTCTTTCCGAACTTTTTCAAGAAAAAATAGAGGTTATAGGAGCCAGCAGAACCGATTCCGGTGTACATGCCAGAGAGAATATAGCTGTCTTTGATACGGTGTCACAAATCCCTCCGAAAAAGGTCGCAAATGCGCTCAATGCAAGACTGCCGGAGGATATCAGGATTCAGGACTCGGAAGAAGTGAGTACCGATTTTCATCCTAGAAAGTGCAGCAGCCGCAAAATATATGAGTACAGAATATATAATGCGACGTTTTCTATGCCGACGGAACGTCTTTATTCCTATTTTACCTATGTACCGTTGGATGTAGAGAGGATGCAGGAGGCGGCCGCATATTTTATAGGGACTCACGATTTTAAGAGCTTTTGCAGCGTAGATACTCAGGCTGAATCGACAGTGCGGCAGGTTGATGGCATAGAAGTCCGTAAAGACGGCAATCTTATTACTATCCGTGTATCCGGCAGAGGCTTCCTATATAATATGGTAAGAATTATGGCGGGTACTCTGATGGAGGTAGGCAGGGGAAGACTGGAACCTGCAGATATAGCACGGATTTTAGAGGCAAAAGACAGATCCGCGGCAGGACCTACTGCACCGGCCTGCGGACTTACGCTGATTAAATATGAATTTTTGTAAATTAAGGGTAAATTAAGGAAAAAAGCTGTTGACACACGCGGATACGTATAATATAATATTTTACTGTGACAATGTTTAAAAATGTCTTACCACAGCCCCGGTTAAGGCATTTTAAATATAGTATTAATAAGGGTTGTTTGAGTAATTTCTAAAGTGTGGCCGGACATCCGCATGGGAGATTATACGAACAATTAGTTGTTAGTTACGGAGGTAATATAATGAAAACTTTTATGGCTAGTCCAGCTACTATCGAAAGAAAGTGGTATGTAGTTGATGCAGCAGATATGACACTCGGACGTTTAGCATCTGAGGTTGCTAAAGTTTTGAGAGGTAAAAATAAACCTATTTTCACACCACACATGGATACAGGTGATTATGTGATCGTAGTAAATGCAGAGAAGATCAAAGTGACAGGTAAGAAGCTTGATCAGAAGATTTATTATCATCATTCAGACTATGTAGGCGGTATGAAAGAGACTACTTTAAAAGAGATGCTCAATAAGCATCCTGAGAGAGTCGTAGAACATGCTGTAAAGGGCATGCTTCCAAAAGGACCTTTAGGAAGACAAATGTATAAGAAACTTCATGTGT
>JAFLTG010000130.1 GCA_022510545.1 Lachnospiraceae bacterium | reverse complement strand
GAAAACTTGGAAGAACATCTGATCAGAGAAAAGCTTTACTTAGAAATCAGGTAACCAATCTTCTTTATAACGGTAAGATTATCACAACAGAAGCAAGAGCGAAGGAAGTTCGCAAGATTGCAGATAAATTGATTACAATGGCTGTAAAAGAAAGAGATAATTATGAAACCGTTAAGGTAACCGCAAAGGTTCCCCGTAAAGATAAAGACGGCAAGAGAGTAAAGGAAGTTGTAGACGGCAAGAAAGTTACCGTATATGACAGTGTAGAAAAGGAAATCAAGAAGGATTTGCCTTCAAGACTTCATGTAAGAAGACAGATGTTAAGCATTTTATATCCTGTCACTGAAGTTCCGGAAACTAAGGCTGGAAGGAAGAAAGGCACAAAGCAGGTTGATCTGGTTGCAAAACTCTTTGATGAGTACGGACCGAAATATGCAAACCGTCACGGTGGATATACCAGAATCGTTAAGATTGGACCCCGTAAAGGTGATGCAGCGATGGAAGTAGTACTTGAGCTTGTATAAATAATAGCAAAATAAGTGGAAGCAGGGTATGTTTGACAACATACCCTGTTTTTAATATAATTTTTTATATAATTATCAAAAAAGGATTATAATCCATGGGAGAACGTATATATCTAAATGATGATTGGCAATTTACCGAAAATTACAGCAGCAGTTTATTGGAACCAAATTGTGATGAGGATCAATTGAAAGCTGTTCGTTTGCCGCATACCTGCAAGGAAACGCCGTTCAATTATTTTGATGATCAAATTTATCAGATGATTAGCGGTTATCGTAAGACTTTTACTGCACCGGAGGAATGGAAGGGGCAGAAAGTTTTGCTGACTATTGAAGGAGCAGCTCATGATAGTGAGGTCTTTTTGAATAAAACTAAGGTTGGCGAGCATCACTGTGGTTATACTGCTTTTACGGTAGATTTGACGGATGCGCTTATATATGGGGACAGTAATGTTCTGGTAATCAAGGTTGACAGTCGAGAAAATCTAAATATACCGCCTTTCGGCTTTGTGGTAGATTATATGACCTATGGCGGCATTTATCGTGATATTTATCTGGATGTTAAAGGACCGCTTTATGTAAAAGATGTTTTTGTCAAGGCTGATATCCATTTCGAAGGCGAAGTATGGCAAAGAGATGCAATCGGGAGACCGGCCAAACTTGCTGCCAGGATTGTAACAAATGAAGCTGCTGATGGTCTTATGGTCCGTCAGTATCTAAGAAAGCAAGGTACTGAAGAATATCGTTGGTTAGGACATTGTGAATTGCAGGGTAATACAGGAGAATTGAAGAATTGGGCAGGAAATGTAAGCCTTTGGGATTTGGATTATCCGGAATTGTATGAATTGAAAACCGAACTTATACAAAACGGAGAAGTTCTGGATGAGAAATATATAACTTTAGGATTTAGAAAAACGGAATTTAAAGAAGACGGATTTTATTTAAATAATAAGAAAATTAAAATCAGAGGATTGAACCGTCATCAGAGTTATCCTTATGTAGGTTATGCAATGCCGGAATCTATGCAGAAGCGTGATGCCGATATATTAAAGAAAGAGCTGGGGGTCAATGCAGTAAGGACTTCTCATTATCCGCAATCACACTATTTTGTGGAAAGGTGCGATGAAATCGGACTTCTTGTCTTTATGGAGATTCCGGGCTGGCAGCATATCGGGGATGAGGCATGGAAGAATCAGGCAGTACAAAATGTGCGGGATATGGTGAGTCAGTATCAAAATCATCCTTCTATAATACTTTGGGGCGTAAGGATTAATGAATCTGCAGATGACGATGAGTTTTACAGCAGAACAAATGAAGTGGCACGTAAACTGGATGATTCCAGACCCACAAGCGGTGTCAGAATGCATAAGAAGAGCAGTCTTTTGGAGGATGTATATGCTTACAATGATTTCCTTCATGACGGAAAAAACCCGGGCTGTGAAAAGAAAAGGGATGTCACACCGGATACCGGTAAATGCTATTTAATCAGTGAATTTAACGGTCATATGTATCCTTCCAAAGTGTTTGACGGGGAAAACCATAGACTGCAGCATGCGTTGAGGTATGCAAATGTGCTGGATGCGGTTGCCGCTGAAGAAGACATTGCAGGCAGCTTTGGCTGGTGTATGTTTGATTATAATACACATAAGGATTTCGGCAGCGGTGACAGAATCTGCTATCACGGTGTAATGGATATGTTCCGTAATCCAAAGCTTGCAGCAGATGTTTATGCCAGTCAGCAGGATAAGAGTATGGTACTTTCCTTAAGCTCGTCAATGGATATAGGAGAGCATCCGGGAGGTTTCTGGGGGGATATCTATATTCTTACTAATGCGGACAGTGTTCGTATGTATAAAAATAATGTATTAATTAAGGAGTATACCAGAGAAAATTCGCCCTATCAAAACTTAGAGCATGGTCCAATCTTAATAGATGATTTTATCGGAAATGCAATTGAGAAGGACGGTAAATATAGAGCGGCACAGGCCAAAGAGATTAAGGATGCGCTTAATTTGGTAGCGAGATATGGATTAGCCGCTCTGCCAAAACAAGCACATCGAAGTGTACTTAAGAAAGTGCCGATGTTTTCTATTGAACCTGCAGAAGCAGAAGAACTTTATCATCATTATATCGGTTCATGGGGTGAGGAATCTACCACTTACCGTTTTGAAGCAATTAAAGGCGGCAAGGTTGTCAAAGAGATTGTAAAAAAACCGTCAACTTCTTATCACTTGGTTGCAAAAACAGACCGCTTTACTTTGAGGGAAAAAAGTTCTTATGATGTTGCGGCAATTAGAATCAGGATGGTAGATGAAAACGATGATCTGTTGTATTTCTATAACTCGCCGCTATTGATAAAAGCAGAGGGGGCGATTGAGGTGATCGGACCTAAAGTTATTTCCCTTCAAGGAGGTATGGGTGGAAGTTATATTAAGACCTTGGGAAAAGAGGGGACAGGAACGGTTAAGATACAGACATTGCAGGGTGAAGAAGCAGAACTTAATTTTAAGGTAAAGATTAATAACGTTCAAAAGATGTAGTGGAATGCAATCATTCCACTACTTTTTGAAAATGCTGATAATCTTTACATGAATTCCAGTCTCCACCCCATGTAAAGCCATGAGCCTTAAAAAGTTTATAACATAGATCATTCTCATCGATTTTATAAGGAAAATCCTTGGAACGGTCGGCATATATTTCACTTCCCGGCGGAGATATATAGGTTTCTCCGCTTCCGTCTTTGTTAAAAACTATATATGGATTGTAAAACGGATTAATGTCAATGGCGCAGCCCAGTGCATGCTTGGAAAGCGTTGTTGTGCCGTCTACAACCCTGTAATTAAAGCAGGAAGTATTGTTATCTGTTATTGATGCCGTATCATCGGCATTATACTCATCGACCAGTATCATTTTCTCTATTTGATACTCATTCAGATAAAGTTCATAAAAAATCTCAGCCAAATCATCTGCAATTTTCTTATTACAAATCAACTCACCCGACTGCACTTCTCCGTTGAAATCATAATACAGCACAGAAAGATAGCATAAATCATCATAAGTTACTGCAGGGACAACATCATCCCCCAACGTATTAAATACTTCCATCTCCATCTCCGATGCCTTGGATTCCGCTACAGGGTAAGAGATGCCGGTAATTCTCTGTTTAATCTCTTCACTTAAGGAATCATAATAAAAGCCTTCCATATAAACGATACGGTCATCAGGTATTGGGTTTGCGACGTTTTTCTCTTCGCCCGTATTCTCAATATTAGCTTCCATTTCAGTCATTTCAGTCTCTTCTTCTTTAATTTCTTCATTTTCATCTATATGCGAAGAGGAATCACCATATGCTAAATCAGGGTTTTTCGTGGCATAGTCGGTCAAGGTCTCCGAATCTGTCAGTACACGTATAAGAAAAGCGCATACAATAATAAGTGCTAATATAAGGAACAGCGGTTTGAGAAGCTGTTGTATAAATGGATTTTTCATTTGCAAAAGTCCCTTCTTGTATAATGCATCACCTGAGTGACAAGTAGCGACAAATTGAAATTTGTGTGGCGGCGGGGGACGGATGGAGAGGCATCGAAGGCGGGGCGGGGGCATAATTAAACAGGGGATATGGCGGCTTTCGGGAATAAGAACTTCTAATAGCATTCCCGGATAGGATGTCTAAGGCTGACGCAAGCGGCGCGAAATCGCCCTCCGTGGCTCATCGCGCCTTTCCGGGAC
>JAFLTG010000013.1 GCA_022510545.1 Lachnospiraceae bacterium | reverse complement strand
TGGTCTTTCCTACTCCGCCTTTCCCTGATGTGACGACAATTACTTCACTCATGCTTAATCCTCCATAATATGAAATCTTTATCGTCCCCTGAATGATAAACCGTATACTATATCGGTAAATCGTTCAGTAATTCTTTGGTAATGGCTTCCATAATAACATGACCGTCACTTACATAAGCAATTTTGGGCTGAACCTTAGGTTTTATTGGCCACCTGCTCTGTTTCTCTGAAGTTTTATATTTGAATTCACCTATTTTTAGCTTACTAGGTGACATTTCAAGCGCTACAACAAAATGTCCTTCAAGACCGTTGCTGCCTGCATAGGCCTGTCCATACAAGCCGCCAAGTACTATTATATCCTTTTTGGAAATAATACAGGAACCTGGGTATACATCGCCAAGAACTATTATACTGTTTTCTGTCTCTAAAATCTGTCCATCCTTTAAAGTCCCCTTGTAGAACTGCCCTGCATTATCCAGTTCATTATGATGAAAAGCAAGCTGCTCCAAGGCGCGTATATAATTTTGGTTGGATTCTTCATCTTTTCCAATAATACACACAATATTAAGCGACGAATTTTCGGTAATAACATCAACGATTTTCCGTTCTTCCTCTTCCGTCAGTTTTCTGCCCTCAAAGGATATACCCATTTTGGCATCTTTGAAAAAATGTGAAGATTCCCTGAATTTAAGTTCAATCTCTTTAAGCAGCATATCAAATTCAATGTCTTCATCCAAATAAAGAGACAATCCGTTATGGAAACTTTTTATTATAACTGGATTTTTCATAGTATCTCCCCCACCCTCTTATCCTTAATCGCGATGTTTGTGTGAAACACAAACTCGCAGACGAACGAAGTTCGTCTTGTCCTAGTCGCCGTTAATTGAACCGCCTTCAAGTGATCCCGCGGTACCGGTAATGATTTCGCTTTCGTCTGCAAGACCGTAATAATATTTATAGACTTCTCGGCCTATCTGTGCCGCATAGTCCGATGTATAGCCATTGGCAACACGGACAACTACGCAGATTTCAGGATCTTCATAAGGCGCGTAGCTGACAAATAATGCATGATTGGGCCTGGATGAACTTTCCTGTGCCGTACCGGTTTTGCCGGCAACGTTTACTCCTAAATCAGCATAATAGCTTTTGCCTTCTACAACTCTTCGCATTCCGGTGTGTATGGAATTCCAATGGGAGGAATCCATATCAATCTGGTTACGTACCTGTGCATGATTATCTAAGAGCTCTTCACCGTTATAGTCCGTAATCTTATCTATTAATGTTAAATTATAGCATGTTCCACTGTTTGCGACAGTTGTAACATATCGCGCAAGGCCGACAGTGGTATAGTTGTTTGTACCCTGTCCAATGGCGGAACGTACCGAGTCCGTATCGGAGATTTCAGGCTCATACTCTTCTATCTCGACTCCGGTGGTCTCGGACAGTCCATACATATCTGCATATTTTGCCAGTTTATTTAAGCCTACGTCACTGTTATATGAATCACCTACGATACCAAGCCTGTAGCCTACCTCGTAAAAGAACCAGTTGCATGAATGCTGTATTCCGCCTGCAACATTAAGAGAGCCATGTGCGCCGCCCCCTGAGGCTATCCAGCATTTAGGTTCCGGTTTAATCTTATCAAAAGTGCCTACACAGGTGATGGTATCGGTAGTAGAAATCGCATTTTCCATAAGTCCCGCAGTTGCGGAGACCATCTTGAATGTGGAACCCGGCGCCGTTCTTTGCTGCGTTGCATAATTAAGCAGCGGACGCGACAAATCATTTCGCAGGCTTGCAAAATAATCGGCATCTACACCGTTTGCCATCCTGTTATTATCATAACTTGGATATGATACAAGCGCAAGTACATCACCGGTGTTAATGTCCGTTATAACAATGGAACCGGAATACGGGTCAAGCGCAAGCTGTGCCGGAGTAATATCCAGATTTTCGATCCTGTTCATCATAAAAGCATATGGAGTAAGCGAACCGTTTTCGAATCTGCGGAGTTCATCATCATCCACATCTACTATATTCTGTTCCATAAGAATCGAACAAATCTGACGTCCGGTCAATTCGTCATTATTGATCATATATCGATAAATTCTATCCTCAAAATCGGTATCCGTATCCAGTTCATTAAAAATATAACTTATTATCGTATCATAAATTTCCTGAGAATCCGAATATTGTGATTTTATATTCAAGCGTGAAACATCCACCCAGTTTCTTGCGATACAGTAATTAAGATATTCATTTAAGCTGATTACCTCTTCTTTGGTCCAGGCAATATATGTTTCGTCACTTTTATCAACTCCGCTTTCCGGAATGATACTATTTCTGTAGAGCATAGATATTATATAACTCTCATATGCCTGATATTCTTTGGTCAGCATATTGTATGGAGTGCGTTCATCTGTGAGTTCTGCTCTCAGCTTCTCAAAAATACGGGCTTTTTTGGCCAGATAAGCCTCATTTACTGCTGTCTCAGTCTCTTGTGCATATTTTGAGGAAAAATGTGCGGTATTGATTATGTTATTTTCAATACAGGCATAATAAACATCATAAATCGGAATGATAATATTATTGCTGCCTCCGTTTTCGGGAGGGGTATATTCCTTGATATTCTGGATTTTGTCCATAAGTATGGCGGCAATATTGGCTTCAAGGATATTGTATGCAGCTTTTTGAAGCTCTGTATCGATTGTTATATATACGTGATTGCCTGCAACAGCATCAACTCTGTCACTGGTTTCGATTACTTTTCCGAGGTTGTCCACATAAACGGTTTCAGAGCCTTTAGTTCCCTGGAGCTGTGTCTCCATAGATGCCTCAATGCCTGATTTGCCTACTGTATCGTTTAAGTCATAATCAGGATTTCCTTCCTGCAGGGTTTTAAGTTCATCGCTGGAAACCTTACCTGTATAGCCTAAAATCTGTGAAAGATATATACTGTCGTTATATTTACGGATTGTACCTTCGGCTATTGAAACGCCATCCAGTACATCTGAATTTTCCATCACAACTGCAACGGTTTCCGGGGATACATTATTGGCAACGGTTGTTGCAATATATTTTTGATAGCTGTTTGCGCTCATGGCATAACGGATAGTCAGAATTTTTAAGACCTCTTCCTTGGTGTAGCCAAGCCCCTCTACAAAACTGTCCTTATCATCCTCGTCTTCATATCCCCCGATGCCGTAACGCGAAGTACTGCATAAATATTTAATTACATCATCAGGCGTTGAATCTTTTTCTTTTTCCTTAAGGTCGTCTATATATATGCGTCCGTAAACATCCGCCAGAAATCTTAAAAGCTGTGTTCCCTCTAAGTTAAACTTATAATTATTGCTGCTGTCCAATACAATATTAAAATCATTAATAATGCGGTCACCGTTTTTTTCAACAATCTCTATAAGTTTGTATATGGTATTATTCAGATTGGCATTTTTATTACGTCCGGATTCATACACATCCTCAATAGTGACCGAATAAGCAAGCTCGTTATAAGCCAGCAGTTTTCCGTTTCTGTCATATATATTGCCTCTGGTTGAGGATATGGTTCGCTCTTTGGTGATCATAAGACGGAAATTGTTGGAATATTCCGCGCCGTTAACTATCTGTAACTGAAATATTGTATATATCAGATAACTTCCGAGCCCGAGTAAGGCCAATAAAAGTATGATCAGTCTGGAAGTCACCATATTGAATATATTTTCTTTAAGATGTTCCCACACATTCTCAAACAAACTTCTTTTCACTCCTTTTTTCCCATTGCTCCAGACTGCGGTGTGTACGCAGAATTATGGGATATAAAAACAGTGTAACTACTATCGTGTATACAATTTCCGGCAGTATAATGTGAACCATATAATACCGGAAATCAAATCTTCCGCGTAGAAGAAACAGTATGACATAGCAGGTAAATCCATAGAAAAAGTCGCTGCACAGTATAAGCGAAATCGGCAGCTTTATATCTTCCGGATAAAAGATGGTGCTAAACTTACCGTTGGCATAGCCTATATACATATAAAGCAGCGCATAGAAACCGATTACCGAGCCAAAAAATATATCAATCAGCAGACCGCCGAAAAAACCGATGAGCAGACCGCTTTTCTCTCCGTTCATAAACCCGAAAGAGGCTGTCAGAACAATCAGCAGATTAGGAACGATTCCACCAAAAGCAAGTGCACGAAAAACCGTACACTGTAATAAGAAACACACAAATATAAAAAGTGCCGTTACAAGTATGCGTCTCATATATAAACTATGCCCCTCTCTCAACCCGCGATGTTTGGACCGAAAGGTACAAACTCGCAGACGAATTACATTCGTCTTTAGAACGTAGTTCGTCTTAATCTCCGGTGGTCTGTTTTAACTGTAAAATTACCAAAACTTCTTCTAAGTGTTCAAAATCAACTGCGGGAGTAAGATACCCCGACTTTGTAAGGTTATTTGAATCTCTGTTTATAGTACTGATATATCCGATTAAAATTCCCGGTAAATATTTATCGCTTATGTTTGAGGTTACAATTTTATCACCCTCAACTACAACGTCATCACCGTCTATTAACTGCTCAAAAGAAATCACTCCGGATGCATATAATTTCAAATCTCCGGAAACAATCATATTATCGGAACTGGATAAGACCATAGCGCTGACATTGGAATCATCGGCAATTATGGATTTAACCTTTGCCCAGGTGGGACCAACATCAACAATACGTCCCACAAGCCCGCTTCCTGCCATAACATTCATATCTACTGTGAGACCGTCATTAGAGCCCTTGTTTATTACAAAAGAATAAAACCAGTTGCCTGCATCCCTTGCAATGATTCTGGCACCTACTTTTTCGTATTCGTCATACTGTGAATCCAGTTTATATAATTCTCTTAAATTTGTAAGTTCATATCTGTCCTGCTGCAGTCTGGTATTTTCTATTGTAAGCTCTGCTATCTGCTCATTTAACGCCTTGTTTTCCGCTATCAGATCCCTGATTTGCCCAAGTTCTTCTGAACGGCTGCGCATAAAACTTCCTGCAGCACTTATGCCCTCCTCAAACGGAACGACCGTGTATCCGGCAATCGCGCTCAAAGGTCCGCTGAAAATCGTAGTATTGAAAGTGAGCAGCACCAAACCGGTACAAAGGATTGTTAAAATAAAAAGGAGATATTTACTTGGCAGTGTAAATCTTTCGCCTTTTCGCTGTAAAACTGGACTCATTTACTCATTCCTTCTATTGCATAAGCTACTGATTTGTAATTGACATCATTAATTATCTTGCCAAGTCCTAAGGCAACGCTTTCCACCGGATGTTCTGAAACATTTACTTTAAGACCTGTGCCCTTGCTCATAAGCTGTGCAAATCTGCTGACCTGGGAAGCTCCGCCTGTCAGATAGATTCCATGCCTGTAAATATCCGCAGCAAGCTCCGGGGGAGTACGCTCTAAAATCACTTTGATATTATCAATAATCGTATTAAAATGTTCGGTCAAACATTCATCCACCAAAGATATGGGAATTTCACGTTCCACAGGCAGTCCTGTCACAATATCGCGGCCATAGACTACCGCACCGGTGTTTTGCTGTGAAAGTTCATTCAGTGCAATCTTGACATTCTCTGCTGTTTTGGCGCCAATTATAAGATTATATTCTCTGCGCACTGCGCTTTTGATTGCCTCGTCAAATTTCTTGCCGCCTGCCTTGATAAGTTTGCTCAGTACAATTCCACCAAGTGAAAGTATGGAAATCTCGGTAGTGTCAAATCCTACATTTACTACCAAAACTCCCTGTGAATTTTTAACATCTATTCCAAGACCCAGTCCATCCGCCACAGCCTTGTCCACAATCATTACCCTTTTAGCCTTTACATTGGATTCCTTGATCAGGTCTTTAAAGGCACGCTTTTCAACCTCTGTTACATCCCAGGGAACCGCAATATAATAATCGGCAGGACGTATATTTCCTTTCATCAAATCGACCATAAAATATTTGATCAGCGTTTCCATATTCTGAATATCAGCTATAACTCCATTATTCAGGGGGTAGGTAATGTTGATGTTGCTTGGTGTCTTTTCATACATTTCAAAAGCTGAATTGCCGTATGCAAACATGTTTTTCTTGTTTTCAATAGCAATCATATTCTTTTCCACAAGTACACTATCATCAGTACGGTTGTATATTTTTATATTACTGGTTCCCAAATCAATACCAAATGCATAATTAGCCAAGGTAAGTTGCTCCTTTCATATATCAATTAGTAATTAGCTTATTTTATTAAATTGCTTTCCTTGAAACTGAAATAACTGTTATCGCCTATGATAACATGATCCAGTAAAAATATATCTATTGTTTTTCCAATCTCGGAAACCCTTTTGGTAATTTTTATATCATTATCACTCGGAAGCGGGTTGCCACCGGGATGATTATGAAGCAGCATTAGATATGATGCCTGTGACCGGAATGCACTGATATATACCTCTTTTGGGGATAAAAGAGAAGCATTGGAAGTTCCTTTCGAAATTATCTGCTCATCAATCAGGTGCAGCCCCGAATCAAAAAGCAAAAGCATAATATGCTCTACTTTCTCATGTCTGAAGCGCTCCATATAATAGTCGGCAACAGAACAGGGTTCATTAAATGATAAGTTATCCTTAGCTTTTGTCTGAGCCATTCTGGTGCACAGTTCCGCAAGGGTCTTGATTTTGATTGCTTTGACCTTTCCGATGCCTTTTACACACATAAGTTCCTGCAGTGGAATATTATATAAGCCAAGCAGGCCGTTGCCGTATTTTCCGGCAGCCTTAAGTACTGCTTCTCCAAGTTCTCTTGCACTCATCTCAGGGGTGCCGGTTCTGATAATAATGGCAAGCAGTTCCGAATCCGTAAGCGTTTCCGCACCATAGGAAATAAATTTCTCATATGGAAGATTCTTCATAGCGACATTATCATTGTTCTCATACTTAACTAATTTCATTCAACCTCTTTCCCGACAGCAAATTCTCTCCGGTTTCCTATAACTTCGGGAAAAGAATACTAAAAAATCTTTTCGTGGTTAGATTAAACGGTATATAATAATTGCAAGAACTATACCTATAATACTGGCCACGGTTATCTTAATGGATAATCCAAATGTTACACATAATATACCAAGGTCTAATATAACCGGTGAGGACAGACCAAAAGACTGACCGTAATTCAACCATTCAACAGGCAAAATACTGCCGATAAAACCACCTATGACAATGCCCGCCAGTATTAAAAGAAAACAAGCCCAATTATTTTTATTCATACAAAATCCTGCCCTTTTGGTCTATATTTTGTGTTTGTGGACAAACCATACACAGTATCTATTCTATCACAATATTTTTTTAATGTATACATAATTTACCAAATTTTAATAAAACCAGAGTCAATCAGACTCTGCAACGATTTAAGAATTCCAAGTTTCGCATGGGGCCAGGTAAGGCCGCCTTGAAAATAAACCGCATATGGAGGTTTGATAGGTCCGTCGGCGCTAAGTTCTATGGAGGAGCCTGATACAAAGGCTCCCGCAGCCATAATTACCTGAGAATCATAACCGGGCATATCCCAAGGTTCAGGGCTTACATGACTGTCCACGGAAGCAGCCGCCTGAATACCTTTACAAAATGCAATAACGCCTTCCGGTTTCCCAAATGTGACAGCCTGTATGATATCATGTCGTTCTTCAGTTGCATTCGGAACTACCGGAAAGCCGAGCTTTTCATATATATTAGCGGCAAAAATTGCACCTTTTAATGCATTTGCGGTAACAGTCGGGGCAAGAAACAGTCCCTGATAAAAAGATGCCGTTACTCCAAGTGAAGCTCCGACTTCCTTGCCGAGTCCCGGAGAAGTCAGCCTGTATGAGGCATTTTCTACACACTCTTTTTTACCTGCAATATATCCGCCGATGGGAGCAAGGCCTCCGCCGGGATTTTTAATAAGGGAACCGACTACCATATCTGCCCCAACATCACTTGGCTCGGTCATTTCTACAAATTCGCCGTAACAGTTATCTACCATACAGATTACGTCCGGTTTGATTTTTTTAATAAAAGCAATCAGTTCGCCTATGCTGTCTACCGAAAACGTAGGTCTTGTCTGATAACCTTTAGAGCGCTGTATAGTGACAAGTTTGGTCTTTTCATTGACAGCTTTACGGATTGCATCATAGTCAAAACTGCCATCATCAAGCAAATCAACCTGTCTGTAGGATATGCCGTACTCTTTCAGCGAGCCTTTGGAGGGACGGATGCCTATTACTTCTTCAAGCGTATCATAAGGCTTGCCTGCCGGAGAAAGTAATTCATCTCCGGGGCGCAGATTACTTAGAAGCGCGAGTGCAAGTGCGTGCGTACCGCAGGTAATCTGGGGGCGTACAAGGGCGTCCTCGGTGTGAAAGACTTTGGCGTAGACGCTTTCAAGTGTGTCTCTGCCCAAATCGTTATAGCCATAGCCGGTAGTGCCGAGAAGGCAGGCTTCGCTGACTTTGCACTCCTGCATTGCGTGTATAACTTTGAGTTGGTTGTATTCTGCGATGTCGTCTATTTTGGTGAATCGCTCTTTAAGAGTATCGAGGATTTCGTTACCGAAGTGGATTACTTTGTTGGATATGCCGAAATCAGAGTATAGTTTATACGTTTTTTCGTCCATGTATTATTATGCCTTTCTTTATATGATTTTTTTGTCTGTCAGTATGTGTAGCATATATTCTAAAATTAATGTATCAGATGTAAAATCTGGTCTTGATAAGCGGATAATGTCATGCTCTCTGCGAAACCATGTAAGCTGTCGTTTGGCAAAATGTCTGGTGTCGCGTTTTATTTTGTATATCGCTTCATCGAGAGTGGATTTTCCGTCAAGATATTCCAGTATTTCCTTATATCCAAGTCCTTGCATTGATACCATATCGGACGTACATCCCATATCTTTCAGGCTCTTTACCTCGTCAATAAGTCCCGCCTCAAGCATTGCGTCCACACGGTTATTGATTCTCTCATATAACACTGCCCTGTCGTCATCTAAAACAAAATATGCAAAGTTATAAGGTGATTCATTTTCGTGCTGTTCTTTGTTGTGTTCGGAAATGCGTTTTCCTGTCTTTTCATAGAATTCAATGGCGCGGATTACGCGTTTTATATTATTTGCGTGAATTATATTGCAGGATTCCGGGTCGATGCTGCGCAGTCTTTCGAATAAAACTTCATTGCCCTCATTTTTGGCCAGTTCTTCTAACTCGGCGCGAAACGCGGTATCCTCTTCGCTCTCTGTAAAATCTACATCATAAAGAACTGACTGTATATAAAAGCCTGTACCGCCGACAATAATCGGCATTTTGCCATTCGAATATATGTTCTGCATTGCTTCCTTGGCCATAGACTGGAACTTTACAACGTGAAACTCTTCATTAGGCTCTAAAATATCAATTAGGTGATGTTTTACACCACCCATTTCCTCCGGCATAATTTTGGCAGAACCTATGTCCATATGTCTGTATACCTGCATAGAATCGGCTGAAATTATTTCTCCGTTTACGACATTGGCAAGGCTGATGGAGAGTTTGGTTTTGCCGGCTGCAGTTGGTCCGGTCAAAATGATCAGAGGTTTTTTATCACTCATCATGTAACAATCCTTTTGAATTTTTTCTCAAGCTCATATTTGCTCATTGATATTATGGTAGGTCTTCCATGCGGGCAGTTATAAGGATTTTCCAGGGAAAGCAGTTCATCAATAAGAGCGTCCGCTTCTGTTACCGACATTCTGGTGTTGCCTTTAACTGCGGCTTTGCAGGCCATTGTGGCTATTTTCATGCGGATACTGTCCGGCGTTGTTCCTATGTTCTCTTCTGAGAGTTCATCCAGAAACTCATAGAAAAGCTCGGCTTCACTTAGGCCATATAAATCCATTGGAACACTGCTTATTGCATAGTCGTTGCCGCCAAATTCTTCAATTATAAAGCCCATGGCTTCAAAATGGTCTTTATTTTGTAAAAAGCACTCTTTTTCCCTGCCGCTTAACGTTATGATTACAGGAGGATTTAATCCTTGTGAGGCTATGTTATTATCAGTGTATTGTTTGATAAGACGCTCATATTTGACTTTTTCATGGGCGGCATGCTGGTCAATTATAAGAAGTTTGTCCTGATATGAAATAAGCCAGTAGGTTTCAAAAATCTGCCCGATTATTTCGTACTTTTCTCTTGCCTTAGCGGATAAAAGTTTGTCATCGAAGAGATTTAGCTGCTCCGATTTAATACTTGTTGATGAATTATCAGTTTGTAATTGTGATGCATCAAGCTGTGATTCATTTGACTGCAACCTATTATCTTGTGAAACATTATAATTAGCAGTTTCATTAATTAAATTAGAATTATTGCTTTTTGATGTAGAAATATCTGATTTTAATATATCTGTGTATTTTGAATTTGTTTTTTCATAGATATCTTTTTTTAAGTCCTGTTGCTCGAAAATTGGTTTATCTATATTGCATTGATTATTTGTCGTTTTTTCGCTTTCAATTCTATTTCTTTCAAAAGGCTCCGGAATAGAGCGTTTTGCATAAATTTTTGCCTCTTTTTTCGCCTGTGCTTTTGATTCATCTGAAGAATTTTTTCCGGATTCTAAAGTAACATCCGGTATCATTTCCTGTCTGTGGAGGCAGTCAAAAATAATGGAGCGCACCGACTCGTAAAAGTCCTGACCGTTAGAGATTCTGATCTCCATTTTGCTTGGATGCACATTTACGTCAATCCGTTTGGTATCGATATTAAAATGAAGTACGCAAAAAGGAAATTTATGCTGCATCAGGTATTCTTTATAGCCGTCTTCCACCGCCTTACTAAGAAGAGTGCTTTTTATATATCTGCCATTGACATAAAAAAGCTCGTAGTTACGGTTTGAACGATTGATCACCGGCTTTCCCAGAAAACCTTCAATACTGAAACCTTCCGCCTCAACATTGATTGGCGTAAGCTCTTTTACAATATCCTTGCCGTAAATACGATAAATAATCTCTTTCAGATCGTTATTTCCAGAAGTGTGAAACCTGTTCTGGTTATTTATTATAAAATGGAATGAAATATCAGGATGCGACAGCGCCAGATGCTCCATAAGATCCGCTATATAAGAACCTTCGGTCTGAGGTTGTTTTAAGAATTTTTTGCGCGGAGGAGTATTGTAGAAAAGATTGCGGACAATGAAAGTGGTGCCGTCCGGAGCGCCTATTTCTTCCATCTCTTTCTCTATACCACCTTCTATCACATAGCGGACTCCGGTCAGGTCCTCATTAACTTTGGAAATTGCTTCAACCATTGATACCGCCGCTATACTCGCCAGAGCCTCACCTCTAAACCCTAGACTGACCAAGTCAGTCAAATCATCCGCCGATGAAATTTTACTTGTGGCATGTCGTAAAAAAGCGTTTCTTATCTGGGATTTTTCAATTCCGCTTCCATTATCTGTGACCCTTATAAGAGAAATCCCTCCGTCTTTTATTTCCACTGTGATTGCATCTGCTCCCGAATCAATGGCATTTTCAACAAGCTCTTTTACTACACTTGCAGGTTTCTCAACAACCTCTCCGGCAGCAATCTTATCAATTGTCTGATTATCTAAAATGTTAATATTCATAACTTTGTCCTAATTTTTCCATCTGTTTTTCAATTTATTCTGCAGCCTGTATAAAGTATTGAGTGCATCCACAGGAGTAAGGGTTGTAATATCAATCTCCTCCAACTCCTTTACAACATCTTCATCCTTTACCGTATCAAAAAGAGAAATCTGCTCAAGGTCAACCTCATCGTATTTTACGGATTTAGACTTTTCGTTCTTGATATTGATTTCAATATTCTGTACTTTTTCGGTAATGTCGTTATCGCTGAGCTGTTCTACGATTTCCTTGGCTCTGTCTATAACCATATCGGGGACACCGGCCAGCTTGGCTACCTGTATACCGTAGCTCTTATCGGCTCCGCCTTTGATGATTTTTCTTAGGAATACTATATCGTCACCTTTTTCTTTGACCGCAATACAGTAATTGTTTACATTATCCATCTTGCCTTCTAACTCGGTCAATTCATGGTAGTGGGTTGCAAATAACGTTTTTGCGCCCAAATATTTACGGTTGCTGATATGTTCTATAACGGCCCAGGCGATGCTGAGACCGTCAAATGTTGAAGTCCCGCGGCCAATCTCATCAAGAACAAGAAGACTGTCGGCTGTTGCATTGCGCAGAATATTGGCCACTTCATTCATTTCCACCATAAATGTGGACTGTCCGCTTGCCAGATCGTCCGATGCTCCCACCCTAGTAAAAATCCTGTCTACGATTCCGATATTGGCTTTGGCGGCCGGAACAAATGAGCCAATCTGTGCCAATAGCACAATCAACGCGGCTTGCCTCATATAGGTAGATTTTCCTGCCATATTGGGGCCTGTAATTACGGATATACAATGTTTATTTTTATCAAGATAAGTATCATTGGATATGAACATATCATTCTGTATCATCTGCTCAACTACCGGATGCCTGCCGGCTTTAATATCGATTATACCCTTTTCATTGAGCGCAGGTCTGATATAGTGATTTCGCTCCGCAACGTATGAAAGCGAGGAAAAAACATCAAGTCTTGCAATTGCTCTCGCGGTTTGTTGTATCCTTTCGATTTGAGCGGCTATGGTCTCTCTTATTTCACAGAAAATATCATATTCAAGTGAATAGAGCTTATCTTCTGCATTTAAGATAGTGTCCTCAAGTTCTTTTAATTTAGGTGTAGTATAACGTTCGGCATTCGCCAGTGTCTGTTTTCTGATATAATCATCCGGAACCAGCTCTTTGTAAGAATTGGTCACTTCAAAATAATATCCAAAGACTTTGTTGTATTTGATTCGCAGATTTTTGATGCCTGTGCGATCCCTGTCTTCGTTTTCCAGGGCAGCAAGCCAGTTTTTCCCCTCGGTTTTGGCCTTCCTAAGTTCATCTACTATCTCATTTGCTCCATCCTTGATAATTCCGCCTTCTTTAATAGCGATGGGCGGTTCCTCTATAATGGAATCATTAATAAGGTTATATAAATCCGATAAATCGTCAATTTCTTCTCTGATTTCCGAAAGCAGCTTTGAGTCTGTATCCTGTAATACCGTTTTGATTGATGGCAGCATACCAAGTGAGCTCCCAAAAGCAATTAAATCCCTTGGATTGGCTGTTCTGTAACTTACTTTTCCAAGAAGTCTCTCCAGATCGTAAATAGGATTGAGATACTCCCGCAGTTCATCCCTTAGCATACTGTTTTTACAAAGATTATCCACCGCGTCCAGACGTTTCTCGATTTCAGCTTTATCAATTAATGGCTGTTCTATGTATTTGCGCAGCAATCTGCCACCCATAGCGGTCTTTGTTTTGTCAAGAACCCCCAGAAGGGAACCTTTTTTCTGCTTCTCACGCAAAGTTTCGATAAGCTCTAAGTTGCGTCTGGTAGCACTGTCAAGCAGCATATATTTGTTAGTGAGATAGGGATAAAGGTGTGTAAAGTGTTCAAGCGAGGTCTTCTGGGTCTCATAAAGATATTGCATAAGTGAGCCGGAAGCTATAAGTCCGCTTGGAAAATCTTCTATTCCCAGTCCTGTAAGAGTAGTCACATGAAAATGCTTTAATAAGCATTTGCGGCAGGCATCATCATCAAAATAATGATTTGCAAGGGAATAAACCGTCACTCCAAGCCGGTTTTTAATCCCTTCTATATCAAACCCACTGACCAGAAAAGCCTCGTTACAGATAATCTCAGATGGCTCATATTTATTGATTTCATCCTGTAATTTGCGGAGGTCTTCTACCTCGGTCAGATAGTAGTCTCCGGTGGTGACATCGGCAATGGAAATACCGATTCTTCCCGGGAAATATGCGATACATAGAATATAGTTATTACGTGTATCATCGGTCGGAGCATTTAAATTGGTACCGGGAGTTACGATTCTGGTTACCTCCCGCTTGACAATACCCTTTACCGTCCTGGGGTCCTCCACCTGCTCGCAGATAGCGACCTTATAGCCCTTGGATACAAGTTTGTTGAGATAGCCGTCTACGGCATGATATGGAATTCCGCACATAGGCGCACGTTCGTCCAGACCGCAGCTTTTGCCGGTAAGGGTTATCTCAAGCTCTTTAGAGGCAGTATGTGCATCCTCAAAAAACATCTCATAAAAATCTCCGAGACGATAAAAAAGAATACAGTCGGGGTATTCTTTTTTAGTATCCATATATTGACGCATCATTGGTGTTAATTCCGACATTGTTTGGACCATCTTTCTATAGAATTAAAATACTGAGCATTATAATATTGAATATCACAATGATGTTATAATATTAATGAGTTTTTGCCGTTGACTATACTAGTCAATAACATGTCCAGTATAATAAAAGCCGTGACATTCATCAAGAGATACATTAAATATTTTTCCTATGTAGGAGTCATCGCCGGGAAAATGTACCAGCATATTATTGGAGAGACGTCCGGTTACCAAGGAAGAATCCTGTTCGTTGATTTCCTCCACTAATGCCTCCATAACTTTTCCCTGTAGTAAAAGAGCCCTCTCTTTGGCGGTATCCTGAACTACTTTGAGAAGCCTGTCAAAGTTGGCTTTGACAACGTCTTCCGGCACCTGATTCTCCATTGCGGCAGCCTTGGTTCCTGTTCTTTTGGAATAAATAAAAGTAAAAGCATTATCATAAGCAGCTTTTTTTACAACATCAATAGTTTCATCAACATCTTCTTTGGTTTCACCCGGAAAGCCTACAATAATATCGGTTGTGATTGCTATATCCGGAATTTCCTTCTTCAATTTTTCCACCAGAGAAAGATACTGCGCCTTGGTATATCTGCGGTTCATGGCTTCGAGTATCTTATCAGAACCGGATTGAAGCGGCAGATGCAAATGTCTGCATATCTTCTTTGAATGCTTCATCGCCTGTATTAGCTCATCGGATAAATCTTTAGGATGCGAAGTCATAAAGCGGATTCTTTTAATGCCATCGATTTTTTCAATCTCCTGTAAAAGTTCTGCAAAAGTACAAGGGGTATCAAGATTTTGTCCATATGAGTTCACATTTTGGCCAAGCAGCATGATTTCAACTACGCCGTCTGCTGCAAGGTCTTCGATTTCCTTAATGATTTCCTGAGGCTTCCGGCTGCGTTCCCTTCCTCTTACATAAGGAACTATACAGTAGCTGCAGAAATTGTTGCAGCCGAACATAATATTTATCCCGGATTTGTAAAAATATTTACGGTTTACCGGTAACTCTTCCACTATTTTATCTGTTTCCTGCCAGATATCTATTATCATTTTGTTATCTTTACCGTTATTGCTTCCTGTTTCGGAATTTTCAAGCATAGTTGCAAGCAGCTCTGCAAATTTGAAAATATTATGGGTTCCGAAAATCAGGTTTACAAAGCGGTAACTCTTTTGGATTTTCTCTATTACAGACTGTTCCTGCATCATACAGCCGCATAAAGCAATTTTTAAATACGGCTTATTTTTTTTCAGGCTGTTAAGATAGCCCAGTCTGCCATAGACACGCTGATTAGCGTTATCTCTTACGGTACATGTATTATAAATGATAAAGTCGGCATCTTCTTCGTTTTCGGTTATTTCGTAGCCTGTCTGTGATAAGATACCGGTGAGCTTCTCGGAATCCCTGGCGTTCATCTGGCAGCCAAATGTTACTACACAGGCTTTGGGCGAATGACCATATTTTTCTTCAAAATCCTGCAAATTTTTGCGGCAGACAGCAATATAATAATACTGCCTGTCCGGCTCGTCAGACGGCGGGCTTTCTTCCAGATTTATTTTGTTAAAATCTATTTCATTGTACATTTTTAATCCTTCTAACATTCAATTTTACGTTTGAGCCACGCTTCATAAGCTTTCTCAAACTGCAATTCTTCCGGGCTGCCAGGTTTAGGAATTTCAATCATTCTCTTCTCCCATGAAGACAGATAGACCGCATTGGACAAATAAAGACTGTTTATAGCCTCCGAGCCATCTGCAACCGGATTACCCTGCACAAAGCTTGTAAGCAGTTCCTCATAAGCTCCGTTTGAGCCGGGACATTCTATTTCTTTCCATCTGGTTACAGGTTTTATAAACAAATCCTGTGTTTCTTTACGATATTCACTTTCCGGTTTATCCAGTTCGCATACTTTAAGCGTACCGCCTTCACAAACAAGCAATGCATCATCTAACGCAATCTCTAGCTTGTTTACTCCCGCAGCTTCGCCTGTAGATGCAATAAATACTCCGGTAACTCCATTTTCCCATTCGAAATAAGCGGTCACCTCATCCTCAACTTCAATCGGATGATATTTGCCTTCATGACAAAAACCCTGAACGCTCTTTGGCATACCGCAGATCCATTGAAGTAAATCCAGATTGTGCGGGCATTGATTAAGCAGCGTACCGCCGCCATCTCCTTTCCAGGTAGCACGCCAAGCATCGGATTTATAGTAGGCATCCGGTCTGTACCAATCGGTTATCATCCAGCTTATGCGTTTGATATTGCCATATGTACCGCTGTCCACTATTTCTTTCATTTTACGGTATATCGGGAAGGTTCTCTGATGGAATATATAGCCATATTGAAGCCCCGGATGCGCTTCTTTTGCCCTAAGGTACTCTTCCAACATATTTCTTGCCTGCCTTGAATAAACCCCTGCAGGTTTGTCACAGAGCACGTTAAGACCCCTTTTAAATGCTTTAATCGCAAAATCTTCATGTGAATAATGCGGAGTAACTATTAAAACCGTATCAAACGAGACTTCACCTTTGTCATAAGCCTCATATAACTTATCTCCGGATTCATATATTTTAAAATCTTCCGGTAATACATCTTTTAAAGTTTCCAATCTCTCAGGGCGGATTCTGGTGCCAGCGGTGACACTCATTCCGTCAACTTTGCCCTCGGCTATCATTTTGCAGTATTTACTGCCCATATTTCCCATTCCGATTATTGCTGCGTTCATAATAATACCTCATTATATACTGTTAAAATACGGTTATAGAATCTTATCACACATTAATTTTCTTACAGCAGGCCAATGCCAAAGCTCCGGGACCGATATGACAGGATACACTTAAAGAAAGCGGGTCCACATTTATATCAAAATCCGGAAAAACCTCAAGAACTTCTTTTTTGAACTGATTGGCAGCCTCAATATCATAGGTATAGGCTATCTGCAGCCATATGTTGTCTTTGTCGGCACCTCCGAAACGGTTGTTCATATCGTTTCTTATAGCATTTATCATAAGGCTCTTACCCTGGGATGTAGTTCTTGCCTTGGCGAAAGCGTCCAGTTTCTCTCCTTGGATCTGCAATACAGGCTTAAGTTTAAGTATAGTACCGAGAGCTGCCGCTGCAGGTGTGATCCTTCCGCCTTTTTTTAGATAATACAAGGTATCCAGCATAATATATATACTTGAATTAAACTTGTCTTTTTCAAGAAAGTCCTTAATCTCTAAAGCATTCATTCCCTTATCTGCCAAAGACAAGGCATCCAGTGCAGATTGTCTCTGTGTAACGGAAATACGCTGGTTATTAACCACTTGTACCTTACCGTCATACTCCTCAGAAAGCATTATAGCACTCTGGCAGGAACCGCTAAGACCACTGGACATAGGAATATGAACTATTTCATCATATTCCTTAAGCAGTTTATCCCACAGTTCCATAACGGATTCGGGAGTGGGCTGACTTGTTATCACTGATGCCCCGGATGACAGTTTTTCGTAAAATTCTGATTGAGATAACGTTATATCCTCGTAATAGGTTTCATCATTGATCATAAAAGGCATAGGCAGGACAAAGATTCCAAAATCCTTGGCCTGTGCCTGTGTAATTCCGCTGTTACTGTCGGTAACGATTGCAACTTTTGACATATATTAATCTCCCATTCTTGCGCAACCTGCGAGTTTAATGTGTACGCAGTACACTATGCGCAAGCACAAACTTGCAGACAAACGTAGTTTGTCTTGTGAAATAAATTTATTTTTCACACTATTATTAACACTTAATATTTAGTTTAATTTTAGATTGTTCTAAAGTCAACACTATTATTTTCAGCCTTATCCAGAATATCTCTAAGTGCCGTATATTCTTTGCTGCTTAAATCAGGATCAATCTCAAGTAAGTAATCAGCTTCATCGCTTGCTTGCTGTAGAATAGACGCATCCGTAAAGATATCTCCCAGTTCAAAGTGTAAATCTCCGCTCTGCCTTATACCGAATAAATCCCCCGGTCCGCGAAGCTTTAGGTCCTGACTTGAGATATAGAATCCGTCATTTGATGTATTGAGTATTTTAAGTCTTTCCATAGTTGACTTATTTTCAGATGAGCTTATGAAAATGCAATATGACTGGTGCTCTCCGCGTCCCACACGGCCTCTTAACTGATGCAGCTGGGCAAGCCCGAATCTTTCGGAATTTTCCACCATCATAACTGTAGCGTTGGGAACATTTATACCGACTTCAATTACGGTTGTGGAAACCAGCACATCGATATGGTGGGCCTCAAATTGTTCCATAATATAATTTTTTTCCGCAGGTTTCATCTTACCATGCAAAGACGCAACTTGAATAGAGGGCGGAAGTGCTGATTTAAGCTTGGAAGTGTAAGAAATTACGTCTTCTAAGTCCTCCATTTCGCCTGCTTCCACCATAGGGCAGATTACATAGGCCTGTCTTCCCGCACTAACCTCTTTTTCGATAAAGCGGTAAGCGTTTTCCCTATAAGAAGTGCCAACCACACAGTTTTTGATCGGGAGCCTGTCCGCCGGTAATTCATCCAGTACGGAAATATGCAGGTCTCCATATAAAATTATGGCAAGTGTCCTTGGAATCGGTGTTGCACTCATAACAAGTACATGTACGGCCTGTCCCTTATTGGCAAGAGTTTCACGCTGTCTGACACCGAAACGGTGTTGTTCATCGGTGATTACCAGTGCAAGTTTATAATAGTTTACTTTTTCCTGTATCAGCGCATGGGTGCCGATGATGATATCCGCTTCCCCCGATGTAATCTCACTATATATGAGCTTCCTGTCCTTTGCAGATGTTGAGCCTGTCAAAAGTACGGGATGGATGTTTAACTTATATTGCTCTTTTAATTTGAGCAATGATTCAAAATGTTGTTTGGCAAGCACCTCTGTCGGTGCCATTAATGCACCTTGACAGCCGTTTGCCACACACATAAGCAAGGATAGAAAGGCGAGGATAGTCTTACCTGAACCCACGTCACCCTGAATAAGCCTGTTCATCACTACTTCGCCGCATAAATCCTCTTTAATCTGTGACCAGACATTCATCTGTGCATTGGTAAGTTTATACGGCAGTGCCTCTATAAGACGTTTGGTCTCAGCTACTTCTATCATTTGATAGGCACTTGGCAGCTCATTGTTTTCTTCTTTAAGTCTTCTGATTGTCAATATAAATAATAAAAATTCGTCAAAGACAAGTCTTTTTCTTGCCCTGGCGAGTGTTTCAAAATCCTTTGGAAAATGCATTTGATATAATGCCTCATTCTTAGGCATAAACTGATATCTTCTCAATATCTCATCGGGAAGATACTCTTCTTCTGTCCCGGTCACTTCAAACGCTTGTTTGACCGTCTTGGTCAATGTATTGTTGCTTAATCCTTTTGTCAGCATATATTTAGGCAGCAAACGATTGGAAAGTTTTTCATATTCCTCTGGTTTGTATACAGCAGCCTGTTCCATATAAAGTGTATTTCCTTTTTTCCGGACTAAGCCTCTAAATATATAAAAAGAGCCTTTTTTTATGGTCTTTTTAAGATATGGCATATTGAAATATGTCATCTGCATCATTCCTGATGCATCCTGTATTGTAAAATTTAATATATTCAGGTTGTGGACAACCTTTGAATTCATATTGCCGGTGACTGTTGCACGTACAGCAACCCGCTCGCCTTCCGGAGCGTCAAAAATTAGTACCGGGGCATTGAATTGTTCATAATCTCTGGGATAATAGTGAAGTAATTTATCTGTCGTAGTTATATCAAGCTTTGAAAAAAGCTTTGCCGTTTTTTCACCGATTCCTTTTAATGAAGTTATGTCCATAATATAACTATGACCCTTTCTTAACCTATCATGAAAATTCCCCAATAACACCTGTTACCGGGGAATTTAATGCTATTCTACAGATACAATATAATAATAAATAGGCTGACCACCATACTGCAGCTCAACATCACAGCCGTTATATTTGCTTTCAACATCGGCTTTGAGCTGTTTGGCATCCTCGTTGGAAATATCGGAACCGTAATATATGCTTATGAGTTCTTTTTCCTCGGTCATCATTTCGTCTATCATAGACTTGGCAACTTCATCTATGGATTGACCTACGGAAAGTATGCCGTTGTCACCGATTCCCATAAAATCACCCTGCTTTATTTCCTTATCACCGATGGTGGTGTCCCTTACCGCATAAGTAACCTGACCGGTACTTACTTTTTTAATCTCATCAATCATTATCTGCTTATTTTCTTCCACAGACATATCCTGAATATAATTGATAACAGCTGTTATACCCTGAGGTACCGTTTTGGTAGGAACTACAATGATATTTTTATCTTCCTCCATAGCCTGTGCCTGATTTGCGGCAAGGATTATATTCTTGTTATTGGGAAGGATAAATACATTCTCGGCATTGACCTTATCAACCGCGTTGAGCATATCTTCCGTACTTGGATTCATGGTCTGACCGCCTTCGATAATATAGTCGACTCCAAGAGTCTTAAATATATCATCCAGTCCGTCACCTGCTGATACTGCAATGAAGCCGACAGCTTTCCTGGGTTCATCATTAACTTCGGCCGCTTTAACGTCAGCTTCTGCCGGAATAGAGTTCACAGTCTCAGGGGATGTTTCGCTTATAGGCTCAGGTTCATTGGTCTGAGACATCTTAAAGAGCTTCTCCTGATGCTCCAGTCTCATATTATCAATCTTCATGTTGGAAAGTGCACCGTACTTCAACGCCCTTTGTATAGCCAGACCGGGGTCGTTGGTATGTACGTGTACCTTTACCACATCATCATCAGCGACCACAACTATTGAATCACCTATGGATTCAAGATATTCTTTAAAGTCTAATTCCGCCTTGATGTTAAATACCTTATTGAGCATTATAATAAATTCCGTACAATAACCGAATTTGATTTCCGCATTTGCCTGTGCGTCAAGGTTTGGCGATGAGAATTTTCTCACATGTGACGCGGCATGTTCGGGTATGGTTAAATCCAGTTCCTTGCCTAAAAATGCGTCATAAGCGCCTTTTAATACCTGCATAAGCCCTTGACCACCTGAGTCAACGACTCCTGCCTGCTTTAATACCGGAAGCATATCCGGAGTTTTGGCAAGTACCTCATCCGCATAACGTATTATTTGGTCTAAGAACTCGGCCATATCCTCTACGCCAGCATCCGCCAATTCTCTTGCTTTGTCAGCACCGCCCTTTGCAACGGTCAGAATGGTTCCCTCTTTTGGCTTCATAACTGCCTTGTATGCCGTCTCAACCGCTTTTTCAAACGCTTCGGCAAGCACGGGTATAGTTATATCCTGGGTAGTTTTTACCACCTTGGTAAAACCTCTGAACAGCTGGGATAAAATAACACCTGAATTTCCTCTAGCTCCGCGAAGGGAACCTGAAGAAATAGCCTTACACAAAGAAGGCATATCAATAGCACCTGTTTCGTTAAGTGCAACGACTTCTTTTGCCGCAGACATGATCGTTAAAGTCATATTGGTTCCGGTATCGCCGTCAGGCACCGGAAATACATTTAACTCATTGATCCATTCTTTCTTACTTTCAAGATTCTTTGCTCCTGCTAAGAACATTTTGGCCATCATTTTGGCATCTATTTTATTTGAAGCCACCTCGAATCCTCCCTTAGTCAATCGCTTTAACACCTTCAACGAAGATGTTTATTTTTTCAACTTCTATACCGGTAAACTCTTCTACCTTATACTTTACGCTGTCAATGAGATTATCTGCTACGGCAAGAATGCTTACACCATAAGAAACTATAACATGAAAATTAATAGTCAATTTATTGTTTTTAAGAAGGACCTGTATTCCACGAGTCATACTTTCTCTTTTAAGAAGCTTTACCAGACCGTCTTTTACGTTCATTCCCGCCATTCCTACAATACCAAAGCATTCCATTGCAACTGAACCGGCATATTGGGCAATCGCTTCATGATCTATAGAAATATTTCCTAAATGTGTATCCATTGATGATGCTTTCATATATAACCTCCTTTATATTCTCAGCCCGCGATGTTTTGCGACTTTAGTCACAAAACTCGCAGACGAACATCGTTCGTCTTATTATAAACCATAATACCAAAAATTGGAAGAACTATCGGGTATTACCCCATAAATTGTGTTTCTTAAGGTCTACATACTCACTATATGCTTTTTCAAGTATTGCTCTCTCATTGGCAAACTTTAGTAAATGAAAAGCCTCATGATATTTATAGTATCCGGAATCCATAAAATATTCCTCACGCTGTGGTTTGCTATAATAGCTGTATGCCATCATCAGATACCAGTGTACTTCCTTTTCCACAACATCTTCCGGCACGGTGAACGAATATTCGCTTGTGCCTATATATTTAATAATGCTGGCTCTTGCACCGGATTCCTCCATGACTTCCCGAAGAGCCGTTTCCTTATGCTCTTCTCCGTCTTCCACCGTACCTTTAGGTAATACCCAGCCCTCGTACTTGTTATGAAAATTTTTATACAAAAGAAGTATCTTACCTCGAAATATAACAACACCGCCACAACTGGTTGCTTCAATCATTTCCTGTTTCCTCCGATTATTGTACTTTACGGGTTCAAGTATGCGTCAAAAAGCCTTCTGGCAATAGGTACCGCATAATCTCCGCCGGATCCGGCGCCCTCTATAATTATAGTCACACAAATCTGCGGGTCGTCAGCCGGTGCAAAACCGGTAAACCATGCATGCGAATCTGTCTTGACACTATTATATTCCGCAGAACCGGTTTTTCCTGCGGCTATGTAATCCTGTCCCTTTAATTTGGTAGCCGTACCGCTCTCTACTACTGCCATCATCAATTCGGTAAGTATTTCAGCCTCATTTTCGGACATCAAACGACCGTAACTGCCTTGCGAAAACTGCTTAACTATGTTTCCGTTATTATTCTCTACATAATCAACCAGATACGGCTTCATCAGCATACCTTTATTAGCAATAGCACTCGTTATCATATTCATATGAAGCGGAGTTATCTGATCTGTCCCCTGTCCTATTGAAACCTGCATAATATCAGCATCTGCAGTATCTTCATTCACCGTTACCCTGCTTTTGTTATAGGCAAAGGAAACAGGAAGCTCTGTATTAAACAAAAGGCTTGAAAGAGTGTTACTGTATTTTTTCCTGTTCAGACCAATGCTTATATTGGCAAAGGATGAATTACAGGATTTGGCAAAGGATTTTGTAAAATCCTCACTGCCGTGTGCGGTACCATGATAACAATTAATAACATCTGTTCCTATACTGAACCTGCCGCTGCATTGATAAGTATAATTCTGATAGGTATCAGGATTCTCGCGTATATACTCAAGTGCAGTTATAATCTTAAAGGTTGAACCGGGAGGATACAAGCCTTGGGTTGCACGATTAAGCAATACACCACTCTCATTATCCTCTATCATACTATCCCATATATTTTCAATTTCATTCGGGTCAAAGTCAGGTTTTGAAACCATTGCAAGGATTTTTCCCGTAGAGGGTTCCGATGCAATGATGGCACCTTTATAAATGCCAAGTAATTGATAGGCGGTTTCCTGAAGCGACACATCAAGTGTGGTTATTACATTATCGCCCGGATACTTTTCGCCCGACATCTCGCTTGCTACCTTGTCCGACAATTTGGCATTGGACTGTATAAGGTAGTAATTACTCTGGGCCTCGATTCCAAACCTTCCATTGGACGCATAACCTACAACATGGGAAAACATATTGGAAAAAGGATATTCTCTGCGTTCCTTCCCTGCTGAGTCTGTTATGGTCCTTGCCAGAACCTGTCTGTCATTTGAATAGATTGTTCCCCTTGTGTTTTGGGCTTTGAGAAGTTCCTGTCTGCTGTTATAGCTGTTGTTTATCATTTCCTGTCTGTTAGTCATCGAATAATAACAGGTGTAACTCATCATTCCAAGCAGCAGGAGCGCAAAAACACAGGTAACAAAACTAATCTGTCTGCCGGTCTTCTTCCTGATATTCAGTTTTTCCTTTTTCTCCCGAAGGTCTTCTTCCGGAGCTTCTGCTGTTTGATTTTTTCTTTTTCTTTCTAACACTTTTTGCACCTTCGTCCTGTCTTATAATATAAAGGCCTTCTATTATAAAAAACATGATCAATGTTGTGAGAACGGAACTTCCGCCATAACTGATAAGCGGTAAAGTAACACCTGTCATGGGAATGAATTTGGTGCCTCCTCCGATTGTCAGGAATACCTGGAAAATATAAGTTACTCCCAGGCCAAATGCAATCAACTGATAAAATCTGTCCTGAAGCTTTATCGATATATTCATAAACATAACAAAACAACTGATACTTATTAATATTAAGCACATCGCAAAGATGATTCCCAGCTCTTCCGCCACTGCCGAGAATATAAAATCGGTTTCTACAAATGGAATGGACGTAGGATTTCCCTCAAACAACCCCAATCCAAACCAGCCGCCGCTGCTTATGGCAAACAATGACTGGGTTATCTGATAACCGGCATCGTCAATACAACTCCAGGGATCTTTCCATGCCTGTACACGTACCTGCACGTGTGTAAAAAACTGATATGCAAGTACTGCCGCCCCGCTGCCCCCCAAGGCTCCAAGCAACAGATATATCCATTTCCTGGTAGCAATATAAACCATAAATACATAAACAATAAAAAATATCAATGCACTTCCCAAATCCTTGGAAGCCACCAGAATCATCACATGAATGCCGGCAATTATTGCAGTCAGCATTATTCTTAAAATATCATCTGTTTCGTAAAGTGCACTTGCTACAAAAAAAACAAATATTATTTTTACAAACTCCGAGGGTTGGAAGGTTACACCGCCTATCGAATAGGAAATCTTGGAGCCATGGGTCACGGAACCCAGCGTTAGCACGATGCCAAGGGCCAGGATGCCGACAGCAGCATAAACCCAGGTAAGTCCTTTTAAAAATTTGAGTTTATGAATAAAAAACGGAATAACCATTCCTATTATCATAGAGGCAGTAACTATAAAAAACTGTTTGAGCGCCTTTTCATATGAAATCCTTGTCAGGATTACAAAGCTTATACTAAGCAGCATACACATATTGTTTATTATAAGCCTGTTACCCTTGGGATACAGCATCCGAAACAGCATAACTGTTGAAAACAAAAGTATCTGCTGGAATATATAGAAGAACAAATACTCCATTTCCCCTGTTTCAAAGCAGATTACCATAAAGCAGGAAAAATGTACGAAAAACATCAGAAAATTCTGTCTTGTATATAAACCGCTCCGCTTTCCCTCATTTGAAAAGCGAAAAACAAGAAAGCATTCTAATGTATATAATGCGAGCAGTAATGTAATTAAATACTTGGAAATCTCTGTTATATAAAGTTCCATATGTAAACCATGCCTTTTTTATTCTACGCCTCTTTTATAATGTCCGGATGTATATTCTGCAATCGGGAAATTATCACTTTTACCCGTATAATAATCCAATATTTCACATATCTGTTTATCGTTTTCAAAGATAAAATCCAGTCTGACTGCAAAAAGTCCGAGTTTTTGCAGGTTTTGCCACTCGTTATGGAGTGAATACGGTACTGAATTATAAATGATATTATAACAATGCTTACAGTTGCATAAAACCGGAAATACGGTGTTGTACCGGTCGGTTAAGTACATTCTGTGAGAAAGCTCACTATGTGTACAGGTACCGGTTGTTTTTTTGACACAATTTGCCGTAAGCATCATCGGTATAGTGCCATACACCGGCAGGGATAGTTTGATATCACCTGTTACCGTTAGCATGTCCGTTAATTTACGCAACTCCCTGTTATTTAATTCCCAGGGGAAGGTAAGTTCATCGGCATATTTCTGAAGAAAACCGGCTGCATAGGCATTAAAGCAATATATGCCACAGTCTGTTATGATATCATATTTTTTATTATCATTAGATAATACCCATGATAAAGCCTCGAGATTACGCACAAGAAAGCCGTTTATCCTACTATTGAGCAATTTTTTCAGCTTATCTAAATAAACAATATCCTTATCTCTTATTATAAAAGGTAATGAAAGATAAATTGCAAAATTTGGATATGCCTCCAAATATTGACTGATTTGGTCAAAATCCCGTAAATACAGGTCACTGTCGATATATACCCTGTCACAGGGGTATTGAAAAACCGTCTGAAGCTGTTCTAAACTCTGTACAAAGACATGTAATTTAATGGGTTTAGAATGCTTTTTTAAGGTGTTTTCTTCCAAATTTTGGTAATTTTGCAAGTTTTGCTGCGTTTTGTCTGATTTGGTTTCAGGCGTTATTTTATTAAAACCGTTAGCTTCAATAAGTTTATCTTCAAATGCAGTAATCGCTTTGCGTCGCAGCTCATTGAGCTGAGCTACAGGAATGAACACATTATCGCCAACTATAATATTTTCACCTACAGTATTTTTTTCGATATCAATATCTTCGTCTATAATTTTTACATATGAGTTACCGGTTTTAATCAGCTGTTTCAGAATATCATCTTTGGTCATAGGGCGCTTTAATGCCTGTTGTACAGGCTCTCCATAGGAAGTTTGAGTGATCCCCATACCTTCTATGGTCAGTGCGGCTCTTTCTCCCACCTTAAAGTTTCCTCTTATCTTAACGGGAATCTTCTTCTCTTCATTTAAGTAATCCTCTGAAATCTCCTTAAGCAGGTTCTCGTCACTCCCAAGGTATCCTCCTTTGCCGAGGGTTATCATTTCCCTGCCGTTATATCTTTCGTAATAGCCGCTTTGCACTTCACTTCTGATATAGAGCTTATATAGCCTGTCCATATCGGCTTCATCTACCTGATATGAAGAAACATTCTCATAGTATTTGTCAATATATTTACGATAAATTGCAGTAACACCTGCAGCATATTCAGGCTTTTTCATCCTGCCTTCTATTTTAAAAGAATCGATTCCCACTTCAATCAATTTAGGGATATAATCTATAGTGCACATATCTTTTAAGCTCAAAGGATACATTTCCTCTGTTGATAAAATATCACCTGTTTCTGATACCTTATAAGGCAGTCTGCATGGCTGTGCACATCTTCCCCGGTTGCCGCTTCTGCCACCTAAAATGCTGCTAAACAGGCATTGTCCGGAATAACAGTAGCACATCGCGCCATGTATGAAGCATTCGATCTCAAGACCGGTTTTTCTTTTTATAGTTTTAATTTCTTCAAGCGAAAGTTCTCTTGACGGCACTATCCTTGAAACGCCAACGCTTTTAAGTAATGCGGCGCCCATAACGCCTGTTATTGTCATCTGGGTACTGGCGTGAAGCGCAAGTCCCGGAAAAGTCTCTCTGACATATTCCCATACACCAAGATCCTGAACTATAATACCATCCAGACCTGCCTCATATAGCGGTTTTAAATAATCATAAATCAACGAAAATTCTTTTTCTTTAACAAGAGTGTTGAGCGTGAGGTAGAGCTTTTTACCACAAATGTGTGTATAGCGTAGTGCCTTAAGCAGTTCTTCTTCGGTAAAATTATCAGCATAAGCGCGGGCACTGAATTTATCGCCGCCCAGGTATATTGCATCCGCTCCTGCATTTATGGCGCCGACAAGCGCCCGATAATTACCGGCAGGTGCCAGCAACTCTACTTTTTTCTCTATCATATCTTATATGAACATCACTTTCTGAATATTTGCAGACTTACAGAAAAAGCTGCCTTATATAAGACAGCCTTACTGTTTTCTTTTCAATTCTGCCATTTCTGTTTCAAGCATCATAACTTTTTTGGAATTTTCCTGTTGAAGATTTCTGACATTTTTTTCGGTATTTTCAAGCTTCATCTGAGTTGCAATAAGTTCATGCTTTAAATCATATATCTCTGTATCTTTAGCCTTGAGTTCTTCCTCTAATGAAGAAATCTGCTGCTTTGCCTTAAAATAATCATCTGCTATATTAAGCTGTAAAAGCACATTCTGGGTGTCTAAAGGCAGCTTTCTGAAGCTGTCTACTTTACCATATTCATTTACCTTATTATTAATATACGAAGCTACTTTCTGCAGGTATTCTTCACTTTCATAACCGCTTAAAGTAAATACTTTTCCACCGATAATAACTTCAGTATCTGTTTTAGCTGACATAAGGTTTCCCTCCAAATAACAAAATGTGCCATCTTATAAAAACTTATACATATTCTATTATATATAGCTTAAGAGGGAATTTCAAGTCCTAAATGATGATATGCAAGATCGGTTACCATACGTCCTCTTGGGGTTCTGTTAAGAAAGCCGTTTTTCAGTAAATATGGTTCATATACATCCTCAAGCGTTCCTGCATCTTCTCCTATGGCTGCGGCAAGAGTATCTAAGCCTACAGGACCTCCTTTGAATTTTTCAATCATTGTATATAAAATATTTCTATCTATATGATCTAAGCCCAGTTTGTCCACTTCAAGCAAATCAAGTGCGGTATTGGCAACTTCTTTGGTGATTACGCCGTCATACTTTACCTGTGCAAAGTCTCTGACACGTTTAAGTATGCGATTGGCCAGACGCGGCGTTCCTCTGCTGCGCCTTGCAAGCTCCATGGCACCTTCAGGCTCAATCGATACCCCTAAGATTTTAGCTGAATGTAATATTATGAGCTTAAGCTCTTCAACAGAATAAAATTCCAGATGATGGATAACTCCGAACCTGTCTCTTAGGGGTGCGCTGAGAAGCCCGGCTCTTGTGGTAGCTCCGACCAGTGTAAATCTCGGCAGATTCAAGCGAATTGAACGAGCTGATGCACCTTTTCCGATCATAATATCTATTGCATAGTCTTCCATTGCGGGATACAGCACCTCTTCAACTTGTCTGTTAAGCCTGTGTATTTCATCTACAAAAAGAAGGTCACCCTCCTGCAGATTATTCAAAATAGCCGCCATTTCTCCCGGTTTTTCTATTGCAGGACCGCTGGTTACCTTCATATTGACACCCATTTCATTGGCAATGATACCTGCCAGAGTGGTCTTACCAAGACCGGGCGGTCCATAAAATAACACATGATCCAATGCATCATTTCTCTGTTTGGCAGCCTGTATATAGATTTTAAGATTCTCCTTTATCTTCGATTGACCAATGTAGTCATTTAGGGTCTGCGGACGCAGTGAACCCTCTATTTGCATATCTTCCTGTGTAATATTGGTCTCGATTACTCTGTTTGCCATATTTTCCTCTTTAAAGATATAATTTATCGAATCGAATGCAGCTTGCATTATTTAGAAACAAATCGCAATCAGTATAAATATTTAAGAGATGCTTTAAGTATATCCTCTACGCTTGCATCTGCCGTTATTTCAACCTGCTTAACGGCTCTTAAGGCATCGGAAGCCGAATAGCCAAGTGCAACAAGTGCTTCAATCGCTTCGTTCTTCTCACTTGAAGTGTCTTCGCCCGATAATGAGGATATAGATACATCAGCCTTGGGTGAAATGGCATCTTGTAACGAAACTTTGTCTTTTAAGTCCAGAATGACTCTCTCAGCAGTTTTGGCGCCTATACCCGGAGCCTTGGAAATTGCCTTGGCATCACCGGAAAGTATTGCAAACCGCAGCTCATCCGCACTCATTACAGACAAAACAGCCAGTCCACCCTTGGGACCTATGCCGTTTACAGTGATAAGCTTCTTAAAGATTTCAAGGTCATCCCGAGTCAGAAAGCCATAGAGATTAAAAGCATCCTCTCTAACAAGAGTATATGTATATATTTTGACAAAACTGCCGATTCCTTCAAGTAAATTGGCTGTTCTCGCAGATATCCTGATATTATATCCAATTTGGTTTACTTCGAGTATTAGATTGTCTTCCGTAATTTCTTCAATAGTTCCTTTTAAATACGCGTACATACGTTCTCCGTTCCGGTTATTTCTGTAAATAAGGCATGACCCGCATACCGACATATCCTATTATAAACCCTGTCACCGCACCTGCAATTAATAAAACCGGTAAATAAAATGCCGGGGCATAGGTTTCAACCACAAACATCGCCACAATGAGCTGCCCAATATTGTGAAATACCCCACCGCCGATGCTTACTCCTGCAATTGAAAAAATGTCAGTTTTTCTCATAATAAGCATGACGGCAAAACTTAAGAACGCTCCGGCTAAAGCATAAGTAATCGCAAACATATTCCCGAATAAAAAGCCGGTAAGAACTATCCTGCAAATATTCACCGCCAGTGCTTCCCTTGCGCCATACAGATAAAGTAAAATAACAACTGTTAGGTTAGGAAGTCCAAGTTTAATTCCGGGTATTCCGATACTTATAGGAAGTATGGATTCTATATAGGATAAAATCATCGACAAGGCAAGTAAAAAGCCAAGAATTACAGTCTTCTTCATCAGTATGCCACCCCGTCTATGCTGCTTTTGCCATCGCCTGTAATCTTTATGACCAGTTTATGAGGAAGGCAGATAATATTCTCTCCTGTCATTGATATGGCACGGTGGTGTACGCAAATCTTATCCGGACAACTGCTGTATAGCATGGATATCTCATAATTTTTATACAAAAAAACATTGTATTCCATAGACGAAGACAGGTTTTCTTCCCGGAACTTTCCCCACTCAGCTTCGGAAAATTCCTGTATATTTACATTTTCACTGCCACTATCACTATCTGCATATCTTATATCTATATTCTCACTATCTTCTTTTCCCACGTCTATATTAGGATAAGTAATTAAAACATACTTTGGTTCAGATTGTTCTAACGAAATCTGCATAAGCATCCCAGAGCCATCATATGAAACCACAGCATAACTGCCCTCTTTACTATACATTTGCAGTATAAAGAAGCCAATTAGTGCTGCCAGGCCTATTATAAGCACAAAAACAATATCTGCTTTTCGTATCCTGTGATTTTTATCAGAATCTATCATACCACAATCGAACATATGTTTCAATACTTTCCGTTAAAAATCTGTGCAATCGGTGAATCGTCCGAAAGTATAATAGTCTTGTTATCACCGTTCATGCTTTCTTCCAGCGCATCCAATGCCCGGACAAACGAATAAAAGTCTGTCTTTTCAGGGTCAGAATAAGCTGATGAAAGAATTCTCATATATTCGGCTTCTCCTTCCGCAATTATAGCCTCCGCACTGGCCTGCGCATCGGATATCATAATAGACACTTCTTTATCTGTAGTATTTTCAATCATTTTTGCCTGAGCTTTTCCTTCCGCGGTATATTGAGCGGCAATATTCTCCCTTTCGGATATCATTCTGGTGTAAACCGCCTGCTTATTATCATCCGGTAAATCCAGCTTCTTGGCCTCCACAGTGACGATTTCTATACCATACTGTGCTTCCACATGATTTATCTGCTCCATTATTTCGTCCGTTAAAGACTTAATATTTATTATTTCCTTGGTTTCAGACGGAATTTCAAGGTCATTGCTTACCACATCCGATTCCGTCTGGTCTATGGTAACCGTCATCTTACCGTCACGGCTCATTATAACCTCATCCTGAGTCATATTGGAAATAGTATTTTTGGTTGCATTGTATACAATCGTATCAATACGCCTTTCCGCATTGGAAACGGAGCAGCTCAAGGTCTGCGCGAATTTAAGCGGATCGGTAATCTGCCATAAAACATAGCTGTCCAGAATCATTGTCTTTTTATCGGAGGTTATAACATCAGATGCCGGAATATCATACAATAACAGTTGGTTGGGAATAGTGTCTACCGATTCAACAAAAGGCAGCTTAAAGCTAAGGCCGGCCTGGGCAACGACATTTTGTACCCTGCCGAAGCGCCTGATAAGTTTATATTGATTCTCTTTGGTCACTACCATACTGTTGCCTGCAACAATTGCAACGGCTAAAACAATAAGCAGCATTAGAATTTTATTAAAAGATTTTTTCACATTGCCGGAACCCTTTTTGGTGCCGTCTGAGTTATATCTTTCATATTCTTCAGTTGCCTGATTATTCTGATTGAACATAATGCTATTCCTCCTCTCCTGTCGTATTTTCACTATCTGTACGGTCGTTTTGACTGTTTCTATTTGTTGAATTTATGGAAGATGAATTTTCTCCCACAAAACTGTCAAGCGGAAGCACGGTGCTTGTAGAAGCATCCGAACTTTCGATTATCACCTTAATATCCGGCAACACGGATTCCATAGCCTCATAAAACATACGTTTCTTGGTTACTTCGGGGTATTTAACATACTCTTCATACATTGAATTAAATCTTGCTACCTGTCCGTTCGCCTCGTTAATACGCTTCTGTTTCTGCGCTTCCGCGCTTTGGAGAATCTCATCTGACTCGGCCTCAGCTTTCGGTATCTGCTCATTACGGTATTTATTGGCATTGTTAATAGCCGTTTCCTTACCCTGCTTGGCTGTCTCCACTTCCTTAAAAGCATTGCTTACAGCTGCCGTAGGCGGTTCCGCATCCTGAATGGTAATATTTATAAGCTGGATTCCGATATCGTAGGACTCCAGTTTTTCAAGAATCATCTGTGTAATATTAGCCTGAATCTCATTTTTACCTGTTGTCAGCACGCTGTCCACCGTATAGGAAGCAATAGTTGTCCTTATACAGTTTTGTGCAATGTTTTTAAGTATCTCAACCGGATCCTCCGATGCATACAATGCCTTAACCGGATCCGTTACACGGTATGCCGCATAGAAATCTACGTTAATAAAATTATAATCAGAGGTTATCATCATGGCATCATCGTAAGCCGTCATGTTTTCCCCTTCCTGTGAATAACCTATCGTAAAGCCCTTAATGGTGGTGTTGATCTTGGTAACGGTCTGTATAAATGGAATCTTAAAATGCAGTCCGGGGGTCGTTACCGCCTTAGGGGCGCCGAATGTACATACCACCGCCTGCTCTTCCTCCTGTATCGTATAATATGAGCTGTTTACCAGCACAACTAAGATTGCTACTACTATGATAAGAATTATAGTCTTTCCTGCATTTCCCTTATTCGCAAAGCTTTTTGTCTGCTTTTCAGGCTTTGGCTGATTAGATCCGAACATATTGTGTCCTCCTTTGTCAGAGTAATATTGCGCTAACTAACATTATACTACGCTCTATGATATTATATAACAAATGATGGGGATATGCATAATAAAATATTGATAAAGTTTTGATTTAATATAAACTTTTAGTATGGTAGAATGTTCATAGGTGTTGGATGTATGGAGGCAGAATTATGCGAATTATATTTATAAGACACGGAGACCCCGACTATATTAATGATACGTTAACCGAGAAAGGTGTACGTGAGGCCACTCTTTTAGCGAAAAGAGTTTCCAAATGGGAAAATATTACAGACATATACTGTTCTCCGTTGGGCAGGGCGGCTAAAACTGCGTCATATTCGCTGGCTGCTCTTGATCGCGAGGCTGTTACATATCCCTGGCTTAAGGAGTTTAGTTATTATATTGATGATCCTACTACCGGAAGGCATGGGGTGCCGTGGGATTTTATGCCTGAGTATTGGACGGAAATTGAGGATATGTATGATAGAAAGAATTGGAAGAATACTGAGATTTATCGTTCTAATCCGGAATTGTTGCCGGCATATGATGAAGTCTGTACAGGGCTTGATAATATTTTGGCTAAGTATGGGTATAAGCGTTATCATAATTATTATGTGACTGAGCATAAAGAAACACCCGATGGGCAGGATGCAACAATAGTGTTCTTCTGCCATCTGGGTGTTACATTTGTAATGATGAGTCATTTGCTGGGGATTTCCCCGGCTGTACTGCTTCACGGTTTCTACATAGCGCCCACTTCAGTTACTATTCTTGCTACCGAGGAACGAATTCCAGGTAAAGCAATATTTAGGACGCAGGTTGTAGGTGATACAAGCCATCTGCTTGGCGGAAATGAACCTGTATCGACTTCAGGTTATTTTACCGATACCTTTAACGGATAATATATCAGAGTATTATTATTTGTACATATATTAGCATTTATACTATCATTATCTGATTCTTTCCGGGAAACCCACTTTTTTCTGTACTTTTCTAAGGGTTTTTCCGGCATAATAGCCCGCTTTTTCAGCATTGGTTTTAATAACATTATCAATATATGCCTTATCTTGGCTTAGTTCTTCAAATCTCTTCTGCATAGGTTTGAGTATTTCCACAACAGATTCTCCAACAGCCGTCTTAAAGTCGCCATAGCCCTTGCCATCGAACTCACGTTCTGTTTCTTGTGGGGTTTTTCCGGTGCAGGCGCAATATATATCTATTAGATTATGGATTCCCGGCTGTTCTTCATTGTACCGCACACAGCCTTCAGAATCCGTTACTGCACGTTTGAATTTACGCATTATCGTATCTTCATCATCCATTAGATAAATGCTTGCATTCGGGTTCTCATCTGATTTGGACATCTTTTTCTCAGGATTCTGAAGGGATTTAATACTTGCACCGGATTTGCCGATATAAGGCTCTGGAATAGTAAACACATCGCCGTAAATCGCATTAAAACGCTGTGCAATATCCCTTGTAATCTCTAAGTGCTGCATTTGGTCCTTGCCTACGGGAACTACATCAGCCTGATACAAAAGTATATCGGCTGCCATAAGTACCGGATAAGTGAAAAGGCCGGCGTTGATGTTGTCTGCGTGTTTGGCTGCCTTATCCTTGTACTGGGTCATACGATTTAACTCGCCCATGTATGTAAAGCAGTTAAGTATCCATGAAAGCTCTGCATGAGCAGAAACATGTGACTGATAATATATACAGTTTTTCTCAGGATCCAATCCTGCGGCAATATATAAGGCAAGAAGATTTCTGGAACGTTTCCTAAGTTCTGCCGGATCCTGACGGACCGTTATGGAATGGAGATCAACTACCGAATAAAAACACTGATATTCATCACTAAGAGTTATCCAGTTCTTTAAAGCTCCAAGATAATTTCCGAGCGTAAGATTTCCCGTCGCCTGCATTCCGCTGAATAAAACTTTATTTCCGTCTATCATTAAAATCACCTATACCTTCCAAATTAATTTCAAAATTTAGTTTATCATTGCCGTCCCTGTTCGTCAACCCATTAAGAAGCTTATTATCAGCTTGAAATCTTAATTTAAAAGGCATTCACCCGGATAAGTGAATGCCCTGAAAACATAACTATCGATTTATCGTACAATTATCGTTATTTCGTTTAATCATCGGTTTCTTCACAACTGCTGGTTTCTCTGCTTCCAAACCGCGGTGAATCAAATCTTGATTCGTTATCATTGTATCCGAAATCATTATTTCCGGAATCACCGCAGCCGCAGTCATCATCATCATTATTCCAGCCTCTTCCACCGTTACGGTTGCTGTTTCTGCCAAAACCGTCATTACCGGTTCTGTAATTATAGTCGTCATCTGACTGGCATCCGCAATTTGAATTAGAATTTGCAAGCAATAAAAATAATAAAATGATCCATGTATTCATAGGTATAGCATCCTCTCTTTTTTTCATAAGATATATTATGCAAAAAAAGAGTTATATGCTACTATGCCATATGCGGTTTATTTATATCATCTGCCGTTTTTCAAAATATGTCTCCTTATGTAGCGGAAAGTATACTCCTCTCCTCTATCGGCAAGCATACGCAGTAGAAATTCCAGTTTCTTTTTTGTTTTTTTATGCATAATCGAAAGTTCCCTGCCGCGTTCATAATAAGCTAACGGGTCACTATCGGTATAATCCGCTCCATGGTAAACCTTGCAGGCTGCAATCCTGTCCATCAGCATCTCAATAATATATTTATTGGGCATTGATGCCGGTGCCATTCCTCCCGGAATCTCCTTGGAACTGTAATCAATCCAGTATTCATAATGATGTTTATTACGGCCCTTATGATGAAGCCAGGCTGAAGAATATCCAATATCCTCACGTTCAGCATTATTTGGGCTTCTGTCGCCCTGATAGTACTTGGCACCAACTAAGAATTCGGCAGGACTGTACTTGGATAAATCATGCATAAGCCCCTGTTTATACAGACCGACTTTGAAACAGCCCTGCATAACCAGATACTTATGATATGTGATTGTTTTAAAATGCATCCAGGCTTTGGACATTGTCTATTGGTTCCCCTTATTTATTGATTTACTTATAGATTTCTTTGAAGTTTTAGTTGTCGGTTTAATTTCTTTTATTGTTGATTTATTTGATATTATGTCATTATTAATGCTTTTTTGGGTTTTATATATCATAATTGTTCTTGCCGGAATCCGTATATTCTGAACAGCTTCCCGTGTTGCTGCATTATCTTCATTTTTAGACCTTAATTCAGTTTCCGTGGTATATGCTTTTACCCATTCAAATCCTTTTGGCATCTGTGGAAGACCGAATACTCGAGATTCCCAGTGCATATTAATACCTATATATATATAAGAATCATCGATATTTTCAGGTGCAGCCGAATCACCAGCTTTAATTTCTCCATAAGAGTCTTCACTCTTATTGGCAGAACTTCCATATTTACAGCAGTACAAAATTCCAATGCTCCTGCTCTCCTGGCTGGTGTCTGGTCTCCAGGCATCCTTGCCATGGAATGAAATATCCGGATATCCGCAGGATTTATAATCTATCCCTTTAAGCGGTGTTCCCATGTGAAGTATCTTATGACTTTTTCTCAGTGCAATAAGTTCTTTAGTATAATTGAAAAGTTCCTCATTGCTCTTTAACATATTCCACTTAATCCAGCACACCGGATTATCCTGACAATACGGATTATTGTTGCCATCCTGCGAATTTCCAAACTCATCACCGCTATAAATCAATGGCGTTCCCTGAGACAACATCACAAAAGTAAGGGCGTTTTTCATCTGGCGCATACGCAGGTTAAGGATAAATTTCTTGCGGCTTTTTCCTTCTATACCGCAATTCCAACTATAATTCTGCGAAATACCGTCCTTATTATCTTCTCCGTTTGCCTCATTATGCTTGGTGTTATATGTTACCAGATCTGCGAGACGGAACCCGTCCTGCTTGGCAATATAGTTAACAATACCTTTATCTGCGGCATTATCCCTGCATCGATAAATAAAACTCTCAATCATATCTGAATCGCCTTTTAACAGCTTTCTCATATCATATAAAAAGGCATCGTTCATATAACCGAAGTTGCAATACGAATATTCCGAGTTGCCTCCTGAATAACCTGATATTCTTGTATTTTCAGACAGCATCTGAAAGTTATAGTCTTTTTCTCCGATAAGTTTAGTTTCTGCCAAGAGAGGCTCTTTGCACAACATCTGCATAGGAATATCCACGCCCATAAGTTGAAATCCGTCAATGTGGTATTCTATAATCCAATGCATTATAATCTCCAGTATTTTTACATAGGAGAGGCTGGGAGGCAGATAGAATTGCATCATTACCTCGATTCCGTTTTTATGCAGCTCTTTTACCATATCCTTAAATTCACTTATTGCATCTTTAGAATATGAATATGCATACTTTGGCAAGAGATACAACCCTTCCTGATATCCCCAGTAATTTATGCGCACACCCGCATCTCCTTGACTGGATGAGTCAATAGGTTTATCTTTATAATTTGCAGCAGCCTGTTCCATACTTATACTGCGTTTATCTTCATGGAATACCTCATCAAATTCATAGGTCGGCATAAGCAAAATTGCAGTAACGCCAAGATATTTAAGATAAGGTATCTTTTCCACAATACCCGCATAAGTGCCTTTATGATTCACACCGGAGGTTCTGTGTTTGGTAAAGCCCCGCACATGCAGCATGTAAAAAATACTGTCTTCAAACGGAATTGCAAGGTTTCTGTCACCTTCCCAGTCGTAGCTTTCACTAAGTACTTTACAGTGTGCGGGCTGTTTTGCTGTTTCTCCGTATTTCCTGTTATTTTCAAGTGCCTTTGCATATGGATCCTGATATACCTTTTCTCCATGATAAAAAAGATATGAACAGTTCCTATTCTGATAACCCTTAAGCAACATAGAATAAATATTCCCTTTTCTAAATTCCTTAGGAAAAGGAATCTTTATCCCATCTTTATGGTGCCTGTCAAACAAAAGAAGGCCGCACTCTTCCCTATCCTCGCAAACTAACGCTATATGTAAACCGGCCGCTGTAAAACGAACTCCTAAAGGGTATATTGTTGAAGATATTATGTTAAAAGATTTCTGCATTCAATCCTCCGAATTTGTGTTTGTTATCCGCATTGCCCATAATTATCAATATAATTTACTTGTTGTAAATCACACTAATCAGCCTTATATCATTGTGATTTTCCAATAGAAAATATATCTCCATTGTAATAATTTAATACTATTATACCATTTTTATCCAATATGCCAAACAAAATTTTAATTATCCATTGAATATATTGCCAAATTTCTGTAAAATATAGCTATCCAATCAGCATTTTAACAAAAAATTTATTAATTAAAATGTTGTTGTAGGTTAAAAGAAAGGTAGGTTTATTATGCAGAACGAGGGATATGATGCAGAAGAAATGACAGTTGACCTGGATTTGGATGATGGCAGCCATGTTACCTGTGCCGTTATAACAATTCTCACTGTCTCAAATCAAGATTATATCGTACTTTTACCACTGAACGAGCAGGGTCAGAATGAAAGCGGTGAAGTATGGTTCTACCGTTACTTTGAAAATGAAGAAAACCCTAATGATGAACCGGTTTTAGAATACATTGAAGATGATGATGAATACGAAGCTGTGGGAGAAGCATTTGATGAATATTTGGACTCGGCTGAGTTTGATGAGCTTATGGAGGATGAGGAAGAATCGTAATAGCGGTTCTTCCTCAATACTGTTTCGAGAACTTTATAGTAATTATTTATTCACTTCAAAATAGGCTCCAGAAATCTGGACGGCATATCTTTGCCTTCTTTCCCACTGCAATATAGTATATACAGATTCTTCTTGGCTCTTGTCATTGCCACGTAAAACATCCGGCGTTCCTCCTCTATTGCTCCAGGTGTATCAGACTGCTTGGACGGAATCTTTTTTTCATTGACATCCGGTATGATTACGGTATCAAACTCGAGCCCCTTGGATGCATGCATAGTCATAAGGCGTACACCGGTCTCGTCTTTGTCTGTCTTTTCATTTTGCTTATTTTCCAGCAGTTCTCTGCATTGACTGATATAGTCATTTAAGTCTTTGAAGCTGTCATATTGTTTGGATAGTTTCTGGAAATCGTCTAATAGCAGCATGAATTTATCGACTGAGTCTTTATCATAGTTTTCTTTCAAATAAATGTCATAGCCTATGACTTTTCTAATATAATTGATAGCAAGATATGGACGCAGAGTTTTGATGCGTTCAATGTCGTAAAAAAGTTTAGATGCTGTACTTTGCATCTGGTTATTGTTTTTGTAATAATCAAGGAGTTCTTTCAATTCGATCCTGGGCTGTCTGGCGCAGGCTTTTCTAAGATATCGCAGCGGTCTGTTCATAAACAGATAAAAAAGCTCCCTGCTCCGGTTTCCGGCGGCAAATTCCATATAGGCAAGCATATCCTTTATCACAAAATGGTCATATTGGCTTTTTAGAGGCTCTTTCATGATGAAAGGTATATGGTTTATTAACAATTTCTCAGCAAGCAGGCTGCATTCGTGGTTGGTACGGTATATTATGGCTATATCTGACAAACTGGATTTTTTAAATTCTATGTTTTCTGTATTTTTAAATTCTGCATTTGGGCTGATCTTCTTTAACTCATTTATCAGTGTTTCATATTCGTTCTCCTGGTCCGGATACTGCTTAATTATAACGCCCTCCCCAGCTGAATGTGAGGCGCTGATTTCCTTTACATACCTGTTCTTATTAACATTTATCACGTTAATAGATTTTTGCACGATATCTTCATGGCAGCGGTAATTTACGTTTAGAAGAAGTTGAGTCGCATCCTTATAGTCCTCCATAAACTGCCGCATAATATCCGGTCTGGCCCCTCTGAAACCATAGATGGACTGGTCATCATCCCCCACTATGAAAAGATTTGCCCTCTCTCCTGCAATATTTTTCACAATCTGATACTGCATAGGATTGATGTCCTGAAATTCATCCACCATTATGTACTTATATCTCTCCTGCCAATCCTTTAGAATATCAGAATTTTCTTCAAACAGCTTAAGACACAGAAGTCCCATATCATCAAAGTCCAGCCTCTGAAATTCATTAAGAAATTCATTGTATTCCGTATATATTTTTAAAAGTTCATCTTTTTCAAAAGTATCCTGCACACAGGCTTCAATATTTCCGCCTTCATTTTTTATGATACTGATATAGCGAATGAGGTTATCTATTTTTTCATCATTGATAAAAACCTGTGACTGCGGCATTTTCAAAATCTGCATCAGGAGTTTTCTTTTTTCTGTTTCTTTTATTAGGGTAAAATTACGATATTTCCCTGACTGTCTTAAGATATGATAAAAGATGGCGTGAAAAGTTCCGAAATTAACCGGTGGTCGCTCACCTTCCATAAGCTTATAAAAACGTTGCTGCATCTCCATTGCCGCGGCCTTGGTAAAGGTTATTACCAGAATAGCGGCCGGGTCCACACCACAGTTTTCAATCAGATTCCGGATACGCTGTGTTATGACGAAAGTTTTGCCGCTTCCGGGACCCGCAAGCACCTGCATAGCCCCGGAAGCAAACTCAATCGCCTTTTTCTGTATAGGATTTATTTTTAATTCAGGCATTTTTTAATTTCTCTATTCCCTTTCTTATTCTGGCAAGGGATTCCTCTTTGCCCAGCACTTCCATAATTTCCGTTGCGCCGGCAGGTGTCATCTGCTTGCCGGATACTGCAGTTCTTACAGGCCACATAACATAGCCGTTTTTGCAGTCTTTCTTAGTAACATAGTCAGTAAGTGTCTTATAGAGGGCGTCATTGCTGTAGTCCTGCTGTTCTTCCAATAACGGAAGCAGCTCTTCAAGCACCTCTAAGGAAGATTCCCTGCTTGTTTTCATTTTTTTATGTGTATACATTTCTATATCGTATTCCGGAAGTTCCTCGAAGAAATCCACCATTTCCGCAATGTCCGGAAAAACTTCTATTCTGGTCTTGACCATGGCGGCAATCTTTTTAAGATTCTGCCCCTTGGTAAGCGCCTCTTTTAAATAAGGCTCCGCCATTTGATAAAATTTATCAAAGTCCATTGCCTTCATATATTCTCCGTTCATCCATTTAAGCTTAGTGTAGTCAAATACTGCCGGAGATTTGGAAATATGACGATAGTCAAACTGCCGGATAAGCTGCTCCAGTGTAAAAATCTCTTCGTTTCCTTCCGGACTCCATCCAAGCAGCGCAACAAAATTGACAACAGCTTCCGATAAAAAGCCCTGATCGATCAAGTCCTCATAGGAAGAATGTCCGCTGCGCTTTGACAGTTTCTGGTGGTCTTCGTCCGTAATAAGCGGACAATGGATGTATTTAGGAACTTCCCAGCCAAAGGCCTCATATAAGCGGTTGTATTTGGGGGATGAGGAAAGATATTCATTTCCTCTTACCACATGGGTAATACCCATCAGATGGTCATCCACCACATTTGCAAAGTTATAGGTCGGAAATCCGTCGGATTTAATCAGTATCATATCGTCAAGTTCTGCATTATCCACACTGATTTCACCATAGATATCGTCATTGAATACGGTCTTTCCCTCTGTCGGATTGTTCTGTCTTATAACGTAGGGTTTACCGGACTTAAGATTTGCTTCAATCTCTTCTTTGGATAAATGCAGGCAGTGTTTGTCATACACATTTATTTCCTTACCTGCTACTTGTGTCGTGAGGGATGCAAGCCTGTCCTTATCGCAAAAGCAATAATAAGCCTCTCCTTTTTCGATGAGTTTTTTGGCATAGTCAAGATAGATACCCTGTGCCTGCCTCTCGCTCTGCACATAGGGACCAAAGCCTTTGTCCTTATCCGGACCTTCATCGGGAATAAGGCCGGTTTTTTCAAGTGTACGGTTTATTATGTCAACTGCTCCTTCTACATAACGCTCCTGGTCGGTATCTTCAATCCTTAAGATAAAATCTCCGCCTTCGTGCTTTGTTATCAGATAGGCATAAAGTGCTGTTCTTAAATTTCCTACATGCATGCGTCCTGTCGGGCTTGGTGCATATCTTGTTCTTATTTTCTGCATTGTTAAACTTTAGCTCCTTTACTTGTATGTAAGTATTAATATATATTGCACTAAAATATGTTAATTTTATATCGTTTTATCACTAATTCTTGGGAGGTATTCTAAATTCCGCTGCTTCTTTAAAGCTGTTTACTTCTTTAGTTGCCTGCGGAATTTTGATATTGGTTCCTGCTCCTGCAACACATCCACCCGGGCACGCCATACCTTCAATCAGGCAGCCCTCCTTTTTACCCGCTTTTGCAAGTATAAGCATCTTTTTACATTCCGCAAGGCCTTCTGCATGTTCTATTTTAACCTTAATAGCAGGATAATAAGTATTAATGCATTCTTCGATGGCACTTGCAACACCACCGGCAACACCATATCCTCTACCCGCACCCGTGGCACCTTTAAGTTCATCCATGGCTTTGATTTCTTTAAGCAGGATTCCCTTGGCCTCGAACATACCTGTAAGTTCTTCAAAAGTAATTACAAAGTCCACATCCGAACGTATCGTCCTTCTGGAGGCCTCCAGCTTTTTAGATGCACAGGGACCAATAAATACTACCTTTGCATCAGGATGGTCTTGCTTAATTATTCTGGCCGTTGCTACCATTGGCGTCAGAGTATTGGATATTTTATCTATGGTTTCCGGAAATAATTTCTTCGCCATTACCGCCCAGGATGGACAACATGAAGTAAGCGTAAACGGCAGCTCGCCCAAAACAACTTCATTAACGTATTGTTTGGCCTCATATATAGCACCTTTATCTGCACCTAATGCAGTCTCATAAACATCATAAAAGCCCAATTCTTTTAATGCTGTCTTCAGCATATCTGGTGTTACATCCAAACCAAACTGACCGACAAACGACGGTGCCACTTGGGCAATTATCTTATCTCCTGTCTGAAGTGAACGAATCAACTGAAAAATCTGCGACTTGTCTGCAATAGCTCCAAACGGGCAATTTACCATACACTGTCCACAAGCAACGCATAAATCACTGTCAATTATGGCCCTTCCTTTTTCATCATTTTGAATGGCATCTACGCCGCAGACTCCCGCACAGGGTCTTACCTGATGAGATATTGCATCATATGGACAATAATCCTTACATTTACCACATTTTATGCACTTATCCTGATCTATGACCGACTTTCCGTTCTTCATGGAAACGGCATCCTTAGGACATACCTCCCTACATGGATGCGCCACACAGCCCATACACTTATCGGTTATTTGATAACAATTCTCCGGACAAGCGTTACATGCTGATGGAATAACCTGCATAAGCGGAGGCTCATAATATTTCTCGGATATATTGCTCTCCTCAAGTCCTTGTGTCAGATGGACAGGTCTGTTTTCCGGTCTGAGTGAAAGTCCCATCGCCAGACGGAGCCGCTCACGTACGATAGACCTTTCCCTATATATACTCTGATATTCCGACTCATCATAGTCTACTATTTTATATGGTAAAGCCTCAATATCGTCTTTTAAATTTGTAGAATTATACGCCAGATTTGCCACTTCTTTGAAAATGCGGCGTCTGTTTTTACGAACTTGGGTGTCTATTCCTCTCATATGAGCCCCTAATCATCATCTTTTAATAGTTACATGGTTTGCATATTATAGTCTTTTTATTAGTGCTTAATTTGTAAGCGATAATCCTTTAATATTTTTACATAAAGTTATTATGAAATCAAGTGTCACTTGTATAACTTCTTACCGATATCATATCTTTTATTTCTTTCTCCTGGCAAACCATATCGCAAACCCTATGATAAGGCATACAAGCGGTACAACGATAATTGTAATAATCTCTACAATTACACAAACCAGTGTTGGAAACACCAGGATAGTTGAATCATAATACTTTATAGGAATCGATACCGAGCTTTCATGCTCAACCAATGCGCTTAAAATGCTGCTAAACAGTTTAACATTGTTTCCCGGAACAAGGGTATCTGCACTTTCCGTAAACAGATTTTCGGTCGATACGATTATACCATTGGACATACTGCCATCCTCAAGCATCTTTTCCGCCTTCAATGCAATTGTAAAAGGACCGTCAATATCATCTTTTTCTTTCGCATAGTCTGTTGAGGTTTCAAGATTCACCTTGCTGTATGATTCCGCACTGGATTGAAGCAGTGACGTATAACCTATACTTTCACTGTCTTCGTTATATAAAATCCCTTGTGAATACGGGGCAAAAACTGCGGCATTAATGATGCTGTTTGTAATTTCATCACTGTTAATCTGAGGGAAAATATAAAACGGATTTGAATAATACATACCCATATCCCCTTCAATTATCATTCCATCTACCAGAGATACTTCATAAAAATCAATAATCTTTTCAAAATTCTTCAATTTCTCCTCCGTATAGGTAGGGATAATGATAGCATTACCACCCTTTTTCAGGTAATCAATCACCTTATTTGCTTCGTCAGCAGAATAATCCGTAGTAGGTGCGTTCAAAATAATTGCCTTGGCATCCTCCGGAACAGCGTCTGTAGTCAGTAAAGAAAGTTCCTCATAATCAATATTTTCTTTCTGTATAGCCTGTGTATATATACCTTCTAACTCCAGTTCATTATGACCTGTCACTACATAGATCTTAGGCATATCGTCAGACGTAACATAGGCAATAGCTGATGTAAGCTGACCTTCTCCGTCATAGCCTGTAATTTTGTAATCGTAAGATGTGTAGTCCATTTCATATTCATAGATTTCATTATAATCTATAACCCTGCTTCTTTCCGGTCCAACTACTATCAGACTGTTTGAAGACGGTGCGGTATTAGTATAGCTTGTGTAAAACCTCGGATTTACGGAAGGGTCAACATAGCTTACGGTTATATGTTTAGAAAGGCTTTTTATTATTCCAATCGTCTTATCCAGATTGCCATCCTTATACTCTTCATTCACAAGTACATAAATGGTAATGTCATCATCCAGATTTGATACAAACTCTTTAGTATCATCCGTAAGTGTATAAAGTTTGTCTGAAGTAACATCAATCGAAAGTATATTTTCCGGAAGCTGCTGCACAATCACATTGACTAATACAGTCAATATAACAGAAATCACTATCAGACCTATACTGTAGGCACCGATCTTAATTCCTTTACTTGATGAACTGTATCTTCTCTTCTGTATGGACTGAGTAGTACAAAACAGCATAAAAAGTGTAAATGAAACATAGTACACAACCGAAGGAACATAAAAGCTTCCGCTTAACATTTCGTCAAATCTGCCAATCATATCAAAGGCGCCTAATACTTTGGTCAAAATATTTCCGGTCTGGGAAATCAAGCTGCATATTCCCTGCATAAGGTACCCCAGGAACAGTGCCGCAAAAGTAAGTACTGCCGCTATTACTATACTTTCCGTAAGAGACGAAATAAAAAGTCCGATTGCCAGAGCAAGCATACCATACAGGAAAAACCCAAGTAAAGCGGTATATGATATACCTATTTGAAAGTTTCCGTAAAACAACAGAATAATTGGCGCAATACCGATAACAACTACCGGTATTGCGAACATACTGAGCAATGCAAGATATTTACCAAGCACTACTTTACCAATAGTTACAGGTGCGGTAAGTATCAACTGATCCGTTTTCTGCTTCCTGTCCTCTGCCAGTATCCTCATACTGAGAATCGGAATCGCTATCATAAATAAAAAGATAACGCTCTGCAGCACCGCTGAGATATTCGGATAACCGTATATGATATTATAAACCGTAAAATACAGTCCCATTATAAAAAATGCTGCCGCAAGAAAAAGCCAGCCTATGAAGGAATTAAAAAATGATCTTACTTCTCTTTTATAAATCGCCATCATTTTGTTCTTCCTCCTTTAGCTCGGCATTTTCAGTTATTTTGTCAGCTTTAATCATTTTCTCATCAACATTAGCAGACGCATCTTCTTTAGCTTCATTATCCATATCGGAATCTTCTATATCTTCATTCACTGACTCAGTTAGCTGCAAGAAAATATCCTCTAACGATTTCTCTACTTTATTCATAGAAAGCACCGGCATATCATTGCTTGTAAATGCTATGGACAGTTCTTTTCTAATATCAATATTATCCTCAGTTAATATCCTTAGTTTAATACTGTTCTCTTCAGAATCATCTTCAAAGGAGTATGTTTGTATATGATCTATTTTCGAAATAATCTCCTCAGCCTTGTCCTTATCACCAAATGCAGTCAACTCTATCTCTGTAGATTTCTTCATAAGCTTCTGCAGGCCTTCCGGAGTATCACTTGCAACAAGTTTTCCTTTGGAAATAATCATAATATAGTCACATATTGTACTAACTTCCGACAATATGTGCGAACTTAGAATAATGGTATGATTCTCTGAAAGCCGCTTAATAAGTTCCCTTATCTCAATAATCTGCTTCGGATCCAGTCCAACCATAGGCTCATCCAAAATTATGACATCAGGATAGCCAATAATAGCCTGGGCCAGTCCAACCCTCTGTTTATAGCCTTTAGAAAGGTTTTTGATAAGCCGCTCACTTACATCTTCTATCTCTACCATTCCCATAATTTCCTGAATCTGTCCGTTTCTTTCGGATTTAGGAACTCTTTTCAACTCCGCTACAAAACGCAGATACTCCATTACAGTCATATCAGGATATAAAGGAGGCAGTTCCGGCAGATAACCTATGCATTTCTTAGCCTTTTCAGGCTCTGTCAAAATATCATGTCCATTAATCTCCACCAGACCGTCACTGGCCGCCAGATAACCGGTCATAATATTCATAGTCGTGGATTTACCGGCCCCGTTTGGACCAAGAAAACCGTAAATCTGCCCTTTTTCAACCTCAAAAGACAGATTATCTACAGCTATATGATCCCCGTATTTTTTCACAAGGTTTTCTACTTTTATCAATGTAAATGCCCCCTTTCGGTACACCTTCATACACCTGTTCTACTGTATACAATATTTGTGTAAATAATTTTTCTAAATTGTGAAAAAAATGTGTCTTTAATACCAAAAATTTACATTTTTTAACACATGGAAAATATTATATCATACTATAATATTAAAATCATTATTAATCTTATGACTAATTTTTTAATAAAAAATCTAAATATCTAATTTTTTATCAAAAATAAGTTTAATAGAGAAAGGAAATATTTATGAACATGAGGGATTACAACTATAAAGAAGATTTTGACAGATTCCCTATTGCCATGGCATATGTTCCCTGGCAGCGCCTTACCCACATCTATGAAGACTTAGATGAGGGCTTCCGGATCGGCACTATATTTCCGGAATTAGATAAACCGTTTACAGGAAGGAGATGCTGCAATTGAGTAAAAATTATAATAATGAGCAGGAAAAACTGCTCCACGACATCAGTGTCATTGATTTCGTAATAGTTGAAATGACCGAATACCTTGACACCCATCCGAATGATACGGAAGCTGTAGATTATTTAAAGCGCAACGTTAAAATGAAAAATCAGGCATTACGCGAATACGCATCCAAATTCAGTCCGCTTACTATTGCTACTGCCGATGCATCTTCCTGTAATGAATGGACCTGGGCAACAACACCTATGCCATGGGAAGGAGGCTGCAATTAATGTGGAGTTATGAAAAAAGATTACAATTTCCGGTAAACATCACCACCCCCAACGCTAAACTGGCTCAGGTAATCATCAGCCAGTACGGCGGACCTGATGGTGAAATGGGCGCGTCCATGAGATACCTGTCACAGCGCTATGCTGCTCCCTATAGAGAGGTTGCAAGTATACTGACTGACATCGGTGTATCGGTTACGAAATTGCGCATCTTGGGTTTTAAGTTTACTCCGGAAGGGCGAACCCTCCGGAGTTTATGCTTTTTCAATAATCTCCATAGA
>JAFLTG010000129.1 GCA_022510545.1 Lachnospiraceae bacterium | reverse complement strand
AGAAGCGGAACCATACTGTGAATTAAAAGCATAATAACTTTCACTATATGTATGGCTAAACGATACAGGCTCGCGGGCATATACAATAAAATCATAATCAAACGCGATTAGCAGCACAAGCAGCACAGCAAACATTCGCCGCAAATATACCTTAATGGCTACACAATGTTGAGAATATAGTTTCAATTTAATCAACTCCTTTCAGTCGTTAGCGGGTTCCTACGTCACCCACGTTTTGCTCTTCGCCGGAAGTTTACTTTTCCAAAGCCAAATTTTGTAACTGTATAGAACACAACTGTACAAGCTATAATCGTAACAATAACAAAAAGATATTTCGTGTCTTGGCTGCGTAGGTCAGGATAAGAACTTGACAAATCAGTAAAGCAAAGATAACCTGACGGAGCATAACGGAAGGAACTTTGCAATTCATAACGGTAGTTCGTGCCGGTGCTGGTCGTAACAGTAGGATAAAAAGTATAAACATCAACATCAGAACCAACAAAAACACCAGAAGAATAAGTAATATTACCAATAGCAATTACATAGTAATTATAATATCTGTTATTCAAGTAATATTGTGACACGAAAGCCACATAGTTATCATGTATTCCACTCCAACTCAAACATCCCCTAATATAACTTAGATACGGCTCAGGAATCGTTCCATCAGCTGAATTATACGATTGTATTTCCATCCAATCCGACAACAGCATGTAGATATTTTGCAATTCCATCGAATAATCTGGAACATCTGGCATCATGTCACTTATGTCATTACCTGACACTGTCCCCTCTTCCAATTCTAACAATGGCAGCTGCCACTCCGGATCCGAAGGCAACATGTCCGATACTTCATTACCTGAAACAGTTCCAACGAAATCTGTTATATCTATTATATCTGTGCTATCCTCTGTAGCATAAACACGCGTCGCCGGCAGCGTAAACGCAAGACCGGCGACGATAAAAAGGAAAAGCTTTCTCATAACGTGTTTGAACCTCCCGTTATCCATTCTAGCAGCGTATTGACTATGTATATACCAATACGCCAAGTCAAAGCATATGGAACCGCAGCTTCAACAATTTCTCCAAATATTGCGAGCGAATCAGTAATTCCCATCTGCTATAAACAACCCCCTAACTCTTTGAATCTGCTCAAAAGTATCATATTTTGAAAAATCTTCTGAACCGGCAAAATAAAACTTAGTAGTTTTCTGAACTAATTCTGTTCTAATATCATCATCGTATGCTACATTTTCTGCCTTGTACAAGTCCTGAGCAAATAATGAACCTATAAGCTTCCGGCAGCATATTGCATATTTAAACTGTTCTCTAAAAGGCTTGGCAAGTCTGCCAAATACCTGAGTTGTTCCAATAATATGCTTGCGTGCTTTTCGCTGCTGGCATATAAACTCGAATATTGGCATATTCATCTGTTTTGATTCTAACGAATTAAATTCTAACTGAATCTCATCCAGAAGGTACACAACACCATATGGGCCATTTTCAATGTCAGTTAAATCTTTAATGCCGGTGTAAGTTTGCACTCTACTTAAATCGAAAAAATCAGGGTTAAGCTTAAGATTTGTAACAATCAAAGCTTGGGGATAGTATTGCATAAGCTTTTCAAGATAAAGAACACTTGAAAGAGTCTTTCCAGAGCCTTGACTGCCACAAAATGCCATCAAGCCATTAACTCTCATATAGTCTGGATGCTCCCTATCATCTTTTAAAGATGATAGGAAAGCATCAATCCAGTTGGGAAGATTAAAGTTAGAGTGAATAAAAAACAATTCATCTAACATAATAATCAACCCCCACGCTTTTTCTTTCTACCGCCATTAATGGATAAACTACCATTCTTTACAGCACCCATGATGCTTCGGAACGCTAACCGAATACCCCACCAAAGGAACACAAAAACAATACCGGCAGTTACTACCGATGCAAGTACAAGTACAATATTAGCAACGCTAAAATTAGAAGTAACTGAGGTAATGATTGTCGCCCAATCTGCCGGTGTCGGCATCGTCGGCGCAGTAGTTGTGATAACCGCCGGAAAAAACTTAGCAGCCACTGTCATAAACTTCATGATTATTTTTCTCCTTTCTCTGACTTAGGTACCATCTTGTCAATTTCTTTGAAACTGTTCAGGATCAACGCCTGAGACTTTCCATATACTTGCATATCAAAATCTAAGTCGCAGATTGTGAATGCCGGTGGAAAGTTGCCAGAAACAGCAGAAGCGTTAAAATTAAGTACTTTACCCTGAGGGTCAGCAAATGAAGCATAACACCTATACTCTCCATCCTTCGTATAATGGTTTTCATTAAGAAAAACAAATTGCCCACTCATTAAATCACCTCCTTTGTTGAAATATTAACAAAAAACAAGAATTATGTCAACATTGAACATTGAACATTGAACACATGGGGGTGTGTCGTAGTGCACCCCCATGCGGCAAAACCACCGCTTTAAATAACACTTGCTATTCTTTTTCAGGAGAAGTTAAAAGAGTGTTGTCAAAATTATCAATATAATAAGGACACCAACAAAAAGGTCTATTTATTCTTTCAACTCCATAAGGACAATTGATGCAGCATTCAGGTAATACTATCTTTTCATCATTCATAATCAGCTTTTGTTACCTCCCAAGTTCTTGATTTAATAAATTCTTTCATTACAAGAGTTCCAGAGTCACACAAAACACGAAACCAAATTTCGTTATTTGCGCGAGCGTGCCGGAGAAGTGCAGCATAAGAGATAATACCCTCACGATCGACAAAATCTATCATTTCTGCAATCGAATCGTATTTATCAGTAGGCAATCCAATAACAGTAACATAATCTGCACTAGGCCCATAACAGTAAACTTCATTAGGGTCATATTGCGCCTTGTCCATATCATCCAAATGGCAAAGATAACGTGCATTACCACGGAGACTATTAATCTTATCACAACCAACACCTCCTATATTATTAAATATCTCTTGTGCTTGTTCACGTGTTTTGACAGAATCAAACATTAACAAAACATGATAATGCGGTTTTTTAGGTTCGCCGGTTGCAGTAAAATCTCTATCATGAAGCGGACTAATAAAAAACGGTACCTTATGAGATTTAAATATCTCAACCCAGTCCTCCGGCGCAGATTCTGGGTAAACTATAGTTCCCCAGTTTCTTGTACGTCCCTCCCTTTTTTCGCTCATACTTACCTCCTAATCAATACCGGCAACTGGTATTTTTCTAAGAATCCACATAATAAACTTATAACCCATAACAATAACTTCTATTGCAATTGCTAGTGTCATAAGAGTTAATGTTATAGCTTTAGGGACAAACAACCAGACAATGTCCATGGCTTGTCCCATATAGTATACAAGTGCATCAAGTGCAGATGACAACTGCGGAGCAATTGCGGGAAATTCTATAGACATAACGTACAAAACAACAAGTGCTATAAAGGCAGCTATAATAATAAAAAGTACCATTATCCAAAAACCTCCTCAAACTTATCTCTTAAGAATCCAACAAAAAGATACATTTCTATCACTGTTGATATCACGTATAAAGCGTCGAATAATGCCGGAAAGGAATCTTTAATCATTGTCAGGTCGAAAGTATATGCATCCCAAAGTTTAATATCAAGTACCGGCAGAGTATAAGACGGAAAAGTAATAGTTGCTCCTCCAGATTCAGCTTGTGCAGCTGCTATTGTCATAACTGGGTTGCGAATCGGTTCAAGATATCCAGTTTCCTCATTATAAGTATAGCCCTCAACGTTATAGTACTTTGCAATGTAAGCTCTGGATGAAGAGCCACCAGTAAAAACTTGTAACAGCTGCTGCGTAAATTCTATTGGGTACCAAAGAATAGACCACTTCTCTTTCAATGATTGCATTTCCTCAACAAGTCCTCCGGCATCCTCTCCGGCCTGAGTCGCATTATCCCTATCTTCTTGCCTATACTGTTCCTGATTATCAACAAGTTGATTTAAAGCTTCATTATCAGACAAAGGAGCAGCCGGAAAAGATAAAAACCATGTAGAATCAACAATATAATAAAGAGCACCAAAAGAATCAGCAGTAGCACCAATATAAATGGCGGGAAGAATATCAAAAGTAATATTACCACCACCATAAGAAATATTAACTTCTTTTCCAATAGTAAAATCAGTTACTTGCTGCTCACCACCACCAGCGGGAGTACAAGTTATAGTTCCAGACGAAGAGGAAAGCGCAGCATCATAAAAATTAACAGTAGTATACTTACCAGAAGATGATTTATTTGAATAGGAATTAACATTATATCCAGTAACAGTTAAAGTCAATGAATCACCCGGAACAGTACCAAGATAAGTAACTAAATCGTCATAAGTAAGAACTAGACGAACATAACCAGCAAGAGAAGCGGAACCATACTGTGAATTAAAAGCATAATAACTTTCACTATATGTATGG
>JAFLTG010000128.1 GCA_022510545.1 Lachnospiraceae bacterium | reverse complement strand
TATGCCTATCTGCATAGTCGGTGCCGAAGAACTGGCTCATCATGGTAAAAGCTTTAACAGAAGCCACGATTTGTGTGTCAGTGTATATTTTCATAAAGTTGTCGATATTACCGGCATGATCCGGCTCCATGTGCTGTATCAGCAGATAGTCCGGCTTTCTGCCGCCCAGGACCGCCGCCACATTATCCAGCCACTGATGGGTAAAATGCCGATCTACCGTGTCAATAACTACTATCTTCTCGTCCAGAATTACATAAGAATTATAGGCCATACCGTTTGGAACTACATACTGTCCCTCAAACAGGTCAACATCATGGTCATTGACGCCCACATATTTCACATCATTGGTCACATTGATGTCCATAAAATTCCTCCTTAAAAATCAAAATAATTTCTTGTCATATTATATACTGTTCATTCCTGCAAAACAAGAACTTTTGCAATTCAGTCTTTAGTACTTTAAAATTTTTATATAATAGGATTATTGATTACTTTATTATATGTAGCAATCAGTGTATCGCAGTAAAGTCCAAGCTTTTATATTAATCTCATATTTCCTTTTTTCTGCTCTTGTTTCCACACTTTCACATTTGGATTCAAGAACTGAAAATGTAACTTCTTTATTTTCGCTATCCATATGGATATCTGCTGAATACATTATCCAGCCTTTTTCATGATATACCTTTAACCTGTAATCACCTTTTTTAAGATTTTTAAAACAGAAATATCCGTTCTCATCCGTTTTTGTTCCCAGTATGCCTTTTTTTTCTAATACAAGCAGTGCTCCGCACATAAAACCGCCATCTTCATTTAGTATAGTTCCGTATATTTTCCTACTGTTAAAACAGGCAAGATAAAACCAGATTCCAAACACTGTTGCAGCAATAATGCCAAGTATTGAGAATATCCATTTAAAACCTGAGCTATCTTTCTTATTTCCGGTATCCTCTTTTATGACTATTTCCTGTTTATTTTCCGTCTCTTCTGTCTCTTCCACCTCTTCCTTATTTTCCGTCTCTTCTGTCTCTTCCGCCTCTTCCTTATCTTCCTCTAAAACATTTACTTTCGGTGTTTCTATGGATTTATCTTCTGTTAAGGAAACTGAATCATCGGGTAAGTGTTTTTGTACTCTTTGCCGGGGTAATCCTGAATTGGATTTCCATTCTGTCACCTTAATTTCAGTTTCCGGTGTTATTTCTACATCATTTCCCAGAGTTTCTATGTCAGGATCATCCCCAATATCACCATCATCACCTGTATTCTCAGGCTCATTATCATTATCTTTAGTTTTAGAAGTCGGTTTCCTTTTATTTGGCTTATTTTCATCTTCAGGTTCTTTTGGTTTATCTTCATCTTCAGGCTTTTTTGAATCATCTTCATCGTCAGACCCTTTTGAATCATCAATTTCTGCCTTATCAAATACTGCGTTTATGATCATATTGCCTTCTACACAGCCAAAATCTTTATCCCATCCGCTAAACGTGTAGGTATATTCATCATCTGCTTCTTTTGTAGGAGCAGGCGGTGCGGTTGCAGGCATACCATACCCTATGCTTTGTTCATCAAGTATTTCATCACCATTCATAAAAATAACTGTATAGTATCGGATTTCAGCCTTATATTGTGGATGGAAATTACTGTTTTTACTTATATTGCCTGTATCACCATCCCATCCTATGAAGGTATAGCTATACTGAGCAGTTGACTCCTTTTGTGGTGCATCAGGCTCTTTTGCAGCTTCACCATGCGGCACCGACTGAATACTTATGCTTTTTCCATCTGCATCATAGAAAATGACTTCATATTTATTTAATATTTTTTCAAACTGCGCTTGGAGAATCTCATCTTTCATAATATTTTCATAGTTACCATCCCAACCGCTAAACTGCCATCTTCCCCATTCTTCGTCAGGTCTAACAGGTGCTTTTGGAGGTGTCGCGCTGCTTCCATACTCTATTTCTTGATCACTGATAACGTTTTCACCGTCTTTGAAAACTACGTGGAATGTCATTACTTCATATTGTGCTGTAACAGTGATATCAGATGTGACCTTTGTAAAAACTTTATCCCATCCAGTGAATTTATAGCCTTCCCTGCTCGGAGCATCCGGTGCAGTTGCATCTTCCCCAGAGTGCAGGTGCTGCTTTAATAATTCTTTGCCATCATAATCAACAAATGTTACCGTGATGGCAGCTTCATATTCCTCAACCACCTTCTTATATCCACATACTACGCACGTCTCAGTAGTTGTCGTTACAAAAGAATTCTTTTTCTCATCAAAGTATTCATCTCCATATGTTGTATCAAACTCCTTACAAAGCAGAGTAATGTTGTTTGGTTCTGTATTTGCTGTAAAGAAAGCATAGCAATCTGCATTCCCGTGTATATCTACACTGTTACAGGTCGGGACTTCCCCTTTAAGAGCCAGCAATTCATTACCGGTATTTACCGGATGGATGATTACTTTATCATAAGTAACTGCTCCGAAAGCTCCTCTGCCAATATGAGTAACATTTTCACCGATCACCAAGGTTCCGATAGACATTTTTCCGCGCCCATCAGTGTCATTAGCACACGATAATGTATCAGCTCCTATATCTGTGACACTGTCCGGTATAATAAGTTCATCCTGAGTCAGTATCAGGCAGTAGAACATACTATCTGGCAGAACTTTTACTTTATCTCCAATATGAAGTTCACCGACTTTTGTTGACGCAAACGGATTTCTATGATGCAATGAAACCTGCATACCCGGTATTTCCGCTTCTATGGCATTATAATTCAGTTTTGTGATACTACAAGAACCAAAAGCTTCTTTGCCTATGGATGTGATATTCTCTGCTATTGTCACTTCCCCTATTACGATGTCACTACCATAAAAAGCATACTGACCTATTTTTTCCATATCTAATGTCAGTTCATCCAGTTTAATCGTAGCATTACTAAAAAGGTAATCAGGAAGCGCTCTGACATTTTTCCCAATATGTAATCCATTAATAGTAGCTCCCGTAAAACTTCCACCCGTAGTACTTGATGACCTTGTTTCGGCATCCACAGCATTGTAATACAGTTCATTAATTGTTACAGACCTAAAAGCATTGTCGGCTATATATGTGATTGTCTCCGGAATGGTAACAGAATAAAAATTAACCGGTGATGACATTGTAAACGTAAGCTGTGTAATCTCATATTCAGCAATTTTCATAGGAATATTCATCGGTATTCCATCTATGCTATCTCCTCCAGGGAATTCCACTTTATAGATATTGGCGGTTCTGTCATTGTAACCATAATAGGAATATATGATACCGTTATTATCCGTATAAGTATCAGCCGTTGCCTCTACCGCGATGACACTGACCTCATCCTCTGAAAGCAGCATAACTGCTTCTTCGCAATCTTCCTCTCCACTTTCCTGTTCATCTGCCTGATATTTTTCTTCATCTTCTGTCTCTTCTTCCGTTTCATCTTCCGCTTCGGCTTCTGACTCAGCTTCTGACTCAACTTCTGCTTCATCTTCTTCCGGATTTTCTGTTTCCTCATCTTTCACTTTATCAGATTGTTCCGTTTCTTCCGGATTTTCCGACTCATCCGTTAGGTCTTCTTCATTTCCGGAATCATCTGCTTCTGTCTCAATATCTTCTGCATCTTCCGTATCTTCCGCATCCTCTATCTGAGTCGTAGTATCTGTCGTGCTCTCCGACTCAGGTGTGTCAGACAGTATCTGCTCATCAACCATAGTTCCCTCGGGAACTGTCTCCTCCCTTAAATCATCCTGCAGATCGTCAAAGTCAGAAACTGTTATTATTTCTGAATTTTCTGCATCTGCAGCATATGACGTTTCTTCATCTGTTTTCATAAATAAGCTCATAATGTCAAGCTGACTTGCCAGTAATGCTACGATTAGTGCACCTATTACTAACCTTTTAAATCTTAGCTTAACGGCAGGATTCTTAAGCTGCCATAAAAGCTCTCCTATACCGTAATATAATATGACTGATATAATCGCAGTCAAAATAATAATGTACTTCACGTAAATTCCTACCTTTCTCTTTTTCTGTATTTATTGATTTCATTGAAACAATATTTTTCATTATTTTTTCTTTACTAAATCCAGCTCCTTTTGCGATTTGGTATATTTGTATAAACATTATATTATAATTTTACTAAAGCAACTCTGCTATTTTAGACAAATTTCTGTCTTATTTTACATATTTTACTAATGACAATGCTGTTCCTTAACCTGGCATTTTTATTGGCAGATTGTGGCTTTATACTTTTTTGGCCAGCTTAGCAAGCACTGGATGTGTATATGCGTATCCTTGATTTTAGGTGAAAATCTCCTACCCTTTTTATACAAAAAACTATGTTTATAAAGGTTTGTTTCTTATGAAAAACTTGGCATATTTTACTTCATTTTATTTAAAACTACAGTTGAGTTTGAGGGAAATCGTGATATACTATAAATATCAATAACTATGCATACAGACTATATATTTGAATACATGATATATTGTTAAAAGAGGTGAAAAGCATGAGTAATAGAGAAAAAGCAATACAATTATTAAATGTGATTGATGATGAAAAAATGGTTTATGTTCTTAATATTTTAGAGAACTTAACGTGTTTTGCAGAAATCCCAAACAGTGAAACAATTG
>JAFLTG010000127.1 GCA_022510545.1 Lachnospiraceae bacterium | reverse complement strand
TTTTCCCGATAATTTTCGTAATGATCAAGGATATCGCAAACCAGTGAATTGATGGTCTGTTCGTTTCCCAAAACAGCTTCCATCTGACCCAGTTCCCGCTTGCTCTTTTCAACGACATCCGGATCGGCATTATTTGCCATAATGTCATACTCCGAATCTATAAGACGAAGCGTTTCTTCATCCAGCTTCAATTTTATTACCCGGCTCTCATAATACACCGGTCTGGTAGCGCCATCTTCCACAGCCTGTGTCATATCATAAACGTCAATATAATCGCCAAACACTTCACGGGTGCTGCGGTCTTTTGATGAAATCGGCGTACCCGTAAAACCTATGTATGTGGCATTGGGTAAACTGTTCCTAATTATCCTTGCCGTACCCACTACACGTTTCGCAATTTCTTCGCCTTCTTCGTTCCTGGTAATTTTGATTTTTTCAGCAAGTCCATACTGTCCACGATGGGCTTCATCTGCCATTACGATAATGTTACGCCGTTCAGACAGGGCATCACTGGACTCTTCAAATTTCTGCATTGTTGTAAAGATAATCCCATTTGCCTGTCGTCCTGCCAGTAATGTCTTTAAATGCTCCCGGCTTTCTGCGTGCATGGGTTCCTGCCGTAAAAAATCCTTACATTTGGCAAATTGACTGTAGAGCTGATTATCTAAATCGTTTCGGTCTGTCAAAACAACAATGGTAGGGCTGTCCAGCGCTTCCTGCAGCAAGTGTGCATAGAAAACCATAGACAGAGATTTTCCGCTACCCTGCGTATGCCAGAACACACCGCCTTTTCCGTCCGTAACCGAAGCATGTTTTGTAGATTCAATCGCCTTACGCACAGCAAAATACTGATGATACCCGGCTAATATTTTAACCGAGTTTAAACCTTCATTGGAAAAGCAGATGAAATTTTTAAGAATGTCTAATAGGCGCTCTTTTTGAAAAATCCCTTCAAAAAAGGTATCAAACTGCGCAAACTGAGTATTTTCATAGCTACCATCTTTTGTTTTCCACTCCATGAATCGATCTTCACCAGATGTGATAGTACCAACCTTACTGGTAGACATATCACTCATAACACATATGGCGTTGCAGATAAACATGGACGGAATTTCGTGCATATAATTACGAAGCTGGAGATAAGCCTCAGATGCATCTGTCTCCTCACGGGATGGTGATTTAAGTTCGATGATAACAATCGGCAGACCGTTGAGAAATAAAATTACATCAGGACGTTTGTTACTGTTTTCCACAAAAGTCCACTGATTTGCAATAACAAAAGAGTTATTGTCAGGATTAGAATAGTCCACAAGATAGACAATGGATGAGCGTTCCTCGCCTTTTACGAAAAAGCGCACAGGGATTCCATTTTGCAAATAGTCCATAAAAAGCTCGTTCTTTTGGACGAGTTCTCCATTTTCAAAATTCCGGAGCTTGTACAATGCATCGGCAATGGCATCCTCTGGGAGTTCTGGATTCAGGCGCACAATATAATCTTCCAGTATCTCATCATACAATGGACTATGGAAGTCACGCTCTATATCCGGGCCATATACATGGCTATATCCCATTCCTTCAAATAATTCTATTACGGAATTCTCATAGTCTGCTTCTGTATAAAATCCTGGCATATTTTTGCTCCTTTTACTTCAGTATAATCTCTATTTTCCCTCGTATCTATATTTGCCTACAATATATTTATCAACGACATTGAATAAAAACATAGTATTTGTGAGCATATTGTCGATATCAAACTTAAAACTTTCTTGCAGTGGTGTAAGTTTTGTTGATATTCCATATCTTAATGCCATTTCATTGCTATCTATCATCTCAACTTCCTTGATAAATATATCCAACTCCTTATAATGGATTAATTCCTTTTCATTCAAGGCGTTCCATAATGCTAAAACACTATGCCCACCTTCAACTTTACCATATTTCTCCAATAAGCACTCCTTCAACTTAAGTTCAATCGAGTGTTTACACAAATATGCACAAGGAATAAGATAATATGAAACTATATCTTGTCCACGTTCTGCAGCAATTCCCTTTTGCAAAAGTAAGGCTGAATGAATATAATCTAACGCCAGATGTGAAAGCACCTCCTTAGAATAAAAAATGTCATCACTAAATTCTTCACCAGCTTTAACACTTCTTAGATATTTCATCACTCCAACATAAGATAAATCTGGCACCTTATCATCTAAGACAACCCTCTTCATCCGATAATCATCAGGAATATTATCAAATATCATCTTATGTGCACCTATTAAATTTCCTTGTTCATCATATCTTTCACGCATATATGTTTCCTACTATTCAAATAAATAATAATTTAGCGGCTTAGAGCTGAATGGCAGAGACATCAATCTCACCAGACATTAACTTAGGTAGCAAAGCATCACGCAATTCTGTAAGTTTTACCGATTGATTGTCATTTTCTAGCATGGTTCTATACATCGGAGCAACTACTGTTTCAAACTCTTCAAGGGCAGAAGCAGATGGAATAGATAATTCCATCGCATTCAAAATATCCGTAGTCATGCTCGGAACGGCTGATCCGGCATTCATTGAAGCGAGATCTTTTTCTTTAACAAAGTGAAAGACAAACTTTGCAACATTTGGCAAACGCATCTCAGTATAGAACATTGTATCAACTGACCAGAAAGGCTGATTGACGTACATGACATTGTTGAGAGTCCCTTTTCTAGGTATAAGAACAGACTCTTTATCATACAAAGGACGTTCAACATATCGCATGATGCCACCAGAGCCATACACGGGATAACAACCATCAGCTAACTTCTTATGATCCTTTCCGTATTTAACGGTGACCAGATCAGATAGATGACCTTGCTGCCAAGACGGGTTTACATTGGAAGTGAACATCGAAGCGTAAATTGCCTGAGCTTGCTGCTCTAAATTATTATTTATCGCATTATTGTTTTGTATCATCTCCTCAATAGATGCCAGCATTCCAACTATTTTTTCTTGTGTTTCAAAATCAGGTACTAAGATTGGCATAGGAGCCAACTCAGATGAAAACGTAATCTGAGGGAATGTACCTGATCTTGTTTCTGCTAAATGCTGTAATTCTGCAAGCACCTGGTTTGAAGACAAAAAGGCAAAAAGGAAACGGGGAATAACCACTTTTGTTTTAGGTCTCAAAACCATGAGTTTGGTGGAAGCAATATAATGCTCCGTCTCGTCAAAATCGACATATGCATACCGTTTATTGGCAGGTCGAATCTCCGAATAAAGAATATCGTCTTTCTTGAAGGTCTTCTTAAATTGGCCTTTCAGATTTTTATTTTCTACGCTCTGATGATTGAGGATTTTACCTTCCAACACATCTGATGTGTTTACAAGGACAACTTCATCATCATTGCTACGATAAGTATCTGAAATCGTATCACATAAATCGCCTACCGTCAGTTCTTGCCAATCTGTCATCATGTCACCGTCCTAACCTATGTATAACCAAATCATAGTTTGATACTTCATACTACATTATTGAAAGCTTATCGCCTCGTTGTATGATCTTTACCTAACTGACCGCTAAGTTTTTTTATAATATTTTCCAATAATTTTAATTCACCAGTTCTTTCAAGCGCGAACCATGGAATGAGCTGGTTTAAATAATTCAAATCGTTCCATATTTCTTGAGAAGATTTATTATTATTAGTTGTAGCTGTCGTTGTGTGTCTCCCATTATTTGTTAAATATGCAGCCGCATTAATGAGATCTTTATACTTTGAAACCAAAGTGTCTATTTGACTTTCGGCGGACAACTTATCAAATGGTATCGAGTTCAATATAGCATTATTTGTTATAATTTCCCTTTCATATTCTGAAAAATCTTTTGTTTTCTTTAGTTCGCTGTATAAATTGAAAAAGAAATTTAAATCATAGTTCATACCCAATCGCCCCCAGTTTCTTGCAAATCTCCTTCTCCAACTCATGGGACTTTGCAAACAATCCGGAAAGCTCCGATGTCAGCCGAGTCATTTTCTCCTCAAAAGGCTCACCGTCATCCTCCTGCTCCTCAATGCCTACATAACGCCCCGGTGTCAAAATATAGTCTTGCTTTGCAATATCTTCAAGGGTAACCACAGCGCAGAATCCCTTTACATCCTCAAGTGTTCCCTCTTGGAACGCAGAAAACGTATCGGCAATCTTCTGAATATCATTCTCATCATCAAAATCACGATGCTTACGGTCAACCATGAAGCCCATTTTTCGAGCATCAATAAATAAAGTTTTTCCCTTCTGCTTCTTACTTTTTGTAATAAACCAAAGAGTTACTGGAATCGTCACACTGTAAAAAAGCTGAGTTGGCATGGCGATAATGCCTTCTACTAGATCATCCTCTATAATATTCTTTCTTATTTCACCCTCGCCGCTTGATTGTGTAGAAAGTGCACCATTTGCAAGAACAAGACCAATCTTGCCATTTGGTGCAAGATGATGAATCATATGCTGAATCCATGCGTAGTTTGCATTTCCAGCTGGAGGTGTACCATATTTCCAGCGTTTATCTTCCTTTAGCCTGTCCTGTCCCCAATTAGAAAGATTAAACGGTGGATTCGCCATAATGAAATCAGCTTTCAACGTCGGATGCAGATCATTAAAAAATGTATCCGCCTGATAAGGGCCAAAATCCGCATCAATCCCACGTATAGCCATATTCATCTTTGCCATCTTCCATGTATCTGCATTGGATTCCTGACCATATACCGCTATCGTTCCTCGTTTGC
>JAFLTG010000126.1 GCA_022510545.1 Lachnospiraceae bacterium | reverse complement strand
GCGGATTCTGATTACCCTTACTTTAATTGCTATTGCACCGTCATTGATTATTATGTTAACCTCGTTTACCAGAATAATCATTGTTCTGCATTTTACGAGGGCGGCACTTAACACTCAGTCTGCACCACCGAATAATGTACTTATCGGATTGGCGCTGTTTTTGACGTTTTTTATTATGCAGCCGACTATTACGAATGTATATAATGAGGCAATTGTTCCTTTTGAATCGGGGGAATTTGATCAGACAGAGGCATTGGAAGCGGCACAGCATCCCATTCGGGAATTTATGTATCCACATACCCAGAAGAAGGATGTTGGTGTTTTTATGGAAATAAGCGGGACTGAATGGAGTGGCGAATTGGATGATATTCCGTTTAGTGTACTGGTTCCGTCTTTTATAATAAGTGAACTCAGAACCGCATTTATAATAGGATTTCTGATATATATTCCGTTTATTGTAATTGATATGGTAGTTGCATCTACCCTTATGGCTATGGGTATGATGATGCTGCCACCGACAACGATATCTATGCCGTTTAAGATTCTGTTGTTTGTATTGGCGGACGGCTGGAATCTGATAATAGGAAGTCTGGTAAAGACATTCTACTAGTTTAGTTGAAAGGAGCACTTGATATGACAATAGATGACGTGACCGCGATTGCTTCGGAAGCTTTGTTTACGATTATCAAGACTGCGGCGCCGCCGCTTTTGATTTCACTTTGTGTAGGTCTTATGTTAAGTATATTTCAAACGGTTACATCCATCCAGGAGCAGACGCTTACTTTTGTGCCAAAGATATTGTCGATTTTCCTTACAATTATGCTGTTGGGACATTGGATGATGAATAATATGACAGGCTATATGATTACCCTGTGGGAAAACTTTAGTATATATATAAGGTAGTCTGATGATAGATTTTACATTTACTTATGCGGATTTAGAATTTTTTTTGCTGATAGTGGTGCGAGTGACCTGCTTTATATATATAGCACCCTTTTTTAGTCTGAATAATACACCGCGCCGTGTAAGGGTTGGACTTGGAATACTTATATCCTATCTGCTTTTTGTTTCATTGGATCATAACGAGGTTGTATACAACACTGTTGGGGAATATGCGATCATAGTTATGAAAGAGGCTGTAGTGGGACTGCTGATAGGCTGGGGAGCTCAGCTGTGTACGACTGTTGCGGCTTTCGCCGGAAATATCTCCGATATGGAGGTTGGTCTGTCCATGGTAAATCTTATGGACCCGGCCACCAGACAGAACGCGACGTTCAGCGGTGTTTATTATCAATATATGTTTACATTGTTCTTAATCATAAGCGGTATGTATCAGTACCTGCTCAGGGCATTGATAGATACATTTACTCTTATACCGATTAACGGCGCTGTTTTTAATATGGATTCATTGCTTGCCTCTATGATAACTTTTATGTCAGACTATGTTATGATAGGTTTTAGAATCTGTATGCCGATTTTCTGTGTTATCCTGCTGCTTAATTGTGTTCTTGGCGTACTTGCCAAGGTGGCGCCGCAGATGAATATGTTTGCGGTTGGTATGCAGCTTAAGGTGCTTACCGGACTTTCAATAATGTTTTTGACAGTTAGGATGCTTCCGGGAGCGGGAGATTTTATCTTTCAGGAAATGAAGACTATGATTACGGCGTTTGTCGAGGGAATGATATAATATGATATTGGAATATAATCTCCAATTTTTTGCAAAAGACGGACCGGGTGGTGAGAAAACCGAAGAACCGACCTCCAAGAAGTTAAGTGATGCAAGAAACGAAGGTCAGGTGGCTAAAAGCAAAGAAATTACAAATGCTTTTGAGTTGCTTGCGCTTTTTCTTGTCATGAAGTTCTGGACCGGACATATGGGAGATGTATTTTTGGGACTGTTTAATAATATATATACACAGATTCCGGAGTATATCAAGCTCTATGACGGTAGTCTTCAGCAGATTACTTTTCGTGCAATTTTTATAAAGTTGATATATAGTGTAGTTACAATTATTGCGCCTGTGTTGCTGCTTGGTTTTTTGGTTGCTTTTATATGCGACCTCTTACAGGTTAAATGGAAGATTACGACTAAGCCGCTCAAACCCAAATTAAGTAAGCTGAATCCAATAAGCGGACTTAAAAGACTTTTTTCTCTTAGTAAGTTGTTTGAGCTTGCAAAGTCAATTGTTAAGATAGCAATTATAGTATATGCAGTTTACAGTTATCTGAAAAAGAATGCTCCAAGTATATTCCTGCTGTATGGTCTGACCGTTAACCAGTCCATAGTACAGATAGGAAATCTTGTTATTAATATGGGTATAAGGATAGCAATGTATTATATGCTGGTTGCTGCCGGAGATTATATTTATCAGAAGTTAAAATTCAAAAAAGATATGAAGATGACCAAGCAAGAAGTCAAAGATGAATATAAAAACTCTGAAGGAGATCCTGCGGTCAAGAGCAAGCAGAGACAGCGTATGATGGAGTCAGCCAGACGGCGTATGATGAGCGCATTGCCGCAGGCTGATGTAGTAATTACCAACCCTACCCATTATGCGGTTGCTATCAAGTATGATCCGGAGCTTTACGATGCTCCGTATGTTGTGGCAAAAGGAGCCGATTATCTTGCACAGAAGATTAAAGAAGCTGCAAGAGAGAATAATATTGAAATTGTTGAAAACAAACCACTTGCCAGAATGCTGTATGCCAATGTGGATGTTGGAAGTATAGTTCCGCCGGAGCTGTATCAGGCTGTAGCGGAAGTTCTTGCATTTGTATATCATTTGCAGGGTAAGGTTTAATAGAGAGGAGGAGAGGACATGCCGAAAATGAAAAAAGCGGATATTGGTGTAGCGTTATATGTGCTTGCCGCATTTACCATGATGATCATTCCTATTACGTCAGGCTTACTGGATGTATTACTTGCATTTAATATATCAGTTGCCTTTACCGTAATGTTCGCATGTATGTTTACCAATGAAGTGCTGAATATGTCCTTCTACCCTACCATTCTTTTGTTTACAACCATATTCAGGATATCGCTTAACATATCCTCTACAAGGCTTATTCTGACCACCGGGCAGCCCGGTAATGTCGTTGAAACATTCGGACAGTATGTGGGCGGCGGTGACCTTGTTATCGGTGTCATAGTCTTTATTATCATGATCATAATACAGTTTATGGTTATCAACAAAGGTTCCGAGCGTGTTGCTGAGGTAACTGCAAGATTCACGCTGGATGCTATGCCCGGTAAGCAGATGGCTATTGATGCCGACCTCAATACCGGTGCAATAACCGATGCCGAGGCTAAGATAAGACGTGAGAAAATTCAGGACGAGGCTAATTTCTTCGGTTCTATGGACGGTGCCGTAAAGTATGTTAAGGGAGATGCGACTGCCGGACTTGTTATTACCGCAGTTAACCTCATAGGCGGCGCCCTAATGGGAATGTGGAGACAGGGAATGACTCTCAATGATGCCATGAACCGCTATATGATACTGACAATCGGTGATGGTCTGGTAAGCCAGATTCCGTCTCTTCTTATTTCACTTTCCACAGGTATCCTTGTGACCAAGGGTTCCAAGGAGGCCGATTTTGGTACCGTGCTGGTAAGCCAGCTTTTTGGTGTCCCCAAGGTGCTTTATATTGTGGGATCAGTTATGTTAATGCTCGGTGTGGTAACACCGTTGAATACACTCATATTCTTGAGTTTTGGACTGTGTTTCATCATAGTTGCAAGAGTTATTTCCGGTAATCTTGAAACTGCCGAAATTGAGCATGAGGTTGATATTGAGGAGGCAGCGGCGGAAGAAATCAGACAGCCGGAGAATGTTACATCACTACTTCAGGTGGACCCAATCGAACTGGAGTTCGGTTATGGTATTATTCCGCTGGCTGATGTCAATCAGGGCGGTGACCTTTTGGACCGTGTTGTTATGATCCGTAGACAGATTGCCCTAGAGCTTGGTACCGTGGTGCCGATTATCCGTCTGCGTGATAATATACAGCTTAATCCCAATCAGTACATAATTAAGATAAAAGGTGTGCAGGTCAGCGAGGGAGAGATTCTCTTTGACCACTATATGGCTATGAATCCGGGTTATGTGGAGGAAGAGATTACAGGTATTCCTACTTTTGAACCATCTTTCCATCTGCCGGCTATCTGGATTACCGAGGGACAGAGGGAACGCGCAGAGAGCATGGGCTATACGGTTGTAGACCCGCCTTCCATTATTGCGACTCACTTGACAGAAGTAATAAGGCACTACATAGCGGAACTGCTTACCAGACAGGATGTACAGAATCTGGTCAACAACTTAAAGGAGAGCAATCCGTCACTTGTGGAAGAACTTGTTCCAAAGCTGCTTGGACTTGGTGAGATACAGAAGGTATTGCAAAATCTGCTTGGAGAGGGTATTTCCATAAGAGACCTTCTTACTATTTTTGAAACACTGGCAGATTATGCATCAACTACAAGAGATACGGATATTCTTACCGAATATGTAAGGCAGAGTCTTAAGAGGGCTATTTCCAATAAATTTTTCCCTGCAAACGAGACTACCAGCGTAGTTACCCTGGATCCGAAACTGGAGCAGGAGATAATGGGAAGTGTGAAGCAGACCGAGCAGGGAGCATATCTTACGCTTGATCCTGCCAAGACCAAAGCTATTATGGATTCAGTAGGAGTTGAAACAAAGAAACTGGAAGATCTTGGAAAGATTCCGATAGTTATTACTTCTCCGATTGTTCGTGCATATTTTAAGAAATTAACGGAAGATTATTTTAAGGACCTTGTTGTCGTATCATATAATGAAGTAGAGTCCAATATTGAATTACAGTCTGTTGGGATGGTGA
>JAFLTG010000125.1 GCA_022510545.1 Lachnospiraceae bacterium | reverse complement strand
GATGAGCCACGGAGGGCGATTTCGCGCCGCTTGCGTCCTAATTTCACAACCTATTTGGGAATGCTATTAGAAGTTCTTATTCCCGAAAGCTGCCACATCCCCTGTTAATTATGCCCCTGTCCCGCCTCCGACGCCTCTCCATCCGTCCCCCCTGCCCCACACAAATTTCAATTTGTAAAATGGATGGAGATAAGACTTTTACCAGGGATTTTTGATAATTTCAACTCCAAGATGGAATACATCCTGTTTCTCTTTTGGAAAGACCGTTTCATGCCTCACTTTTTTTGCCTCCGGGTCAAACATTGTCCAGTCATATTTGTCATAGTCATTGACCTGAAGCGTGTCACCGCAAATTATGACCTTAGTTGTACCGATGAAATTACTAAGGGTATTTTGGTATCCCGATACCATCTTCCCATAGCCCTCCGGTGTATAGAATTCTTCCGGAGCATTGCTTGTCATAATAAAAAGGACAGGAATTTTACGGTCGTTATAATTCATCGGCTCCTTTTTATAGGTAATATACTGAAAAATCAGCCGCTCATACAGCGCACGTAAACCTGCAGAAATATCACCGAGATAGTTTGGCGTTCCGATAATAAGGCCATCAGCATTGCGTATTGCTTCCAGCACGGGTGCAATACCATCCTGATAAATACATTTGCCTTTGCTTGTGGGCAGTTTACACCCAAAGCAGGAAATACAGCCTGTGAATTTATCCAGCTTATAAAGATCGAATATCTTAACTTCCGCACCTTCAGACTCTGCCCCCCGTGCGGCCTCACGGACCAGTGTTCCGGTATTCCAATCCGTGCGGGGACTGGCATTGACTGCTACAATATGTTTCATGGTAGATTTCTCCTTCGATTTCGCTTCGTTATTTGCTTGGAAATGGATCGTCAATCAGACGAATACATTGAAACTTATCGGTTTCTGCCAAATATAATTGCAAAAGAACGGCAGCTATACCTGCTAATCCGTTGTAATATCCCAGATCTTTTGTGATAATTTCAGGCTGCACTCTGGTATAAGCAATGAGCCAATAGATGTTGTTCTGGTCATCCGATTCACTTTCTCCCAGTAATACATTACCTGCACGACGGGCAAGTGTCAACCAATAATCTTTCCTTGTAGACTGATACATTCCAACGAAAAATTGTACCAGACCTGCATTACCACAACACAGGCATACGTTATTCCAGAACCCCTTTGATTGCTTTTCCGGTGCACCGACAGCTTCCAGCCCATCTGTTAAATCAGTAATAACAGATAAATAAGATTCATCTCCGGTAACTTTATATAATTCGTAGAATAATCTTGATGTGCCGGCAGGTCCATGGCAGGTACTCAGATAGTAAATGGGCTCACTCTGCCTTGTAGTGTATGGAATAAGATATCCCTTCTCTTGCGGAACTTTCAGGCTCAACACATAATCTGCACAGGCTTTAGCCAGAGCAAGATATTTTTCTTCCTTAAATTCTTCATATAATTTCAAAAACAGAAATCCGTTTCCTGCAGAACCGAACTCAAAGTTAGGCCTTGTTTCTCCGGACACCGGCGCAAAACCATCAAATTCCATTCCTTCTTCATGAGGAATTCCTTTTGAGATTAAATAGTCGGCGGCGGCTGATATTATTTCTTTGATAGAGCTATCTTTTAATATTTCATAGGCTCTAAGCAGAAAGAGAATCACGCCTCCGTCCAACAACAGTGAAGTGTTATCAGACCAATAAATACCTTCTGATGCAGACACCGCTTTATCCCTATACAGTTCAACAATATCCACTACTGTATTTTTAATATCCTCATTATGAAAGGCATCATACACTTCACAAAGAACATGACCTACTCCGGCATAACCCACGTAGAATCCCAAATTCAAAGTGGTGAACAGATCAGTGGGAGTAGTTGGCAGCTCTCTCCAATGCTTTGCTACATACTTTGCTGCATCTTCGATAATTTTACGATATTCTTTTTTTGAATCAAATCGATATAACTGTAAATAAAAGAATAATATACCGGCAGAACCCGTATATAAAGAAAGGTCGCTCTTGCCTTCTATCTGTGCATTCCAATAAATACCGTCGCTATTTTCCAGCTGACTTTCACGTAAAGTCCTCTCTGCCTTATATACAGCCTGAAGATACTCTTCAGGGGATTTCGGCGTCCGATTCCGATATCTTGCGCCTATTTTAAATAAATGATTTTTTGTTTGCTCCATATTATTTTACCACCACTATATTTCATAAAGCTTTGTTGACAGATACTTAAAGCCATTATCCGGCATTATTGCAACGATATTTTTACCTGCATTTTCAGGGCGTTTTGCCAGGATTTCCGCCACAAATACAGCCGCAGCCGCTGACGTTCCAAGGAACAATCCTTCTGTTTTAGCCAATTCTCTTGCCGTTTCATATGCCTGAGCACCGGATACATCTATGTATTCGTCATAATTTTCCATAGCTTTCTTTATAAATTCCGTCAACTGAGGTTTAGGTACATCCGTAAAACCGGTCACACCGTCAATGATGTTTACAGGCTCTGCTGATGTCAATCTGGAATCCGGAGTAGGCTGTACGGCTACCACCTGGATGTCAGGATTCTTGCCGTGGAAATACTGCTCCAAACCATAGAGTGTTCCGCCGGTGCCCATCATAGCTATCACGATATCCACCTTGCCATCCAGTGCGTCCCAGATTTCCGGCCCGGTTGTCTCAATATGCGCCTGAGGGTTATTATAATTATTTACCTGATTTATATAATAGCAATTTCCTTCATGATTTTCACAATAGCTTAACAACGCCTGTTCAAAAGCTTCCGAATTAATTTTGTTAGCCTTGGCCATTTCAATAAATCCCGGAATGTCACTATAATGTTTTACCTGCACACCAAAAGCTTTAAGAATCTGCTCACGTTCCAGAGACGCACCATCCTCCAAAAAGATTTCCAGATTATATCCTTTTGAAGCGGCAAATGTAGCGAGACCGATTCCTGTATTACCACTGGTTTGCTCAACAATAGTGTCTCCCGGTTTGATTTTCCCTTCTTTTTCTGCTGCTTCGATCATATATAATGCAGCTCGGTCTTTTACACTCCCGGAAGGATTAAGATATTCAAGTTTTCCATATATCTTAGCTTTGAGGTCATGCTTTTTTTCATAATTAACCAATTCCATCAATGGGGTATTTCCAACGATTTCCGTTAAAGAGGTAATAATATTAGCCATATTTGTTCTCCTTTATCTATAATATTGTTTTATAATCCCTTGTATTCATATTATATTACTAGGGATTGATAATCAATGGTTATTTTGTTATAATATGTTAGATAAATTACAACTGTACTAAAACTATCAATATTAATATATGAATGGAGATTAAAATAATGAAAACAGGAAAAGAGGATTTGAGAGTAATAAAAACAAAACAGAATATTCGCAGTGCATTTATGGAGTTAATGAAAAAGCAACCCCTAGAAAAAATCCGGGTAAACGATATCTGTGATAAAGCCTTATGCAGTAGAAATACATTTTATCAGCATTATATAGATAAATATGAGCTTTTTGAACAAATATGTTTGGAATGTATTGCTGAGCTGGATACTGCATTCTCTGTAGAAAATATGGATATAACAGTTAACAATACTCTGGGCTATGGCCGCGATATTATTTTTGCAGTAGAAACCAAGAAAGAAGAGATGAAAAATCTTCTTCTATATGATGATAGGGGATATTTAAGAAATCAGTTATACACGGCGGCAGTACAAAAATGTTTTGAAGGAAGTTTACTGTTAGCAGGAAATAACAACATTGATAAAACCGAGATTGCATTAAACTGCCATTATCTTGTGTCGGGAATTATAGGTTTTGTTATGTACTGGCTGCAATTCACGGATTTATCTGCCGATGAAGCTGCAACATTACTGGCAAAGGTAAATTCACCGGTGGCTGAATATAGTATGTCCTTGTTAGGGGATTATGTATAATTATGGTTTTCATCTAGGCTGAAGAGAGATTGGACAAATAGTGAAGAACAATCAGCACCGCTCCCATTATCGTGAGAACAAAACCTGTTACAAGACCAACTGTACGGTTATTGACACGATTGGCAAACTGTGCGGAAACCGAAGATGCTATAGTTGCAACAACAATACATATCAGCATGACATCCCAGCGCTCTAAAATAATTGCCGGATGGATAATGATATGGCTAACTGATGCAATCAGTGCAGTAAAAGTCATAATAAAAGTGCTTGTTCCGACAGCGGATTTTAGCTCCATACCAAGAAACATCGTAAAAACGACAAGCATCATCATACCACCGCCTGTTCCCACAAATCCTGTACCAAAACCAATGGTCAAACCGAAAAAGAGGGATATAGCTATACCTTTCCGATCAAGTTTGTCCCCCTTTGCAACTGTTTTTTCTCGTGCCGTATCAGGTTTTATGAGAAAGCGTATACCAATAAAAAATGTCAGGAACAACGTAAAGCTGCCCAATACTACATTCCCCACAAGCCATGCTGCATAGCTGCCAACTGTACTCATAGTAAGAATACACGTCAACATAATCCAGCCGCGCTTTAGATCTATATTTTTATACTTTATGTATGTCATCGCAGTTACTGCTGAGCCAAGAATATCAGATGCAAGAGCGATAGCAGTAGCTTGATAAGCACCCGTTTCTCCCCTAAAGCTTGGGCAAAGTACAATCAGTATCGGCACCATTACGGTTGCTGCCGAAAGTCCCGCAAAGCCTGTTCCTATTCCTGCTCCGAGTGCTGCAAGAATATACCATATATATTCCATATATTTTTCTCTCCAAATTCATATTGAGCTAATCCTTAAAACACTAGTTTTATCACTAATTAGCTTTCCCTTATGTTATATCTTTTAATATGACGTATTTCGTTCTCCAATGATTTCTACTTTACAGACGGCTACTTACATCTACCACAATCTGAACAGCCATTACAAATCAGCTTACTTCCACAGCGTTCACAATTCTCTCTGTAATGTGGTACATACAACATTTCATTTGGAATCTCTAACCCAAAACGATCTGTGAGTTTCCATTCTATCGGTTTCCCCACATAATTCATTCCG
>JAFLTG010000124.1 GCA_022510545.1 Lachnospiraceae bacterium | reverse complement strand
AAGATTTGTAGTATTTTATAACGGTACAGACAGTCAACCGGAACAGCAAATATTGCGACTATCGGATTCTTTTGAGAAAAAGCAGGAACATCCGGAACTGGAATTGACGGTAGTGGTGTACAACATAAACTGGGGTAATAATCAAGAACTGCTTGAAGCTTGCCAGTTATTAAAAGAATATGCGCAATTTGTAAATCAAGTCAGAGAATTTACCAGGGAACTTCCTATTGCGGAAGCAGTGGAAAATGCAATAGAATACTGTATAGAGAATAATATCCCGGCAGATTTTCTGTTAAAAAACCGTGCGGAGGCAATTGAAATGTGTATTTTTGAATTTGATGAAGAAAAGTTCTTAAAAAGTGAGCGTGAGTGGGCGCGTGAAGAAGGTCGTGTAGCAGGCTGTACAGAAACTCTGATAAAAAATGTGGAAGCGTTAATGAAAAACTTTAGTATTGACTTACATAAGGCCTGTGAGGGGCTGGGCATATCTATTGAAGAGTATGAAAATGCTAAGGATAAGCTTTTGTTATAAACAGCTTTTTCTTCGTAATTTTATTAAATATTTATAATAAATGGGGCCCATAACTATGAAGTCAATGTATATTCATAGTTATGAAGCTCCATTATTCTTTTTTGAGAGGCTCTGGTCTCTTGACATACGTAACAATGTATATGTATGATATGATAAATATGTAAACTATGTATTTACAATTCTAATTATATGCTTGAAGAATTTTTTATATAATAAACAGTGAGGAAAGTGGGAGATAAGATGAAACAAATATGTAAGCAGTGTGGAAAAGAATTTGAGCTGAGTCAGTCTGAGATTGATTTTTATAATAGTAAAAATCTGCATCTGCCAAAACGTTGTGAGGCGTGCAGGCAGGCTAATAAGCGTAAGAAGGGGGGCAGCGTTCAGGCTTACGGAAATTATAATGCGCAGAATGATTATCGTTCTTCATCTAATAGTAGAAGCGCTTTAAGTATTAAATTCGCATGTGCTGTTTTGATTATAGCAATACTTCTTGCAATAGGCGGAACTGCATTAACACGTATTGATTTTACGAATGATTATGTTAGTGTAAACGAGCCGTTATATAGTCAAAATGTTTATATTCCGGAAACAGTAGATAGTGAGTCGCAGGCTTCGGCAGAAACAATACAGGATGCAGCTGAAGACTCGGTGGATACCGTACAGAGTGAGGTTGATGCTTCAGCAGATACTGTTCAGAGCAATCCTGAAACTCCGGCAGATACCATTCAGAGTGAACCGGAAGCTCCGGTTGAGGAGATACAGGGTGAAGCAGATGCTGCGGTTGAACCGGAACAGGAGCAAGTCAGTGTCACGCCGCAGTATAGGTTTCGTAATGCAGATTTATTGAATGAGCATTATCTGAAGCATGGGGTGGAAATGGGATTTGCGTCAAAAGAAGAGTATCAGGCGGCAGCAAGCGCTGTGGTCACCAATGAAAATGCTTTACATAAGCTTGAAGCTGAAGATGGTGATGATGTGTATTATTTGGAAGCAAGTAATGAATTTGTTATTGTTTCTACTGCTGGGTTTATAAGAACATATTTTAAACCTAATGATGGAATTGCGTATTATAATAGACAATAAACAGCGCGCATCAAGGAAGACATATGAATATAAAACATAGCATCAAAAATGATCCTTTTTACAGACATATATTCAAACTTGTACTACCCATTGTTTTACAAAATCTTTTGAGTGCTGCGGTAAGTTCGGCAGATGTGGTTATGTTAAATTATGTGGGGCAGTCATCTATATCGGCAGTTTCGCTGGCATCGCAGTATGCAGGCGTACTTTTTATGGTATTCTATGGTCTTGGAACAGGAGTTACCATACTTTGTGCACAGTACTATGGGAAAGGCGATTTGCGGGCGATTCAGGTACTTGAGGGGATTGCAATGCGGTTCTCGCTTATTTTTGCTGTGGCTTTTGTGGGACTGGCCTTGTTTGTTCCGGGCGAAATGATGCATATTTTTACGAATGATGCGGAGCTGATTAGGATAGGGGCATCTTATTTAAGGTGTATGAGTGTCAGTTATTTGTGCTGGGGAGTAACAGAGGTTTATCTTGCTGTGCTTAGGAGCATTGAGAGGGTAGTGATAAGTACGGCGGTTAATGTGATTGCTTTTGCGGCAAATATTATATTAAATGCCGTTTTCATATTCGGGCTTTTTGGTATGCCTAAGCTGGGGGCTATGGGGGTGGCAATAGCAACTTCTATGTCAAGGGTGCTTGAGCTTGTGATATGTCTGGTGGTATCCTTTTTAAGTAAGGATATCAAGCTGGATTTAAAGTATATGTTTGTGTCTAGTAAAGAGTTGTTTTCTGATTTTGTCAAACTTTCACTGCCGGCGCTTGGAAATGATATTATCTGGAGTGTGGCATTTTCTATGTACTCGGTTATCATTGGTCATTTGGGTACTGATGCTGTGGCGGCCAATTCTTTTGTTGTGGTAGTGAGGAATTTTGGAACGGTATTGTGTTTTGGAATGGCAAGTGCAGGCGGTATACTTCTTGGGAATATAATAGGAGAGAATAAGCTTGAGGAAGCAGGAGAGGATGCAGGGAAGCTGATGAAGCTGACAGTGATAACAGGTGCCATAGGCGGTGTGATCATTCTGGCAGTTATGCCGTTTGCCCTTAGTTATGCGGATTTATCAAGTCAGGCAATGCATTATATGAAGTACATGCTTTTGATAAATGTCTATTATGTTATGGGAGCTGCGGTGAATACGACAATGATTGCGGGGATATTTCGTTCGGGAGGAGACAGCAGGTTCGGGTTTGTATGTGACGCTATATCAATGTGGTGTTATGCGGTTCCGCTTGGTTTTATTGCGGCGTTTGTCATAAAGCTGCCGGTTATGTGGGTTTACTTTTTACTGTGTACAGACGAGTTTGTGAAGTGGCCGTGGGTTATTAAGCACTACAAGAGTAGGAAGTGGCTGAATAATATTACGAGGGATGATATTACTTTTCGTTGAAATTTTGCGAGAATTAAACTCTAACACGATAGGAGAGTTTTGATATGTATAGCAAAGCTTACCTGCTTTGCTTTTTGGGATATCCGTTTCCTTGAATGTCAGTAGATTTTGTTGTAGAATCTGACTTATTCTTACCGGAAATCGGACGGCTGCTTTCCCAGACACCGTCCGGAATAGTTTTGACTGCTTTCTTTTTATCTGTTATCTTCATAACTCTGCCCTCCGGTAATAGTATGATGTAAATTGATAGATAATATGCGGTTGTAAAACTAAGCATGAAAAAAGTAGACTGGTACAGAAAATCAGAAATGGCTTGAAGCAGTAAAATAGAAATAAAAAATTCCTGCAACCGGCGTAAATCGCTAATCACAAGAACTTTTATGGGTTGGGCTGTTCATAAACAGTCAACAGCTCGTAGGGGAATCGAACCCCAGGATGAATGTTGCTTTTGCTAGTAAAATCAATGGTTTTGAGGATTTTGGATTGACTACCTTTGACTACTTTTTATTATCAAATACGCAGGAAAGGAGAATCTTGCACAGGTGCTAAAAAATAGAATATTGAAGTATTGAAATAAGTCTATTATCAAGTGATAGTAGGCTTATTTTAGTGCTTGAATGCATTTATTAGTAAATTCACACAGATAGCACTAGAATGTCTGTATGAGCCTTGTAGAGCGTCATAGGGGTATTGTAGAGACATATTATTACCGATGCTTTGAAAGAAGTATTTTATTGACAAATTGAAGGAGGTGACAAAGAGAATGACGAATAAGTTAGGATTGCAGAATGGTAAGATGGCAGGACGCATATTAGCTAGAGCGGATAACCTTTATAAGAAAGAGGTAGTCAAGAATGTTTTGGATATGTATGCTGATGAAATCCAAAAAGCATTACTGAATGGTGAGAGGGTGCTGATATCGGGAGTAGGTACAATCATTCCAGAGGTAAAGACACATATAGGTAACTACAATATGCCGGTATGCAATAAATCTAATATAAATGGGAGTCCACCGCCATATACCAAAATTAGAATGACTCGTACTCATACACTTACTGAAAAGATGAACCAGACATTATTGAAAAATATTGATAATGGCATTTTAGGATTAAAGAAACTGCCTTTTGATGTACAGCAGATTAACATACTGAAGAATAGTGGTTATATACCAGATACACTTAATGAAAATAAGGAAAAGTAAGTTCTTGTAAGTATTGTTAAATGGATTATTGGAGGATTGCATGTTGGAATTAAAAGATAAAGTTGTAATTATTGATGAAAAGAATTTCAGTAGACTAATAAAATTATATGATGGGATAAAAGATGTTGATGAGTTGAGTAAAATTGTAAATGGTCATATATCAGCTGCCATTGATGAAATTGAAGATGATGAAAATGTATAACATAAAATGAATAATGGTGAGACTACAGCCTGAAATGTAGGTGTATTTGCTATTGTAAGGCAAGTAAAATAAATTGCAAACCAAGATTCAAGAGTAAGTCATATTATTTCTATAGTGCTATTTGGCACAGGTTTCCATATGCGATAAAGGTATCTGAAAATTTAATAGGATTAGTAGATTTATAAGGTTTTATCATTTGTGGTAAAGCCTATTTGCTATGCAATTTTCTTGAATCTATGGGTAACAAAAAGGAGGACAAATGCGTGATAATAAAAGAATTAGTAGTAAAGAACAAAGAATACAGGAAAGAAAGGAATTCCGCGAATACATAACTGTTGCTGATAAACGTGTGCTTGACATGAAAAAGTCAGGCTTAGAGCTTATTGCTGATGATGAGGTATTTGTAATTGTCAAAGGTACAAGTAATTACTGGATTTCTAATCACGGTAGGCTTGTAAATAATCTGCGTGGTAAATTTTATATGCACAAGACCGGATATGCTCATTATACATTAAGCGGAACATCATGTAAGATTGAAACATATACGGATAAGCTGGTAGCAGAACATTTTCTTGAAAAGCCTGAGAATTGTAACAGAATATGGCATATTGACAGGGACAAGAATAACTGCTTCTATAGAAATCTTGTATGGGTAAATGATGAAGAGTATATTGATTTGGATCGAGGTATTC
>JAFLTG010000123.1 GCA_022510545.1 Lachnospiraceae bacterium | reverse complement strand
CGCCTCTCCATCCGTCCCCCGCCGCACACAAATTTCAATTTAACAAACATTCGCTACCTAGATTCCCCATAATGGAAATCCTCCGCCATAAAGCAGTCTTCACACACTCTATACGGATAGTCCCATGAGAGAGGTTTCCCGCATACAATACACTTTTTCTCAAACTGCTGCTTGTCCTCTTTTAAAAGTGCTCCGATAGCACGCTGGGCCTCTTCGCGACCGGATTCCAGGGCTTCCCTGTCAATTTCCCAGTTCATTCGTCCGGCAAATTGACTATATAAGTCAAGCTTTTTATAGTAGGTTTCAAGTTCTTCCAAGTCGGCATCCATGGGATAGAGTGGACAGTTTTGCTCCATGGCAGGATTCTCACAGTATCTAAGCCACAGTTTGAGGACTTCTCTGTCTCCCACATCAAAAGGGCAGGTAATAAGCGAAAGCAGGAGCTTTTTATCCTGCATAGAGTCGCCTGCCTTTTTGTAGTGTTTAAGATATTTGTATTTTTTGACGCTTTCCGCCATCGATATCTTGTCATATAATTCGGTTTCTCCGGAACTTTCCCAGACTTCAATGATTTCGTCCAGTTCCATATTGATATCCAAAAGGACTTCGGGAAAACCTATTCTTGCTTTCTTAATAGGAAAAAAGGGCTCATTCAGTTTTTTACCGATATATCCCATGTCAAGAGCGGATTGTACATAACCTGTATCGTAAAAGTTGTAACGTCCTGCCCTTCCGGCTATCTGCCTTATCTCCTCTGCATTTATGCGGCGTTTTTCGCTGCCGTCGAATTTGATCGTATTCATAAACACGATTCTGCGTATCGGAAGATTAATTCCCATACCTATGGCATCGGTAGCAACTACAACCTCATTGATGCCTTCAGAAAAAAGCCGCACTTGTTCTCTTCTTGTCTTGGGAGGGAGATTTCCATATATAACGCTGGTTCTAATGCCCTTTGCTTCCAATGCGGCGGCAATCGCAAGAACATTTTTCTTGGAAAAAGTAATCAGGGCGTCACCTTTTTCCACATCCTTGTTAATATCGTATTTTCCCGATATAAATTCCAGCTTCGTATTGCGCTCATGGTATACAAGGTCGTAGGTATCCTGACAGCGTGTTATCATCTTGATTATCAGGTCTTTGGCAATCGGGGAGGCACAGATATGTATCTCCTCCGCGCGAATCCCCAGAATAGCCCTGGTCCAAAAGCTGCCCCGGTTTTCGTCTTCCAGCATCTGGGCTTCATCTATGACAGCTATGTCATAAATTTCTTTTAAATCCAAGACTTCAATGGTTGAAGCCTGACAAAAAGCTCCCGGTGTTACAACCTTTTCCTCTCCCGTAATCATGCTGCAGGGTATGCCTGCCTCTGTCATCTTATCATAGACTTCCAATGCCAGAAGGCGAAGCGGTCCCAAATATATCCCCTGATATGCCTGTTTGAGTCGGTGGAGCGCCTGATAGGTTTTGCCGCTGTTGGTGGGGCCTATATGAAGGATGAAGTGTCTGTGCATGCTTCGTGCCTCCGGATACTGTTTCTCCGGTTCCGCCTCCATAAGTTCCTCGATTCTTTTACCTACCAGCAACTGCATATAATCGTCTTTGTAGATTTCATATAGGGACTTTTCACGAAGAAGTTCAGAGATTCCTTCCAGCTTGATTATATCTTCAGCGGAAGAATACGGCGCCATCATTTTTAAAAAAGTCAAATCGAGTCTGGCAAGTCTGCGCAGGGCATGCTTGTACCTTCCTATGAGTTTTTTATATCTGTGGGAAACCGTATAGCCTATATCGGCAGCACGCTCATGCAAAGGTGACATGTCATTTAAAATCTGATGTGTTTCTAAATGCTTTTTACGAGAAATACGACGTTCAAGCTGCCTGATGCTGTGTTCGCAATTTCTAACGAATTTTCTATTTTCGGTTTTGGGTATATTTACGAATGCTTTTTCGTATACACCCCAGACTGCATCCAACATTTCATTTGTTACGTTTTCCATCTGTTAGTGCTCCATTGTATTTTATTCTGTTGGTTTCTGATAAAATCGGCCGGATAGTTCTTCGGTTCTGATTGCATTAATAAAAGCAGCATCGTCGGCTTTTTTGATAGCGGATATTACCGACTTGCTCTCTTCCTTAGATACAACCGAATATACGATGTCTCTCTCCTGATGTTCATACGAGCCTTCTCCCTCCAGAATCGTCGCGCCATGACCGCTCACGACATTGATTGCCTTACATACCTCTTTGGCCTTGTTGGTCACTATGAAAAGGGTCTGCTTCTGGTATTTGGTATAAAGTGTGTGCAGTACCTGAGTCGATGCAAATTGATATATAATGGAATATAAGGCCTTATCCCAGCCGAACAAAACTCCTGCCAGGGAGATAATGATAATATTTACACCAAGAATGAAGTTCCAGGAATCAACACCCTTTTTCTCCGAAAGATAGATAGCAAGGAAGTCCGTACCTCCTGTCGTGGCATTCATCATAAGACAGAGACTTGTAACAAAGCCGCTTATCATGCCGCCGAATATGCTTATCAAAAGGATGTCATATGTGATTACATGTGCGGGAATGATATCGGTGAGTATACTGTTTAGAACAATCATTATACACGAAAATATCGTGAACTTTTTGCCGATAAAACGAAATCCAATGTAGATCGGGACTGTATTTAGTAAAAGATTTACTACCGTAAAGGGGATTTCAATGTTTAAAAAATTGCGAAAAATAGCTTGAATCAGAATGGTAATACCCATGACTCCTCCGGGATATAGACCACCGGTTCTGACGAAGGTCTGGGTGTTTATTGCCATAACCATGGCAGCGAAGCAGATAGTGATTATTCTTTTGGGATCTTTTTTTACATCAAAAGTCATATTTTATACCTATGCTTTAACTTAATTATGAGAATGAACTTAGCACATTTTCTGTTTTTGACTAAGTTCTGTTTATCAAAACAATTTGTTTAATTATATCATAAAGTATGTCGGATTCTCAATATTTCAATACAAAAGTAATTTACATCAATATTATGTGAGTCTATATATAAAAAAGACCACATGACTTATCATGTGATCTTTTGTGTATAATCAATATTACTTAGATATAGAGGATTTATAATAAAAGCAGGTCTTTTCCGGAATACGATAGACTTCTACGCCTTCTCCACTGCCTTCTGTCCGATATTCGGTGCAGGCACCAAATACTATGCGGCCATCAGGCAACGCGCAATAGAGTACACCTTCCCATTCGCATGGAGCTTCATAGGCCGGCAGGATATTGAATGCGCTTTCATCACTAAGGTTGTAGGTAAATATTCCGTCATAACCCCAGAATACGAAATCGGTATCGGAACCTGAGGATATTATATCAAGCATAATTGTTCCGGAGGGTACGATATCCATATAAATATCTTCCAGACAGCCTTCTTCAAGGTTTACTGAGGCAATTCCAATATGACGCTCTGATATATCACCCGAATCAACCTGTAAATAGACCTTACCATCCTTACCTATTCCAAGTCCGGCTAAAAGATGTGGATGAAAGTCACTGACCAGACTGGTCGAAATTTCTTTAACGTAATTTCCCTCACTGTCTAGTACCAGCAGCACCTTACCGGCAGTATTCAGTATGCGTATATAGATATAGCCCTGCTCATCAACAACCATTCTTTTAATCAGGCCAAGCCCTTTATCTTTATACGGCGATAAATCAATTTTCTTTTTAATTTCACCCTCCGGACTTAATATCCAGAGTGCTATCTTATATTCCTCTCCCGAAATTTTAAGGTCATATTCATCGCTCTGTGCCTTTTCCACAAGGGTAATGTAAATATCTCCGTTTTTAGCCTGATACAGGGATGTAACGGTACTCTTCCCGTCAAAGTCATCAAAAAACAGTTCGGAATCGCTGCTGCCGATTTCCATCTTATGAATCGCATTCCAGCCCATTAAAAAGATGCAGTCATTTCCTGCTGCCATACCGGTGATTTCCAGATTTCCGGTATATTGAATTGTCAGCTCATTATCTGGCTCCCAGACCGCATCACTTTTGGTATTACTTTCGGCACTCACGGCCGCATTGATTATATTGGTCAATTCATTTTCGTTGTTTTTTACCTCTTCTATCTTTTCTGACGGGAATATCATTTCTCCATCAGCTATCATTTCATTCATTTTCTGCAGGCTGTAGTCACGTTTATGCAGAAAATCTATTATCTGAAGCAGTTCTTCATCATTCATTTCTGCTTCCGGAAAGAAAAATGTTGTAGTATTTCTATAGAACGACACTCCCCTGCCACTGTACTGAGAAGGTTCAGATATCATAGTAAGTGTGCCCTCCGGAAAAAGTGCCTCCTGTTCGTATGATGTTTTAAGTTCATTCATTCTCGACCTTTCATTGGCAGTGTATGGGCGGTTATAATTGTCGTTGCCGATTTTACTGCTGTAAATATTTACAAAGTAGTCCTCCATTTCCTGTTGATTCATTGCTTCCATACGCTGCCTGTATGCACTGACTGCTGCGGAAACGGTAACTGACATTAGTGTCACAAGTGCCGCTGCTAAAACTATAGACCTTTTCCATGTCATTTTAAACATTTTCTTTTGTTCCGGCAAACTGACAAGTGTGTCATTTACTCTCTTATATATTGACTCAGGCAGTATTATCTCTTCATCGGCTGCCATATTAAATAATTTTTGTTCCAAATTATCTCTCTCTTCATATTTTTCATTGTTAGTTTTAAATTTTGTATAGTCTCTCATCTTAGACTCCTCACTTTAAATAGATATTCTTATCAATTTCAAATTTTTTTTATTACTAATCAATATATTTTTTCAATTCTTTCTTAGCCCTGTGCAGTCTGGACTTGACTGTTCCTTCCGGTATATGCAGGATTTTCCCGATTTCCTTAAGGGATAGCTGTTCATAAAAGTACAGGATAGTCACTTCCCTGTAGGCAGTATCAAGCCGCATTACTATATCCCACAGCTCATGGTATTCGTCTCTGAATTCAGGCATATATTCCTCCACGTTTTCCATCGGTGAACTACGACTGTTCTTAGCATAAATGCGCTTTGCTTCGTTAGCGGTTATCTGCATTATCCAGGGACGAAAGCTGTCAGGATTTCTAAGTGTATGTATTTTTTCATAAGCTTTAAGGATTGATTCGGCAACTGCATCTTCCGCATCATCGCGGTTATGCAGGATTCCAAGCGCAAGCCTGTAAAGGTTTGGCGTATATTCCCGAACTAATCCGGCAAATGTTTCATTATCAATTGTGGACATGCTCCACCTCCTTCTATGGATTTGGCCGGCTCTACTAATTATGATTATTGAACGGGTTAAAAGGTTCCGAAAAATTGAAATTTGTGTGGGGCAGGGAGATGGAGAAGAGACGATGTCGGGGGAGGGACGGGGACACATAGTAAGTAGGATATGAGTCGTTGTTCGGAAATAAGA
>JAFLTG010000122.1 GCA_022510545.1 Lachnospiraceae bacterium | reverse complement strand
TGCAAAATCCAAGTGCCGGCGTTTTTAGAGGGTCTTTCAGCGGAAATCCTTTTCCAACGCCTGCCCATCTCGGAACTGTACAATTTATAGTTGTTTAATTTATATGGAGAGCTGAGATAAAAAAGAACCGATAATGGGATATATTGTTGATATAAGAAAAATAAAGGATATAAGGAGAAGCGAGAAGATGGAGGGAAATGATATGGTTGACATAAATCAAAGAGAGGCAGCATGGCAGTGGGCGAAGGCGCTTTGCTATTATGCGGGGGAGAGTGAGGAGTTTCTTGAGAGATTCTGGAAGGAATTGAATGAATCTAATGGGGTCTATAAGGAGTTTGTTTATTATTTAACAAACCAGGAATTTTTATGTGAGTATAAGGTTGAGGGGTATAGTGTGGTTGACATAATGGTTTGGCAGATGGATCATTTTAAGGCTGAAATGGACAGGGGGCATGATGATATGAAGCAGAACGGGGATAAGATGCTTCTTATGGCTTTTGACACGATGCTTAAGATGGAGAAACAGCCTGATAAATATGTGAGGCTGATGCAGTCGGAGACAGGGACGGATTATCCGGAGAAATATTGAGATTTGCCTGCCGGTATTTGTATTGATTTTGTTGTGAAATAGTTGCTAATTGTAAAAATAAAGAATATAATAATGTATTATGTAAAAATAGGCTTTTAACTTGAAATAAAAAGCTTGGAAAGGTACAGTAAGCAGATGCAGATTATTATAGTAGGATGCGGAAATGTAGGTTCAACCCTGACAGAGCAGTTAAGTTCCGAAGGGCATAACATAACCGTCATAGACGTTGATAACAGCAAGATACAGAATTTAGTCAATAGTAATGATGTAATGGGTGTAATAGGAAATGGCGCAAGTTTTGCGGTACAGAGTGAGGCGGGAGTAGGAAATGCGCATCTCCTTATAGCGGTTACGGGTTCTGATGAAGTCAATCTGCTGTGCTGCCTTATTGCAAGGAAAACAGGCGGCTGCCATACGATTGCCAGGGTAAGGAATCCTATATACAATATGGAAATCGGATATATTAAAGAGGAACTTGGACTTTCTATGGTTGTGAATCCTGAATATGAGGCGGCTCAGGAAATGGCAAGGCTTCTTAAATTTCCCTCTGCGATTTCTATAGGTTCATTTACAAAAGGGCGTGTCGAGGTTGTAAAATACCGTGTCGAGGCGGATTCGGTTCTCTGTAATCAGACATTGCAGCAGATTAATTCCAGATTAAAGGCGGATATTCTGATATGTACGGTAGAACGTGATGAAAATGTCTTTATTCCGTCTGGTAATTTTATTATACGTGAAAGAGACGAGATATCTATTGTAGGCACACCACAGAAGACGCTTGAATTTTTTAAGAAGATGGGTGTAGCGGTTGCTGCCGCTAAAAATGCTATGATCATAGGCGGTGGAGAAATTTCTTTTTATCTTGCCAAACAGCTTATTGCAATGGGGCTCCAGACTAAGATTATTGAAATAGATAAGGAGCGCTGTGAAAGTCTGAGTGAATTGCTGCCGGAAGCCGCTATTATACACGGCGATGGTACTGACAGAAACCTGCTTATGCAGGAGGGACTTATGCAGACTGAAGCCTTCGTTTCCCTGACAAATGTAGATGAAGAGAATATTATGCTCTCGCTTTTTGCCAAGACCTTGACAAAGGCAAAGCTTATTACCAATGTACACAGGATCAGTTATGATGAGATTATAGACAGTCTGGATATAGGAAGCGTTATTTATCCTAAGTATCTGACCGCTGAAAATATTATCAAGTATGTCCGGGCTATGGACAATTCCCTGGGCAGCAATATTGAAACATTGTATCGTTTGAGCAATAACAGGGTGGAAGCGCTTGAATTCAGTATAAAGAAGGATTCACCGGTGGTTGGCATACCCTTGCAGGCTCTGCAGATTAAGCCTGACATCTTGATATGTACGATAAACCATAAAGGAACTATCATTATTCCGGGTGGCCAAGATGTCATACAGGCAGGCGATAAAGTTATAGTGGTTACCACTAACACAGGATTAAACGATATAAGAGATATATTAAAATAAAGTACATTTTTGCAGACTGAGAGAAAGGCACGGTTATTCAAATGAACTTTTCCATTATAAGGTATATATTATTTCGTGTATTGGAATTTGCGGCTTTTTTTCTTATACTGCCATGTCTGGTAGCGGTTATTTATCGTGAAAGAGCAGGCTTTGCCTTTGCTGCGGTAATGGTGGTGTGTATTATAGCAGCTGAGATAGGAAGACAGTTTAAGCCAAAGAGCAATGTTTTTTATGCAAGGGAAGGTTTTGTTACGGTTTCCCTTACCTGGATATTACTCAGTATTGTGGGTGCACTGCCTTTTTATATAAGCGGGGAGATTCCAAACTTTGTGGATGCTCTTTATGAGACGGTATCGGGGTTTACAACTACCGGAGCGACTATACTTCCGGATGTCGAAGTTTTGTCTAAAAGTGTGCAGTTTTGGCGACTTTTTACACACTGGATAGGCGGTATGGGAGTGCTGGTACTGATAATTGCGGTTCTGCCCCTTTCCGGCGGCTACAATATGCACCTGATGCGCGCTGAAAGCCCCGGACCAACGGTAGGGAAGCTGGTTCCAAGGGTACAGACCACTGCCAAAATTCTTTATGGCATCTATATCGGAATCACGGTTTTACAGATGATTCTGCTAAAAATAGCAGGCTTAAGTGTTTATGATTCTATTGTCCTTTCTTTTGCAACTATGGGAACCGGCGGTTTTGGAGTATTAAACAGCAGTATTGGAAGCTATTCCATTGTGGTACAGAATATCTTTACTGTATTTATGATACTTGGCGGTATGAACTTTAACGTGTATTATCTCCTTATAGTTGCAAGAAAGCCTAAGGAGGCAATAAAACATGAGGAAGCAAGGGTATATTTGTGCATAATACTGCTTGCATCAGCGCTTATTGCATGGAATGTCAGGGGATATTACAGCAGTATGGCGCTTGCGTTTAAGGATGCGATTTTTCAGGTTGCCTCTATTGGCAGCAGTACCGGATTTTCGACTACGGATTTTGATTTGTGGCCCTGGTTTTCCAAGGCGATACTCTTTGTTGTTATGATTATTGGAGCCTGTGCAGGCAGTACGGGAGGCGGTTTTAAGGTATCTCGTGTTATGATTCTTTTACAGGATGCCAGACATGAGCTGATTCGTGTTGTTCATCCCCAGATAGTGAAAAAACCTCATATTGAAGGAAGAGCAGTAGAAGACGGAACCGTGCGTTCAATTCAGTCATATCTTATGATATATTTGCTGATTTCAGTATTTTCATTTTTACTTTTATCTATGGATAAATATGATTTTACGACTAATCTTAGTGCTGTTATGGCCAATCTGAATAATACGGGTCCGGGTTTCAATATGGTAGGACCGGTTTGTAATTACGCTAATTATTCGATTGTATCTAAGTTTGTGCTTATGTTTGATATGATTACGGGACGATTGGAACTTTTACCAATGCTGATTCTGTTCTCGCCTAAGACTTGGAAAAAATATTAAATATCACATTTTATGGTTTCCGGCATAAAATAGGCATATAACCGTCATCAGGGGTTTTTGCCATGAAGTCATCTGTTTCTGTTGCCATAATAGGGCGTACGCCGGATACCGCAAATTATGAAAAGGCGCTGAGGCTGCTTGGAGTGAATGCTGTTACATCTTTAGACCCCGAAATGTGCGGGTGTTGTGACGGATTGCTTTTACCCGGTGGCGGAGACATTACACCGGCATTTTTCGGTCAGCAGAACAGAGGGTCCAGAAAAGTTGATACTGAGCTTGATATCATACAGCTTCAGGCTCTGGATTTCTTTATCAAAGCAAAAAAGCCCGTACTTGGTATCTGTAAGGGCCTTCAATTAATAAATGTCCATTTCGGCGGAACAATCCGTCAGCATATGGCAAATGCCGCTAAACATGAATGGAAAGGCTGTGACCAGTTCCATTATGTATATCATATCGGCTGCGGCAGACCGGATTTTTTCCGGCAATTGTATGGAGGCAGTACATATGTCAATTCAGCACATCATCAGGCAATTGATAAGCTTGGAAAAGGCTTATGTCCAATCTGCCAGTCATATGACGGTGTAATAGAAGCAATTTCTCACAAACTCCTTCCTATCTGGGCAGTGCAGTGGCATCCGGAAAGGATTATGGATCAGGGCGGTGAGGAATTACTGATATATTATGTAAACCAGTGCGCCGGACGGTGATTACAGGCGTGCCTCCAAGTGCTCAATATTTTTGATAAGCACTGAAACCGTTCCGTTTGGATTAGTAATAAATTCCACACTTTTGGGGTTTTTGTACTGTTCCATCGGAATTTTTATCTCTATACCGGTATCTGTATATAGATGCTGGCTTTGGAATTTTCTTATGGTGTTTTCGCTCTGGGGTTGTATTTCCTCTTTTACAAGGTCATATTTTTCCATTTTATCTTGAAAAGCTACCCGAAGTTCCGGTTCATCGACAAAAATCTTATCTGCGATTTCCTCTACTCTAAAACCGCCGTTTTCCTGGATTTCCTCCTGAATAATACTCTTAGCTTCCATCTGCTTCGAAAATCGTTCACTTTCGTCATAGGCATCTTTTTGAACACTGTCAACCGCTTTACTGACTATGGAAAGCTTGGATTTGTGTGAAAGGTGGCTGCTGCATTTCAAAAAGAGAAATGAGAAGTAGTTGGTCTTTTCTCCGTTGACTTCATACTTTTTCTCAACAACCCAAAGTGCAAGGTCATCCAGTCGTATGATTGCCGCCTCGGTTAGCCGCTGACCTTCAGAGGGCAGGATGGACTTGTGGCGTATGATTTCATTACTGTTGCCTTCTTCAAGTGACATGGTTCTGTGTGTATATAGTGACTTATAATTCATTTTCAAAAGTGCAAGGTACTCATCTTCATCGTACCTGAATCTGGTGATTATAAGATCCGCCGGAGGAATATCAATATTGCTTTTCATAATTTCATATAAAAGAAATGCAATATCTTTGCTGATATCAATGAAAGATTCATCCGAATACTGTTCCAGAATATGGAACACTTCGGATTCTTCCTGATAAAAGCGGCACTCCTTGGCATCATCACCGGAGCTTATCTTAGCAATATGTTCTTTGATGAAGTCCGCAAAGTCAGAGCCGTATTCAAGTTCGGTATCGGATAATACCGGCATCCCGATGGTGGAATCCATTATATGTACTATAGCTTTTGAAATTCTTATGTTTTCTTTTATCATAGTGTGCTCCTTTGATTATGACATGCGTGTCACATTGCCTTGCTGCATTTTGGCGGTATAGGCTGTGCTGCCTTTACAGTCTGCGCTTATTATATCAAATAATTGCGCAAATGTGTATTGCGAAAATTGAAATTTGTGTGCGGCGGGGGAGGGATGGAGAGGCGTCGAAGGCGGGGCGGGGGCATAATTAACAGGGGATGTG
>JAFLTG010000121.1 GCA_022510545.1 Lachnospiraceae bacterium | reverse complement strand
CAGAAAATAATAAAGTGACTGTAAAAGGTCCTAAGGGAACACTTGAGAGAGTGCTGCCTGCTGAGATGGAAATCAAGATGGAAGGCACAGAAATTATTGTTTCAAGACCAAATGACTTAAAGAAAATGAAATCTTTACATGGTCTTACAAGGACATTGATTAACAATATGGTTGTCGGTGTTACCGAAGGATATGAAAAGAAACTTGAAGTTAACGGTGTTGGTTACAGAGCATCCAAATCCGGAAAGACTCTTACTTTGAATCTGGGTTATTCCCATCCGGTAGAGATGACGGATCCTGAAGGTGTTGAAACCGTTATGGAAGGACAGAACGTAATCATCGTTAAAGGTATTGATAAAGAAAAAGTTGGCCAATTCGCTGCTGAAATCAGAGATAAGAGAAGACCGGAGCCTTATAAAGGTAAGGGTATTAAATATGCTGATGAAGTTATAAGACGTAAAGTTGGTAAGACTGGTAAGAAATAACAGATAAGGAGAGTATGAAAATGGTTAGTAAAGAATCAAGACAAAAAGTTCGTGTTAAGAAACACAGAAGAATGCGTAACCGTTTAAGTGGTACATCACAGAGACCTCGCTTAGCTGTGTTCAGAAGTAATAATCATATGTATGCTCAAATTATTGATGATACAGTTGGAAATACATTAGTAGCAGCGTCTACACTTGAAAAAGCTGTAAAAGCTGAACTTGAGAAAACCAATAATGTTGATGCAGCAGCATATTTAGGAACAGTAATTGCTAAGAGAGCGATTGAAAAAGGTATTAAGACAGTTGTTTTTGATAGAGGCGGCTTTATATACCATGGAAAAATTGCAGCATTAGCTGATGCAGCCAGAGAAGCTGGATTAGAATTCTAGGAAGGGAGATATCACATGAGACGTACAATCATTGATCCCAGTCAATTGGAATTGACTGAAAAAGTTGTAACTATTAAGCGTGTTACTAAGGTTGTAAAAGGTGGTCGTAACTTCCGTTTCACAGCTTTGGTAGTTGTAGGTGATGGCAATGGTCACGTAGGTGCAGGTTTAGGAAAAGCAACTGAAATTCCGGAGGCTATCCGTAAAGGTAAAGAAGATGCAATTAAGCATCTGGTTACGGTTGCCCTGGATCCTAATCATAGTATTACACATGATTTTATCGGTGAGTTCGGTTCCGCTTCAGTATTGCTTAAGAGGGCTCCGGAAGGTACCGGTATTATCGCAGGCGGACCGGCTCGTGTCGTATGTGAGCTTGCAGGCATCTCAAATATCCGTACAAAATCTTTGGGATCTAACAACAAGCAGAATGTCGTACTTGCTACAATTTCAGGTTTAAGCAAGTTGAAGACTCCTGAAGAGGTTGCCAGAAACCGCGGAAAATCTGTAGAGGAAGTTATGTCTTAATATAGTTTGTATATAGAGACATTGTTCTTAGGAAGGAGAAAAAAGATGGCAGCAAAGTCAGAAAAGAAATTAAAAATAACTTTGATTAAATCGACCATTGGCCAGGTTCCAAAAGCCAAAGCGACAATAGAAGCAATGGGTCTTAGAAAAATAGGACAGACAGTTGAATTGCCCGATAACGGAGCTACAAAGGGACAGATTCAGCGTGTAAGACATATGGTCAAAGTGGAAGAAGCATAATATAACAAAAGGAGGTGCCATAAAATGGAATTATCTAATTTAAGACCTGCAGATGGTTCTAAACACAGTGATAATTTTAGAAGGGGCCGTGGACATGGTTCAGGAAATGGCAAGACCGCAGGTAAAGGTCATAAGGGACAGAAAGCTCGTTCCGGTGCACCGAGAATCGGTTTCGAAGGTGGACAGATGCCATTATACAGACGTATTCCCAAGAGAGGCTTCAAGTGCAGAAACTCTAAGGAAATCGTAGCTATTAATTTAAGTGCATTAGAAGTATTCGATAACGGAACAACTGTTGATGTAAATACACTTATTGACAAAGGAATCGTTAAAAACCCCCGTGATGGAGTAAAGATTCTGGGAAATGGAGAATTGACTAAGAAGCTCGATGTTAAGGTAAATGCATATAGTGCATCTGCAAAAGAAAAAATCGAGGCACTTGGCGGAACAGCAGAGGTGATGTAATGTTTACAACTCTAAAAAATGCATTCAAAATTAAAGAAATAAGGAAAAAAATATTTTTTACATTTGCAATGTTGGTTGTGATCCGTTTGGGTTCACAGCTGCCGGTACCCGGTGTTGACAGAACCTATTTTGCAAGATGGTTTGAGCAACAGGCCGGTGATGCATTTAATTTCTTTGATGCTTTTACGGGTGGTTCATTCTTGAATATGTCTATTTTGGCATTGAATATTACACCGTATATTACATCCTCAATTATTATGCAGCTGCTTACGATTGCAATTCCCAAGCTGGAGGAAATGCAGCGTGAGGGCGAGGATGGAAGAAAGAAAATAGCATCTATTACACGTTATGTAACTGTTGCACTTTCACTGATTGAGTCGGCTGCAATGGCTATCGGCTTCGGACGTCAGGGCTTGCTTGCAACTTATAATGTAATCAATATTATTACTGTAATTGCGGCATTGACTGCAGGAAGTGCATTCCTTATGTGGGTTGGTGAAAGAATTACCGAAAATGGAGTCGGAAACGGTATATCTATCGTTCTTACCATCAATATTCTTTCACGTATTCCTCAGGATATTGCAGCATTGTTTGAGCAGTTTGTATTTAATAAACCAATTGCAAGAGCTGTAGTGGCGGCTATTATTATACTTGGAATTATTGTTGGAATGGTAATCCTTGTTATCGTATTGAATGACGGTGTAAGGAAAATCCCGGTACAGTATGCCAAAAAGGTACAGGGAAGAAAGACTGTCGGAGGACAGACTTCAAGTATTCCGTTGAAGATTAATACAGCCGGTGTTATTCCCGTTATCTTTGCCTCTTCATTGATGCAGCTCCCTATTATCATCTGTTCTTTATTTAATGTACAGAGTGGAACCGGTGTATGGGCAGAAATATTGAGAGGATTAAATTCAAGCTACTGGTGCAATCCTAATCAGCCAATATATTCAATAGGTTTGGTTGTATATATATTACTGGTTGTTTTCTTTGCTTATTTTTATACATCCATTACCTTTAATCCGCTTGAGATTGCTGAGAATATGAAGAAGCAGGGTGGTTTTATTCCGGGTATACGTCCGGGTAAACCTACCAGTGACTATCTGACCAGAATATTGAATTACATTATTTTCATAGGTGCGATAGGACTTACTATCGTGTGTGTAGTTCCGTATTTCTTTAATGGTATCTTTAATGCGAGCGTATCCTTTGGCGGAACAAGCTTAATCATTATCGTGAGCGTTGTTTTGGAAACAATTAAGCAGATTGAATCACAGATGATGGTTCGTAATTATAAAGGATTTTTAAACGATTAAATCGAACAAGAGTTCGAATACAAGAAGAATCGCGTAAGCGATTCTTCTTGGTTATAGGATATAAACGTAAAATGCTTATAGATGGAGGAAATTATGAAAATTATTATGTTAGGTGCACCTGGGGCCGGTAAAGGTACACAGGCGCAGATGATTGCTGATAAGTTTGGAGTACCTCATATTTCAACAGGTGATATTTTTAGGGAGAATGTAAAAAACGGTACTGAACTTGGTATTGAAGCTAAGAAATATATGGATCAGGGAGCGCTGGTTCCGGATGAGTTGACTGTTAAGATTTTACTTGACAGAGTTGCAAAAGACGATTGCAAAAATGGTTATGTTTTAGACGGCTTTCCGAGAACTATTCCACAGGCGGAAGTTTTGGACAATGCCTTAAATGAGCTTGGTGAGAAGATTGATTATGCAATCAATGTCGATGTTCCGGATGAGAATATTATAAGAAGAATGTCTGGAAGACGTGCTTGTCTTGCCTGTGGTGCTACTTATCATATTGAACATATTCCTCCGAAGACAGAAGGTATCTGTGACAGGTGTGGTAAAGAACTGGTACTTCGTGATGATGATAAGGAAGAAACTGTAAAGAACCGTTTGGATGTATATCATAAACAGACACAGCCGCTTATAGATTTCTATACTAAAAAGGGTGTGCTTAAGACAGTTGACGGTACGCAGGATATGAAAGATGTATTTGCTGCCATTACCGCCATTTTATCATAAGAAAGGTTAGTGTGAAATGTCTGTTACAATTAAATCTGCCAGAGAAATAGACTTAATGCGTGAATCAGGCAGAATACTTGCTATTGTACATGATGAGCTTGGTAAAGCGATTCGCCCAGGTATATCCACCAAGGATATAGACGAACTTGGCGAAAAACTGATAAAGAGCTATGGTTGTATTCCGAATTTCCTTAACTATAATGGATATCCGGCTTCAATCTGTGTATCCGTAAATAACGAAGTTGTTCACGGCATACCCCGCAGTGATCATATTTTGCAGGAAGGTGATATTGTAAGTCTGGATGCGGGCCTTATTTATAAAGGATATCATTCCGATGCTGCAAGAACCTATGCTGTGGGAAAAATCAGTCCGGAAGCGGAAAATCTTATTAAGGTTACCAAGCAGAGTTTTTTTGAAGGGATTAAAATGGCAAAAGCAGGATATCATCTTTATGATATTTCTAATGCTATAGATGATTATGTTACATCCTATGGATATGGGATAGTGAGAGCTCTTGTAGGACACGGAATAGGAACCAAGCTGCACGAAGATCCGCAGATTCCGAATTTCAGGCAGAAAAGAAGAGGACCTAGACTGCAGCCGGGTATGACCCTTGCAGTGGAACCTATGATAAATATGGGAACCGGAGATGTAGAGTGGCTGGATGATGAATGGACAGTTGTAACTGCCGATGGTAAATATTCGGCACACTATGAAAATACGATTCTTATTACGGATTCGGAACCGGAAATCCTTACTCTTCCAAGATAAAAACAAGGAGTATATAAATGACAGGAATGTTGGCAACTTCCAGGGCGGGGCATGACAAGAATACGGTTTATGTCATAATAAAAGAAGAAGCTGAATATATATATTTAGTTGACGGTAAGATTCGAACTCTGGATAAACCAAAAAGAAAAAATAAGAAACATATTCAGATTATTAAAAAATGTCCGGATAAAGATATGGCCGGTCAGATTCAGTCAGGCACCGTTGATGATATAATGATTCGTAAATTTATTCAGAAATATAAGGCAGACAATGATAATTAAAGGAGGTAGCAAATGTCAAAAGCCGATGTAATTGAAATTGAAGGAACCGTAATTGAGAAATTACCTAATACTATGTTTCAGGTGGAGTTGGAAAACGGTCATGTTGTATTGGCCCATATAAGCGGTAAGCTGCGTCAGAATTTTATACGTATCTTACCTGGTGATAAGGTGACTTTGGAGTTGTCTCCTTATGATCTTTCCAAAGGAAGGATAATCTGGAGAGATAAATAGCAAAAAAAGGTAATAAAAGGCTTGAAACGAGGCTTTTTATGTGATATAATGTAACTCGGTCTTTTTTGAAAGGAGGGTTTAACATGAAGGTTAGATCATCAGTAAAACCGA
>JAFLTG010000120.1 GCA_022510545.1 Lachnospiraceae bacterium | reverse complement strand
GCCAGCTTACTATTTGTGCAATCCGTCTTTCAGGCATAGCGACAAATTTCAATTTGTAGTTTTATACTTATTTACCAAATGAGGATACTAAATTTTGGAATACATTGACTATTGATAATGATTAATATATAGTATACAATTTAACCATTCTACGAAGAGATACTTTCTATTAGGTTATAGAGGTTGGTTTGCGACCTTTTTCTGAGATTCCGGCATATTTCGCCGCTTATTTCAAAGCTAAAACTTAACTATTTAGATTAAAATCAATTAAAAATAAAATTATTGGGAGAAAAGATGAATTACGAATCGGATGTTTACTGGAACAGGGGTGTGTCACATACTATCAATCAGGATTCACTGATTCTGCTGCAGGCGTTGACGTCACAGGGCAGGGTGTTAATGGCGGTAATCTGTGACGGAATGGGTGGTATGGATATGGGAGAATGTGCAAGCGGATATCTTGTCGAAGAGCTTGTAACCTGGTTTTATGATGGGTTATTGGATGCAATAGGAAAAAAGAAAGCTCTATGGATAATCAGGCGCTGCATGGAAAGAAGAATATATCAGATACAGAGCAGAATGCAACATTATGCTGACAAGCGTTCAATTGAAATGGGAACGACGCTCTCTATGCTGGTTCTGTGGGAGAAAAAATATATGTTATGGCACCTGGGAGACAGTAGGGTATATCGTTTGAGCAGTGGTTTAATAGGTAAAGGAATACCGGGCAAAGAATCACAAAGCAAAGTACGCCTTTTGACCAATGACCATGCAGACGATAAAGGCAGACTTTATAAGTGTGTGGGAAACTTTGGATATTTTGTACCGGATTTTAAGATGGGCAATATCAAAAAGGGTGAGGCATTTCTGCTTTGCAGTGACGGCTTCCGTAATAAAATGGGAATTGACGAAATTGGAGAGGTGCTTGCGCCTGAAAATATGACGGAGGATAAGATCAGAAAGAGGCTGCGTGAGATAGGGGAGGCTGTACTTCGCAGAGGGGAAAGGGATGATTTGTCGGCGGTTTATATTAAGGTTTGCAAGTGAACAAAATATCGTTATAAGTCAAATATTAAAACGTATTAGTAATTGAATGGGACAATGTTCTTTGATATAATTATCCTATCTTTATAAAGGGGTAGGTGAAAAAATGAGGTATGATAATATGACAGATAATCAGTTGAAAATCTATAATAGATTGCTTCAATTCATAAGAAAGTTATTGAAGTTAGTTCCTGATGAAAAGAGAGAATCACTTGAAGAAGAGTTTGATGGTATTCTACAGTCAAATATCGAAGGTTAGAAATATAATGTAAGTAATCAAGGTGTATAGTCATTGGAGGTAAATATTGAATAACGGTACATACGCAAACTATCTTCTTTCAGATAAATACGAGATTAAAAGACCCATAGGTGAAGGCGGTGGAGGCATAGTCTATCTTGCCTGGGACAGGCATCTGGAGTGTTCGGTCGCCATTAAGGAAGAAAAGCATTTACAAGAAGCAGAAGGTGCAGGCGCTCTCAAAGCTGAAATGGAGTTTTTAAAAACTCTGAAGCATCCAATGCTGCCGGCTGTTTTTGACTACTTTTCTACGGATAAGCGGTATCTGGTGATGGAATATATTGAGGGGATTAGTTTACATAAATATATAGAAAAGGAAGGTAAAATACAGGAAGAGCAGGCCTGCGAATGGGCATTACAGTTATTGGATTTATTCTCCTATCTGCATAATCATAAACCTGCAATCATTTATCGTGACTTAAAACCTGAAAATATCATAGTCTGTCCGGACTCTAAACTGAGGGTAGTGGATTTTGGAGCGGCTTTGTGTATGAATTATGACGGCAGCAGGCAGGAAAATCTGGCAGGAACCCCGGGGTATGCAGCACCTGAACAGCTTAATGGTTACAGACAGCATACTGACAACGCAGATGAAAGAAGCGATATTTATACTTTCGGGGCAACTATGTATCATATGTTGACCGGCTTCAATCCGTCTCTGCCGCCATACGGAATCAGACCTTTGAGATGTATGAGTCCGGAACTTACAGCCGGAATTGAAAGAATCGTATTAAAATGTACCGAAAAAGAACCGGGAAAACGATATCAGAGTGTTGAGGATATAAAAAGAGATATCAAGCGCAGAAAATATCTGAAACAAAGAGTGTACTTTTCAGATTTTGGTAAAAAGAAACGATATGTAATAAAAAAGCTGGAAAAGAATATATGGCTGACAGAGAAGAAGACAACAGGTTTAATATAATTATTGACGATGAGAAAGGGAAAAGCCTATAATATTTCTATAATGGAATAGCAGGAGGTTTTTAGGGGTAATGGAAACTATGGGGATGACAGACAATCAATACAAAGATTTTGTAGAAGCCATAAAAGAAGATTTAGAGGAATTGAATGAATATAAAGAAGCTAATGATAACGAAAGATATAATAAGAAATACAACAGACTGATGGATAGACTTGAGAAGTCATTAAACCGATGACTTATAATATCAGGGAAAGGCATAGATGAGGGATGAACATTAAGCAAGCCAAAGAATATATTAAAGACTCGGTTAAATTATATCTGAAAAAAGACGATGAAGGCGAATACAGAATTCCTGTGGTCAGGCAGCGTCCAATATTTTTGCTTGGAGCACCGGGAATAGGTAAGACGGCGGTTATGGAGCAGATTGCGCAGGAACTTGGGATAGCTATAGTTTCTTATTCTATGACCCATCATACCAGACAGTCCGCGCTGGGTCTGCCTTTTATTGCACACAAGGAATTTGAAGGGCTTTCCTATGATGTATCTGAGTATACGATGAGTGAGATCATTGCTTCTATTTACGATGTGATGAGTGAAAGCGGAATCAAAGAGGGAATCCTCTTTCTGGATGAGATTAACTGTGTATCTGAAACCCTGGCTCCCTCAATGCTGCAGTTTTTACAGTATAAAGTATTCGGACGGCATAAGGTACCGGATGGCTGGGTAATCGTTACTGCAGGAAATCCTCCTGAATATAACAAATCGGTACGAGAATTTGATATAGTTACACTGGACAGAATGAAGATTCTGGAGGTGGAGGCCGAATATCAGGTCTGGAAGGAATATGCGAAAGACCGTAATATTCATACCGCAATTTTGAATTATCTTGACCTGAAAAAAGAAGATTTTTATCAGGTGGAAACAACCGTGCGCGGGAAAAATTATATTACTGCAAGAGGCTGGGAAGATTTGTCGGCCATGATGCTGTTATACGAAGAAGAAGGACTGGCAGTGGAAGAAAGCCTGATAGAGCAGTATATCAGAAATCCGCGTGTAGTCAAGGAATTTGGTGCATATTATGATTTGTACCGGAAATATCAAAAAGATTACCGTGTGGCGGACATTCTTGCAGGAACGGCACCTGCCAGCGCAGGGGAGCGGGCAAGAAAGGCGGATTTTGACGAGCGTCTTTCCCTCATGGGAATGTTGATTGATTATGTTTGGCATGATATACGGGAGAATATAGAGCAGTATGAGTATATTAATAATATATTAAATCACATGAAAGCGATTAAGAACAGCATTGAAGCGGATAAAGACGTAATTGAATCAAATAAAGACATAATTGGGTCAAATAAAGACAGTGTAGAGCTTAGCAAAGGCAATTTTGAATCAGATAAAAACGTGGCGGAAGACAGGATTATTGATATCCTTAAAAAACAGATATCAGGCAGACAAAAAGGTATGGAGTCACTTATGAAAGCCGGTTCACTGTCTGACAGAGAAAAACGTAAGCAGAAAAAGGTAATTCGATTCCTGACTGATTGTGAAAAAGCCATTAAGCAAGAGGAGATAGATGATGCCGATGATGTGTTAAAGTTCTTAAAAGCACGCTATGATGATGAGGCTGCCGCATACAAGAGTGAAACGCAGGATATTAAAATGAAGCTTCACTATCTGTTTACTTTTGTGGAGGATACTTTTGGCACCGGAAATGAGATGCTTATCCTGCTTACCGAATGTACGGTCAATAAAGACAGCGCGAAATTCATCGGTATGTATGGCTGTGATGAATATAAGCGTCACAATGAAGAACTTATGGTTTCGGAACGCGGTGATACTATTATGGAAGAGATTGCACGACTGGAACTGTAAATTGGAAATATAAAGGCTGTGACTAAGCCTGTAAACAAGAAATATGAAGGCTGTGACTAAGCTTGTAAACGAGAAATATAAAGGCATGACTGCAATATTATGAAAATACAAGAATTAAGCACTGAATATGGCACCTTGCAATATAGGGTAATAGAGGACCATATTATGATAACCGAATACCGTGGAAGAGATATCGCATTGACTATACCGGTCAATATTGAAGGCATACCGATTACCGTTATCGGTAAAAAGGCTTTTCTCGCAGCAAGAGAGCTTAAGGAAGTAACGCTGCCGCAGTCTGTATGCGTAATACAGGACTGGGCCTTCGCATCCTGCCGTAATCTTGAGAAACTTGCACTGCCGCGAAAGAAGCTGGAAATAGGGCAGGGAATATTAAAAGATTGTGAAAAGCTATGCCGGGTTATAACCATAACCGTAGAAAAAAAAGAAAGAACTGAACCGGTTGAAGATGTTAAAAATGAGACGAGCATAGAAACAGATAAATCGGATGAGAGTATTTCATATCTGCTTGCAGCGGCTATGACAAGACTTGATGCCTTTTATTTATTCGATGCCGAAACGGCAGGCAGTCCGGACTGGATAGAACAGTGGGATGCAAGGATGCTTGCCCTTATGGAACAGGAGGATACCGAGGGCTTCTCCAAGATGCTTTTATGCGGTGAAGAGGATTACGGCAGCAGGGAAAACAATCTGGATTATTATATAGAGCAGAAGAGACGCTTTAAGGTAAGACTTGCGATGCTGCGGCTTATGAATGATATCGAACTTAAATCTTCAGTTAAAAATATACTGATAACTTATCTTAAATCCCATACAAAGGGAAGTGAATCTGAAGAAACATGGAAAGTAGTTCTGGAGGAACATGGCGATGAAAAGCCGTATTATCAACTTCTCTTGGATACAGACTGTATTACGGAAGACAATATTGATGCTATACTGGAGGATATGGGAGAGCGCCATACCGAGATGAAAGCATTTTTAATGAACTACCAAAGCACAAATTTCCGGAATGAAGATATGTTTGCTTCTCTGGAATTTGAATTATAGTAACATTTACCAACATTTTTCAAAATATATCTTGCGTTTATGGCATTTATATGGTAAACTAAAATCTGCTTGATATTGAGAAAGGAGTATATTTTTATATGGGAGCGTTAAGAATTGTACTAACTATTATATATATAATTATTTGTATTGCACTTGTTGTACTGGTATTGATGCAGGAAGGTAAGTCCGCAGGACTCGGATCCATCAGCGGTGCGGCTGAAACATATTGGGGAAAGAATAAGGGGCGTTCTATGGAAGGTAAACTTGTCAAGATTACGACAGGGCTGGCCGTAGGATTTATGCTGATAGCAATTATTTTGAACCTGAATATATTTTAAGTATGTTGAAGCACTCTTGCATAAGGGTGCTTTTCTTAACTTAATACGCAAATTGAAATTTGTGTGCGGCGGGGGACGGATGGAGAGGCGTCGGAGTCAGGCCG
>JAFLTG010000012.1 GCA_022510545.1 Lachnospiraceae bacterium | reverse complement strand
AACTGGTTAGATAACTGCCATGTGTCATGGGTTGTAAATACAAGCTGTGCATGATTTTTATTGACTTCCGGATTTAAAAAGGTAAGCAGGAAATTCCTAACAAGTAATGGATGCAAACGGGCATTCAATTCATCAATGAAGAATACACTCCCTTTTTCTAACACTTCCTGCAATTCCGGATACAACGCAAACATTTTCAATGTACCGGCAGATTCTAACCCTAAAGGAATTTCTGCCATTTCATCAGAATCAATCATTTTGTGAAGTGCACTGATTTTAAAGGTATCCTCTTTTGTCTCTCCGTCATGAGGAACTTTCTCAATCCTAAAATCTTTTATATGCTCATCAAAAGAAGCAAAGTATTCCACAACTTTCTGCTGAATATCCTTGTTTTCCACAAATCCCTTTGGCAATCTCCGTGACATAAAGTAGTTTGTAAACGGATCACCAAAGTTTGCAAACTCATTCGCAAGAAACCATTCTCTGATCGCTTTGCACTTACCAATTTTCAATTTTGCACCCAAAGAAATAATAAGTACCTGCTTTTCGAGCGCAACCTGAATATTATCTCTGCTATCCTTTGGAAATCCGGATAAATCTAATTCTTCATCGGAAGTTCCGCGATAAAATACTGTGCTATACTTTCTTGCAGACTTTGCCTTAGCATTGAGCCACTCTTCTGTAACGCCTTCTTTGTCGATACAGAATCCATAATTGTAAGTTCTTTCCGACTTATCTTCAGGCAATGAAAAATACACTTCAAAACTGGATTCTGCATTTGCTGATACGGAATCAAACAAAAATGGGGTTGGTCTGAACTCTTCAAACCGTTCTTCTTCATCACCATACTTGAATGAATCGACAACGTAATCTGACATATATCCAAATGCATCATAAATATTAGACTTACCGCTGGCATTTGCTCCATATATGGCAGCAACCGATAAAATCTTTTCACTGCCAACATGTACTACTCTATCCGAAAACTCTGTCATCCTTGCTGCGGATAAATCCAAAGTAGCCTCTTCTCTAAATGATCTAAAATTTTTAAAATTAAATTGTATTAACATAATTTCTACCTCATCTTCTTTTCTACTTTCTAGTATATACAATTTTTGTTAAAAATCAACATATATATGCGGAATTTTCTCATTTATATGTACTTTTTATTTTCAAAAATAAAAAAGGATTGCTTTTACAACCCTTTTTTCTCATTAATATGCTAAACGTTTAGTTTGAACAATAAACATACCATTTCAACATGCCTTGGGTGGCAATAAAGATGCACAACCCTCAGCTTACCGTTAAGCTATGGGATTCATAAAATGATGATGCATTGGTTCCTATGTGACCTGTTAATAGGCATACTGCATCCTGATTATTATGCCTTGCTTTGGAAACAGATAATTGACTAGCTATGCATCTACTTCGAAGCCCCGATATTACCTTCATACATTATCTGATAAAACCATAACAGAAAAATCAGGCTACCTGTTGACATCTTAGTCCATCTGTGTCAGAATAAAGACACAATAATTTTAGGGGTAACATCTTCTTGGTTAAGCTTGACAATGGCTTAATCAGCACACACTAATTATACTTATCGTATTATATTAAAATATTGCCATTTTAATTCTTCTAAAGCGATTTTCTCATTTGTCAATAGTCCACAGACTACGGAAGTATAGTCTGGAAGATTCCTTTTCCGATACCAAAGCAAGGGATAATCAGAATATTTATTTATAAGTGCTCCGACATCAATCCCCAACGCTTCAAAACTGTATGCCATAACCGATGGATGCGCACAAGGCTTTCCCTCTTTAAATTTACAGGGTTTGCAAAGTCTACAGCTACCAGTCGATATGTATTTCCCATATTTCTCAGCGAGTTTTCTCATGTATTTATCTGCTCTTGATTTTAACATGGAATTAGCCGCTTTTATTCGCAGATATTCATTTTTAATTCCCGCAAACGCACACATCGGCATACGCATATATATGATATACAGTTCGGACCATGGCAAAGCAATCGTAGAAAAGGTAGGCGCATTGGGCGGACATGCCCACTTGCAGTTGAAGTTTTTACAACCGGTTTCGCACAATCGGCTAAAATATATCTTATTTTCAAATTCAATACATTGGCTTGGCGTTGCTGCATATATTTCGACCGTATAATCGGTCACTATTGTTTTGGATTGTGCCGTGGCAGAAAAAAAAATATTTTTCATAATCAATTCATCAGCAAAATAGTAAATTTTCCTTTTTCCCAGGTTGCTGCGCTTGCCAGTTCCTTATCTTCTTTTATATCTGTTCCACTTTGTAATAATATATTTCCTTTATTGTCGCAAATTTCCCATTGGCAATCCTTGGCAAGAGCTTGATAAAATTTTTGTCCAAATGCGCTATTTTTATCCTCATCCGATGTATATTTCAACTCTCCGATTAATTGCGAAGCCTTTTCTTTATCAACACTCAGTGATATCTTAATTTCTACATTATCATCTGTTTTTATAGTAAGAATGCGTTCAAACGAAAAATCCCGTCGGCTCGTATCCTGTCCATCTCTGAAAATCGTAACATAAACTAGCGCCTGTTCACGAAATCTATGTATCAGACTAACTGTATCTTCTCTGTCCTGCACAGTTATTTCTTCCTGAACGGTACAAGTATTTCCCTGATCACTATCCCCGAAAACAATGCCTATATCTTTTAATTCATATTTCTGCTTTGATTTAACATACAATTCCGAAATATTTTTTCTCCCCCACTCCTGCGTATCATCACAAATTCTCAACAGGAAAGAAAAGGAACCCATATACATCTGGTACACCTCATTACATGTATGAGATGCGATTGCCCGCAGGATTTCACGCCGGACATAAAATTGTCGACATTCCTCCTCATTAAAATAATAGTCTTCATTTACGCTGTAGTCTGATTCCAGAAAATATGTAAGCAACTTATAAATAATCAGTGTGCTGAGAATGCCATGACTATTTCGTTCGAGAGACTTTTGAAATTTAAAATAGTATTTCGACTGTAGTCTGGCAACATAATATTTCTTCTCCTTTTCTTTCTTCTTTTCATCATTATCATCCATATATCTATGCGCAGGTAATTTACTTTCTTCCATTTTTGAACTCATTAAGCGGACAATATAATCATTCATATAATTCTGCACGCCATGAAATGCAAAATCAACCGATACATCCGGATTAGTAATAAACGTTGCCAGCATATTCTGCGTAACGCCAATAATACCTTTCGCTTTTTCAAGCGGATATCCAAGATCATGTGTCAAAGCAATAATCGTCCACATACTTATTTTTTCTACGTTATTTATGTTCGGACTGGTATTTTTCTCCTTGATTTCTATCTTTTTAAGGTATTTCCCTTTATTTTTAGTCAACAGTCCTATACCCGAAAGCCAAGTCCGCAATACATGAATCACATGATCCCGATAATAGCGACTGGAACCATAGAGTACCCGTTCAAATTCACCATACTTTTCGTAATAATCTTTTATATCTTCAATGCCATAGGCTTTCGGTTTTTTATCCTCACTTTTATCTTTAAACGGTTCACGCTCATCATAATATCGCAGGCATTTTATCGCCTTCTCCAAAAGCATAATCCACAACTTATCGGCCTCATCCCGATAGCGGAAAATCTCATAATCATCATCACTATCCCCTATTAAATTTTTCAGTTCACGCAATGCCGCTATCACATCCTTGTCCATCGGATGTTCGCATTTTTCACCTTCCGCATTAAATAAATCGATTGCTGATTTTTTTGTACATTGATCTAATATTTTGTAATCTTGGTTACTCACTATCGTCCTCCTTTTTCATATGTAATTAAGTATTGCCCGACACAGGTTTCGCATCTGTCAGAAAATCTGTCCGACAATTTTCTGACAACATTTAAATATTCCGAATAATTATAAATATCAGACAGTGTTCTTTGATATATATTGTCCGGTCTTACTTCGCTTAAACTTTTTTCCATGCTGTTATTTTTAAACACTTCGCACGGAAAAACATATCCGTCATATTTAATATTCAGCTTACCCTTCGCCGCTTCACATTTACAGCATGATGTATCAAATGACAGAGGAACTCCCACACGGATTTCCATATCCAACTTCTCCCGTATCTTCTGTAGATGATTTTTCAGTTCCAAATATTTGTCTTCGGATAGTTCAAGCTCCTCTTTATTCTGCTTAGCCCTGCCGTGCAATACAAGGCGCAAAAAACTTAGTTTGCAAATATGTAACTTCTTACACAGTGCAACAACTTCATCAATTTCATCTACGTTAATATTCATAGGGACAAAATGGGCTTCTGTATGTATTCCAGCCTCTGCTGCATATAATACAGACCGCTGCATTTTGCCAAAGCAATCCCTAGTTCCCATTATTTTGTCATATGTATGCTCCGTGCCTGCCTCAATATTAAAAATAAGTTTTGTGACATACCCGGATATTTCAGCCAAAACATTTTCAGATAAGGAAGTCGGATTTTCAAATTCATCCAGCACAATGCCGCTTGTATAAACATAGCACTCTAATCCCTTTTCCTTCACATACTTAACCATATTCACAATCGAACTGTGCAAAAAAGGTTCCCCGCCTGATAAACAAATTATTTTTGCACCCAACTGTTCTGCATCTGAAACAACTTCCTTAAATTTATCATATGGTAAGATTTCTCCGCATTGTTTATGCGCCATAGAAGAACAATGCAAACAAAGATTCGGACATTTTCGTATAATTTCTATCGATATTTCTTTAAGCATATAACTCCTTTCTGTAGCTTAGAAGCCTATTATCAGTTCACCCTAATTACAAATCATCCAGAAGAGTCAGGTCTCTTCCATGCAATTTGACACCCGACTATCTCTGCAATTTCAATGACCTCTGAATATTTAATTGTACCCCTTGATAATTTATTAGAGACATTTTGAATCGTAGTTTTATTATTCGGATGTCGATTATTCATTTCTTGTACAACACTGGTTAACGTTCGCCCGTGCTTTGCAAGTAGTGCTTTTATATCATTTCTTACTTTATTATCCATTGATACAGTGCTAATTCCTCCTCTTCAACTGTTTTATTTTTATTATAACGCGTGCTTTATAAAATATCAACTATAATATATATTTTTATTTATAAAAATTTATTTATATTTATTTTTGAATATAATTTTTAAAATTTATTCTCTATAAGTCTATGTATTTTTTCCATACAAAAAGCAGGGCAAAAAAACTTCTGCCCCGCTTTTTACCGCATTAATATGATGTTATATCCAATATAGTGGCTTTAATCTTACAAAATTACTTAAAAGATAAAATCCCCATGCTTATTTTTGTATACAAAGATTTCCTAGAAAGCGCTATAACCGTCTCAATATGTCTTGGGCGGGCAATGGAGATTTCGATTCTTAATTTCAAATATAAAAGGAATAAGTATAACTATTCAACTGTCAAATTCCAATATCTGTTTCATCTCCCTACCATGACTATACCACGCATTTTCCCTAAATCATCATAATTGTAAAAAATGGTAATTTAACTGTAATAAGTTGCATAAACGACATCAAAAAAGACATCATCAGATTCATCACCTCCTAAATGATGGCACCCTAATGTCTTTTCCCTGTTTCTTGTTTTCTTTTTGTTTTGTACTTTCTTTAATGTGCTGGACCAGCACCTCTCTTTTGCATCATGACCGTCGTTTCAACATGTACGCTTTGACCAAACTGGTCAACTCCTCGCACCCTTTCCACTTCATACCCTCCATCCACCAGCACCCGCAAATCCCTTGCCAACGTTGCCGAATCGCAGCTAACATACACAATCCTCTCCGGCTTCATCACAAGCATTGTTTCCAAACATTTAACATCGCAGCCTTTCCTTGGTGGGTCCACTACAATAACATCCGCATATATCCCTTCCTTTTCATACTTCTCCGGCAAAATTTCTTCAGCCTCACCCGCAAAAAATTCCACATTATCAATCCCATTTATGCGGGCATTTTCTCTGGCATCTTCAATTGCCTGCGGAATAACCTCAACACCATAAACATGCTTTGCAGCCTTAGCAAGAAAAAGAGAAATCGTGCCAATTCCACAATACAAATCCCACACCGTTTCCTTACCTGTAAGCCCCGCATACTCCAGTGCAAGGTTATACAATTTCTCAGTCTGTATTGGATTGACCTGGTAAAAGGACAGCGGGGAAATACGAAATGTTACACCCTGTATGCTGTCCTCTATATAACTGCTGCCCCAAAGAGTACGTACTTCTTTTCCCATAATTACATTAGTACGTTCCGTATTAATACTAATCGAAATACTTTTTATCCGTTTTTCTACAAGAATTCTCTCCCCACCAAAATCTATCACAATAAGCTTATCAATCAATTCCTTTTCCGCCGGCAGCTTTCTTCCATTGATTACAAGGCACACCATAATTTCACCGGATGCAAAGCCTGTCCTTATCAATATATGCCGCACCAGGCCTTCCCCGGTATTCTCCCTATATGCCGTGACATGATTTTCTTCCATATACGCAAGCACCGCTTCGAGAATCAACTTATTCTCAGGTGCACCCAGCGCACAGTCGGTATTGGGAATAATATCGTGCGTTCTCCCTGCATAGAAACCTGTCACAAGCTTTCCGTTTTTATCATATCCAACCGGATACTGTGCCTTGTTGCGATAATGCCAGGGTTCATCCATACCAACTATCGGCTCCATAACTTTGTCCACAAATTCTTCCGAAAATCCGCCTATCCGAATCAAATTATTCTTTATTTTATCCTGTTTAAAGATCAGCTGCCTTTCATAGCTCATCGCCTGTATCTGGCAGCCACCGCATTGTCTGTGGAATGCACAGCGGGGCTCCACACGAAAAGAAGAAGGTGTTATCACCTTCTCTACTCTTGCATAACCATAATTCTTTTTTACCTTAGTGATTTTTGCTTCAACGACATCACCAATAACCGCATCCTTGACAAAGAGTGTATATCCGTCTATCTTCCCGATTCCCTCACCGTCAGTTCCGATATCATCAATCTGCACTGTCACTATATCATTTTTCCGGTATTCCATAGTTCCAATCCCCACCATATCCCATAACCTGCGATGTTTGAGCGTCAGATCAAACTCGCAGACGAACAAAGTTCGTCTTTTGAAATAATCTTCGATTTTCAATTTATTCTAATCTAGATGCTATAACATTTGATTCAAACAATCTATTATATCCAAGCCAGTCACTGCTTGTTGAAGCATTCAAAAGTTCAGTAAAGGTCTGCATCTTTGCATCAGTATTATCTGCAAAGCACAAAGCGACAGCTTCCATAATTGCCGGTTTCTTAGGTGAACCGAATTCATACTCCCCATGATGGGATAAGATACAATGCTTTAACTCACTTGCCAGAAACTCAGGGAAGCCTTCAATTCCACGTATCTTTTCTCCTACCATTTCCGTTCCGATTATAATATGACCCAGAAACTGTCCGTCATTGGTATAATCGTTTTCCGGGAAAAGAGATAGCTCTTTGGTCTTCCCTATATCATGGCAGATTGCAGCACTTATTAACAGGTCTCTTTTTAAAAGCGGATACTGGCTGCAATAGTAATCGCACATTTTTGTTACGCTTAAGGTATGCTCAAGCAGTCCGCCAACAAAACCATGATGCACGGTTTTAGCTGCTGAAGATTTACGAAACGCGGTTACAAACTTTTCATCCTTAACAAAAAATGCCTGTAAAAGTTCTTTGAGATAACGATTTTCAATACTATTGATAAAGCCCAGCAATTCTTTCATCATCTCATCAATATTTTTACTGCTGACCGGAAGATAGTTGGCAGGGTCATATTCTCCTTCATGACAAAGGCGGATTCTTTTTACGCTAAGCTGTAATGCCCCTTGAAAATTATTGACATCGCCAAATACCTCTATGTAATCCAAGGCATCAAATTCCTCAATTCCGGCATTATTTGGCTCCCATACTTTGGCATCCATAGTTCCTGTCTTGTCCTGTAAAATTACATTATAGTACGGTTTCCCATTCTTGGTTACCGCTGCTTGTTTATGCTTACACAAATAAATATCCGAAACCCTGTCTCCCTCTTTATAATCCTTTATATATTTCATGATAATTTTCTGTTCCTTTCTTAATTAATTTTTCATTCTACCGTCCCCAAAGTAACCGCAACCCTCATGCTCTGATAACCGTCCATTCCCTGACGCATTATCGTAAGCGAAATAACATTCTCCGGTTCGGCACTATAAAGTACATTCAGCAATTCACTATAACTTGTTATCTCAACATTTCCTGCCATTGTGATAACATCTCCACTCTGAATCCCTGCTGTCATAGCCGGGGAATCCATCTCAATTTCTTTAATATAGGCGCCTTCCGGTACGCCTGATTCCAAACTGGCTTCCGCAGGTACATCCGTTCCATGAATTCCCAGATATGCTCTTTCCTGCTTGTTGGACATTTTAGTAATAGTCCTCTTCAATTCGGAAATCCCATAAGCGGAAAGCAGGTTCCCCTTATCCTCGCTATTATAAGAATTATCAATAATTCCTATTATATTGCCTTTTAAATTGACCAATACCCCGGAGGCATTCCGGCTTGCATAAATATCGGTAGTCATAAGTCTGTATGTGGAATCCGCGTGGTCTAATGTCACTCCGACGGATGTAATGAAGCCGTAGCATACTGATCCGCTTGTCCCCATCGGGCTTCCCAGAGCCATTACAGGTGTTCCGGCAAGATTGCTTATGGCAGAACTTCCCAGATTCGCCATATCAATAGCATCCATAGTTTCTTTTGCTATTTTAATAAGCGGTACCGAGAGTATCGCAAGACCTGTCGCCGAATCCCTTTGTATCAGTTCTGCTTCCATCTGGGTCCTGTCACAAAATGTAACGACAATTCTTTCCGCATCGGTTATATTATTCATACTCACTAACATCAGCAGTTCCTGACCATTATCGGCAAGGATGATTCCTGATGCTGTTGCTTCATTTTCATAAGTATTGTTAAACCAGTCCACATCGGAAGTAACTCCGGTAACCGTCACAAGAGAACGTCCAATATCTCTGGCCATTGATGCGAGCTCATCATATACCGTCTGGTATTCTTCCACTCCGAATGTGACCTGTGAAAGAAGTTCTTCTATCTGCTCCTCCTCAAGTTCGGGTGGCACAGACTCTCCTTCTACCATTTCTTCGGTCAGCATATCCTCAGGATTCATTTCATCAATCGGACTTTCCTCGGGAAACTGTACCTCTTGCGGTTCTTCCTCAGGATATAACCAGTTATTAATAACAGGTTCTAACAGTAAAAAGGTAAGACTCGCAACAATACCGAAAAGAACTGCCATAGCAGCAGTAATTATGGTCCTGCGTAAAAGTTTTTTCCGGTTTATTGGTTTTTGTTTTATTCTTTCACGTAAAAAATCTGACTGCATACCCGCCTTAACGTCATTATCATCCATAGAAAAAAATAACCATACCTTTCCACAAATTGCAATACATATGCCTTAAGTATATCTTTTTCATAGTAAATTTACAACCTTTATGATATTATATTTAACAGATAAACCTGCATCTTTTATGATATAATTAAAATGATTAGATAGTTTTTATTCAATTTATAAAAATAAATAAAACTATTATTGAATAAATAGCAACACCATGAGGTTGATAATGAATAATAAAGTATTACGTGTTTTGGAATATAACAAAATAATAGAACAGCTGACCGATAAAGCGACTTCCGAGCCCGGTAAAAAGCTTTGCAGGGAGCTTGAACCCATGACCGATATTGAGCAGATTCGTTATGCACAGACGGAAACATCCGATGCTTTAAGCCGTCTTTTTAAAAAAGGTTCAACCTCATTCGGCGGCAACAAAGACTTAAGTTTCAGCATACGCTCACTTGAGGTCGGAAGTACACTCTCTATTACGGAACTTTTAAATATCGCGTCCATGCTTGAGAACGTAAACAGGATCAAAACATACGGGCGGCACGACAGGGAGGATACTCCTTCCGATTCACTGGATGAATATTTCAATGCCTTGGAACCGCTTACACAGGTTGCAAATGAAATCCGCAGATGTATCCTGTCCGAAGAGGAAATTGCCGATGATGCCAGTCCGACGCTTAAGCATATAAGACGAAGCATGGCACTTACCAATGATAAAATTCATTCCCAGCTTTCGTCTATGGTCAACGGTTCTTACCGTACCTATCTGCAGGATGCGGTGGTCACAATGCGTAACAATCGTTATTGTATTCCTGTCAAGGCTGAGCACAAGGGGCAGGTTCCGGGTATGATACATGACCAGTCCTCTACCGGTTCTACTTTTTTCATTGAGCCTGCGGCAGTAGTTTCTCTTAATAATGAATTAAAAGAACTTTCCATAAAAGAGCAGGAAGAAATCGAAGTTATTCTGGCAGACTTAAGTTCCCGCGCAGGTGAGCACACTGAAGCGCTTGCATCCAACCAGAGACTCATGACTACGCTGGATTTTATTTTTGCAAAAGCATCTCTCGCTATGAATGAGAATGCTACCATGCCTGTATTTAATACCGAGCACCATATACGTCTCCGCAAAGGTCGTCATCCTCTTCTGGATAAGAAAAAAGTGGTGCCTATTGATATAGAGCTTGGTACCGATTTTGACTTACTGGTAATTACCGGACCTAATACCGGGGGCAAAACGGTTTCTTTGAAAACAGTCGGTCTGCTTACACTGATGGGACAGGCGGGACTTCATATACCTGCACTTGACCGTTCGGAATTATCTATTTTTACGGAAGTTTATGCAGACATAGGCGACGAACAGAGCATTGAGCAGAATCTTTCTACTTTTTCCTCACATATGACATCTATAGTCTCCATTCTGCAGAATGCGGATACCGACTCACTATGTCTCTTTGACGAGCTGGGTGCGGGTACCGACCCTACGGAAGGCGCGGCATTGGCTATATCCATTCTGGATTATCTGCATAACAGGGGCATACGCACCATGGCGACTACTCATTACAGTGAGTTAAAAGTATATGCGCTTTCTACAGACTTTGTTGAAAATGCCTGTTGTGAATTTGATGTTGAAACACTGCGCCCGACATACAGACTTTTGATAGGTATTCCCGGAAAAAGTAATGCTTTTGCAATTTCATTTAAGTTAGGCCTGCCTAACTATATAATTGAAGATGCCAAAAAGCATATCACCGAGGATAAGGAAAGTTTTGAAGATTTATTAACCGATTTAGAAGAGAGCCGTATAACTATTGAAAAAGAACGGCAGGAAATTGCCTCTTATAAAAATGAAATTAAATCCCTGAAAGAGCGTCTTGAATCCAAACAGGAGAAAATCGATCAGTCCAGAGAACGAATCATACGTGAAGCCAATGAGGAAGCAAGGCAGATACTTCAGGATGCAAAAGATGTTGCGGACGAAACAATTCGTACCTTCCGCAAAGCCGACTCTTCTTTATCAATGAAAGATTTAGAGAAGTCCAGACAAAAAGTACGGGATAAAATTTCGGAAAAAAATTCAAAACTCTCGACCGCTGCGGATAAACCGACACATAAACTCCTTAAGCCAAATCAGCTTAAGCTGGGAGATTCAGTCAAGGTGGTTTCAATGGGACTTAAAGGAACCGTAAGCTCACTTCCCGATAAAAACAATAAATTATTTGTACAGTGCGGAATTATACGTTCCCAGGTATCTTTGGACGATTTGGTACTGCTGGATGAAGAGACGGTGACAACTTCCGGAGCTATGCAGCGTACCTCATCCGGAAAACTTAAAATGTCAAAATCCTATTCAATTTCAACCGAAATAAATCTCCTGGGCAAAACAGTAGACGAGGCACTTTCGGAATTGGATAAATATCTTGATGATGCTTATCTGGCGCATCTTACAAGTGTACGTATTGTCCACGGAAAGGGTACCGGAGCATTGCGCAAGGCAGTGCAGAATCATCTTCGCCGATGCAGTTATGTAAAAAATTATCGCATGGGTGAATACGGTGAAGGTGACGCAGGTGTTACTATTGCAGAATTCAAATAAAAAGGAGGCTGTTTTCAAATGGTCAGCAAACAGAAAATATTAATTGTTGATGACGACAATAACATTGCCGAATTAATCTCCCTATATCTCACCAAAGAATGTTTCGAGACGATGATCGTAAATGATGGCGAGTCAGCACTCACCGCAGTTGAAAGTTTTGAACCTAATCTGATACTGCTTGATCTGATGCTACCAGGCATAGATGGTTATCAGGTATGCAGGGAAGTTCGCTCCAAGTCTACCACGCCCATAATAATGCTTTCCGCCAAGGGTGAGGTTTTTGACAAAGTGCTTGGTTTGGAACTGGGTGCCGATGATTATATGGAAAAACCTTTTGACTCTAAAGAGCTTGTTGCAAGAGTTAAAGCTGTTCTGCGCCGATATAAACCTGTAGTTTCAGCACAGCCTGATTCCGATGTAAAGTGTGTGGAATATCCCGACCTTATTATTAATCAGACGAATTATTCCGTCATCTATATGGGTAAGACTATAGAAATGCCGCCTAAGGAACTTGAGCTGTTATATTTTCTGGCATCTTCACCCAATCATGTTTTTACAAGGGAGCAGCTGCTTGACCAGCTCTGGGGCTATGAGTATATAGGCGATACACGAACTGTTGACGTGCATATTAAGAGACTTCGTGAAAAAATTAACGATCATGAAAAGTGGCGGATTGCAACCATATGGGGAATCGGATATAAATTTGAAACAAGAGTATAAAACGAATTGAGTCGTTTTGCCCAGACATTGCAGTATCGGAAGGATATTGATATAAAATGAGAAAGACTTTGTATCTGAAATTAATATTTGCATATATAATTTTTGGTTTTTTTGGGTTTATTGTCGTTGCTACTTTTGTATCCAGCATGACCTTTGATCATCTTAAAAAAGAAAAAGCGGATTCACTTTATAGAGAAGCAACTCTGATTGCCAACACCTATGCTTCTGACCTTTACAACAGTGAGACAACCTTGGAGGCTGTTAAAAGTCAGTTGGATGCCCTTGATACTTATATGAATGCTTCTATCTGGATCATCAACCCTTCAGGCCGTATGATACTTGACTCTTCCTCTCCTATGAATCTGGAAAACGAAGTGGTAATTGAAAATTTTAATCCTACAATAACCGAAGGCTCCTATTATACCATTGGAGATTTCTTCGGTACTTTTGATGAGGATACGCTCAGTGTTTTTGCACCGATTACTTCTGATTTTAAGGTAAAAGGTTATGTTGTCATTCATACGCCTATAAGCAGCTTAAGGGCTTCATCCGACAATCTGCTTAATATTTCTTATATTATGTTAGTTATTCTTTTTCTGCTGTCTTTGATAATATTAATCTTTTTCACCGAGATGGTATATGTACCTCTTCGCAAAATTACGGAAGCTACCGAGCAATATGCAAGCGGCAATATGCATTATGAATTTTCTGTGGAGAGTGTGGATGAAATGGGTTATCTTGCGGCTACGCTTTCTTATATGGCAAGCGAAATTGCCCGTGCAGAAGACGACCAGAAGAAATTTGTAGCAAATGTCTCCCATGATTTCCGCTCCCCGTTGACTTCCATCAAGGGTTATCTGGAAGCTATGATTGACGGTACTATTCCGGTAGAGATGCATGAAAAATATCTGACTATTGTTTTAAATGAAACGGAGCGTCTTGCCAAACTTACCAACAGCCTTCTGACATTAAATAATCTAAATACCAAGGGACTTCTGTTAGATAAAACCGACTTTGATATCAATGTTATAATCCGCAATGTTGCAGCATCATTTGAGGGTACTTGCAGAATGAAAAAGATTGCCATTGAGCTTGTACTCACCGGTGAAGAGATGTATGTAACTGCCGACATGGGAAAAATTCAGCAGGTTCTTTATAATCTTCTTGATAATGCAATCAAGTTCAGCCATAACGATTCAATAATCAAACTTGAAACTACGGAAAAACATAATAAGGTCTTCGTGAGTGTCAAGGATTCCGGTATCGGCATCCCAAAAGACAATCTGAAGTTTATCTGGGACCGTTTTTATAAATCGGACATATCGCGCGGCAAGGACAAAAAAGGGACCGGTCTTGGTCTCTCTATTACTAAAGAAATCATCCAGTCCCATGGTGAACATATTAATGTAATAAGCACCGAAGGAGTCGGTACAGAGTTTATTTTCTCACTGCCTAAATCGGATATTGATGATGAGGATTAAGAACCTTCTTTTCTCCAGTGAAGTCTGTGCAGATTTCCTTCCATCTGCATGCTGCCAAAATCGTTCTGTCTAAGCGCCTCGTAGAGTACAATCGCAACCGAGTTGGAGAGGTTGAGAGAACGAATCTGATCCAGCATCGGAATCCGTATACAGGTCTCTTCATTTTCTACCAGAATCTCTTCAGGTATGCCTGCACTTTCCTTACCGAACATTATAAAATCGTCTATGCCAAAATCTGCTTCGGTATATACTTTTTTGGCTTTGGTGGTAGCCATCCAGATTTTAGCTCCCGGATGCTTACTTAGGAATTCATTATAATTCATGTATCTTGTCACATCCAGCTTATCCCAATAATCCATACCTGAGCGTTTAATGGATTTTTCATCCAGACGAAATCCTAACGGTTCAATAAGGTGAAGACCGGTTCCGGTTGCCACACAGGTTCTTCCGATATTACCGGTATTGGCCGGTATCTCCGGCTGATGTAAAATAATATGCATCTCTATTTCTCTTTTCTAAGTCTCTCTACAAAATCCGCAAGCCTTCCCATTGCGATCTTAAGATTCTCCAAAGAATATGCATAGGAAATACGCAGATAGCCTTCACCGCAGTCTCCGAATGCCGTGCCCGGTACTGCTGCCACCTTTTCCTCCTGAAGGAATCTTGTTGCAAATTCTTCACTTGTCATACCAAATTCTTTAATACATGGGAAAACATAAAATGCACCAAAAGGTTCAAAGCATTTAAGCCCCATTTCCTTAAATGCATAGAGCAGATATCTTCTCCTCTGGTTGTATGCCTCACGCATTTCGGCTACGTCATCATCACCGTTTTTTAATGCCTCTACTGCAGCATACTGGCTGGTGGTAGGTGCACACATAATGGCAAACTGATGAATTTTTAACATCTGCTCAATAATTACCTGGGGTCCGCAGGCATAACCAAGACGCCAGCCTGTCATTGCATATGCCTTGGAAAAACCGTTTATAAGTATTGTCCTCTCCTGCATTCCGGGAATTTCCACAATGGAAACATGCTTATCCTTATATGTAAGCTCGGAATAAATCTCATCAGACATGACATATATGTCATTTTTTATTATTATCTCTGCTATCTCTTCCAGGTCCTTTTTTTCCATAATCGCACCGGTGGGATTATTAGGGAAAGGAAGTATGAGCAGCTTCGTTTTATCTGTAATTGCGGCTTCCAGTTCCTGTGCTGTCAAACGAAATTCATTTTCTTCACTTAGTTCGATTATAACAGGAACACCGCCTGCAAGTACGGCACAGGGCTCATATGATACGAAACTCGGCTGCGGTATAAGCACTTCATCACCCGGATTTAACATAGCGCGCATCGCTACGTCTATGCCTTCCGAACCGCCTACGGTTACAAACACTTCGTTCTGCGGATTATATTCAACTCCCTGCTTTCTTTTTATATATTTACAAATCTCTTCTTTTAATTCCTTAAGGCCTGCATTTGATGTATAAAAAGTGCGGCCTTTTTCTAAGGAATAGATGCCCTCATCTCTTATATGCCAGGGCGTGTCAAAATCGGGTTCACCCACACTCAGGGAAATCACATCATCCATTTCATTTACTATATCAAAAAATTTTCTTATGCCTGATGGTTTAAGAGCTACTGCTTTATCTGACAGTGGATTTCTCATGGAGTCACCTTCTCTCTTGTGTCTTCATAGCTTTTTGCAAGAATGGTTCCATGGTCCTTATATTTTTTAAGTATAAAATGTGTTGCCGTACTGAGCACCGTTTCCAACGTGGAGAGCTTGTCGGTTACAAAATTGGACACCTGTTTCAGTGACTTTCCCTCTAACGTTACGAGTAAATCATAGCCTCCGGAAATGAGATACACGGAAGTAACCTCCGGATACTTGTAGATGCGCTCAGCAATATTGTCAAAGCCCTGCCCTCTCTGCGGAGTAACTCTTACTTCGATTAAGGCGGTAACTTTTTCAATTGAAGTCTTCTCCCAGTCAATCAGGGTATGGTAACCGCAGATAATACCTTCGCTTTCAAGTGCCGCCATTTCGTTCACAATATCGATTTCTTCGACTCCCAGAATAACTGCCAGCTCTTTAAGATCAATCCGGCTGTTTTTTTCAATCACTGCCAATAATTTTTCTCTCATAAATTTATCCCTTACCTTTCATATTATGAATACCTGAATGAGTTCTTATCATTGATTTCTATCATTATTTATTTGATATATCTGATCGGTCTTGGGCGGTTCCAAAAACCGTCTCTCTTCTTCATTCAAGATTACCCTGTCGTTTCCTGCCGTTGTCTTTCCGACTATAACTGCAGGAATTCCGGCTTTCTTAAGTTCCATGACCAAATCTGTTCCGTTTTCTGCCGTCATCAGAAGGCTGCCTCCTGATAATAATTCGTAAGGATTTAAATCATAGAATTCACAAATCTCTATGGTCTCCTGCCTTATCGGCAGTTTCTTTAGCTCTACTTCCAGTCCAACGCCTGCTCTATCCGCCATCTCCCACAACGCTGCAAATATTCCGCCGGAGGAAACATCATGCATACCGCAAACGCCGGACTTAAGGGCGATGGCGGCCTCCGGTACTACAGAAAGAAATTGGTCAAATTCCGCCGCATCGTCTATCATTCCTGTTGGATAGCGAGTAATCAATTCGCCCTTATGCTCTCTGGCAAGCCTTACCGTTCCTTCAAGCCCTATCCATTTACTGATTATTACATCCTGCCCGATATTTATGACACTTGTGTCATTTTTATTGATCGGTGGATTACTTTTACTGCGCTTCCCTATACCGGTGACTGTAAGTACAGGTGTCTTTATATCCGGCATCACTTCCGTATGCCCACCTATTATCTGTACGTTAAACCGGCTCGCCATAGTTTCCGCCTGCTTCATCATGTCCTGAAGTTCTTTTTCCTCAGTATTTTCGGGAAGGACTGCAGAAATCATGACTGCGACCGGCTCTGCTGCTGCCGCCGCTATGTTATTTAATGCTCTATGTATTCCATAGCTGCCTATCATATCAATTGGTGCACTTACAGGGTTAGTGGAAATAACAGTTTCAACATTATCATCAAAAGATAAAACGGCGCAGTCTATCCCTATACCTGCGCCGCATAATACTTCTTCTCTTTTCGTCTTTATCTTTCTTAAAACGGAACGTATAAGCACATTTTCCGATATTTTACCAATTCTCATGTATAACCCGCCTGTTACGATAGGGTGAAATTTTACGGTGCCGATTCATCCGGAGCCACTTCCAGCTGTTCAGGATCTACCACCTGCTGTGCCGCATCTGCCGGCTGTTGTGCCGCCTGGGCTGCTGCAGCTTCCAATGCCGCCTGTGCCGCCGCTGCATCCGCGGTTGCCTGATATGCACCTGCTACGGCTTTAACCTGATCAATGCTATTGCTGGCCACTGCTGCCATAATTGTATTATATACATTAGGGTCTTCGGTTGCAATTCCAACCGTGGCACTTCTGGGTGCCTTATTGTATGAACTGCTGTTAACCTGCTCCCTGCTTACTTCTACACCGTCAACGGTAACTACCTTCCACAACTGTGCCTTATATCCTATATGAGCAGCCTGAACGGAGCAATATCCTACCGGCAATGAATCATTCGTATAGATAACTTCCGTATCCGGTACATTCGTCTCCAAAACCACACTTTCATAAGTTACTTTTCTGTTACTGTCTCGTGTTTCCACTCCGTAAATAGTAAAAGTAATGTTCTTATCGGAGGTAGTATATCCTTCTATATAAATCGGATAATCCGTATTATTCACAAACTTAAAATCTTTTCCTGAAGATTCAGCAATTGCCGCATCCGCAGAAGGATCAACATAGGTAACAATCATAGAATGATTATAACGCTGTGTAACCTCAAGCTCTGCTTTAAGAACCGCATTATATAAAGTTGTGGACACCTGACAGATTCCGCCGCCAAGGCTATCCACCACCTGACCGTTCAGGTATGAACCGGCCATATAATAACCGTTCTCTTCCGTAAACGGAGAAACCGCTTCATATGCGGAGAATTCATCACCCGGATACAAGGTGCTTCCGTCAACCAAGCTGCATCCATTACTTACATTGGCACTTCTGGAAGTACCTGACGTGGAGTAATTTGTAGTAAAGGTTCCAAGAACATCTTTTACCTGAGCAAGCTCTTCTTCGCTGCCCCTGGGTTCAACTATCTCTACTATAAGGTCAATATCTGCTGCCTCGCCGTTCCAATCACCGGTAAGATAATTATAAACCGTATCTGTAGAAGCTTCCATATCTACCGCAACACCTGACTGTCCCTGAGTAATTATAAAAACACCATTTTCCCTTTTAAGTGACGTATCAACTGCCGGATGGTTATATTGGGCACTTTTTTCTTCAATGAGTGTCTTAATTGAACTTTTATCAAATTCAAATACAATATCATATACCTTATTAGAATGCTCTAAATCTTTAAGTGCTTTATAACACTGAACAATATTTCCTTTTTTGCCAAGGCCTACCGCTTCATTAACTATGTCCTGATTCTTCCACTCAAGACCAAGCTCCGATGCCGTAGCGGTAATCGTCTGGTCATCTATTGCATGCAGGGTTATCTCGATATCCGCAAAAGAATCCACATAAGCCTGTATTTCACTCTTTGCTTCCGAAACGGTCATTCCTGCAAGATTTATATCATCCGCATAAATTCCTGCTTCAATTTTATCTTCCGTCTTACCTTTAGCATCTACATTCAATGTAATACCAAATATACAAATGCTGCTGTACATAACAACTGTAACAAGGCTACGCTTCCAAAATTTTTCCATAATAATTCCTCTTACCTTTCTACTGCAACGACTAACAACTTCTTACATTTATATTCCGATAATATTATATGTCTGCTCCATTTCTATTTCACTTAATTGCCTTGATAACAAAAATATGTTAAACTTATGTTTGTTACAGTTATATTATCGCAGATTATACCGCAACACTTAACAAAAGCGGTACTACCATCGCCAATATAAGTATAGCAACAATAATGGCTGAAATAATCTGTCTGGACTTTTTATTATGCCATGAAAACATATAAACAAACCTCCCTTATACTGAAAGGATATTATATATGAAATTTCCCTTTTTGGCAAGTTTTATCATCTTTATTTTATGGTTTAGTTATAAACTTTCCAAGCGAAAAAGTATTGACGAAGCCCCCATTCAGGAATTCTGGGAAAAAGAGCATCGTGCAAACAATACCAAAAAGCAGCCTCTTGATGACCTTGAATATATCACAATACCGTTTGAAAAACTTCCTATGCACATACTGCCGGACGATGAGCAGATTGCCGAGTATCAAGAAACCCTGAATCACTTAAGCGAATCTCCAATAGTCAACTTTACCGGTATAAGCAATACCGATTTAAAATTGAAATACGGTGCACCTAATCTCGATCTCTTGTCACGCTATGACCAGAACTATACGGTTCTTGCCAGAACTCTGAATAAATGGGCTGAATACTTATATAAAAAAGGCTATACTAACGAGTCACGTGAAATCCTCGAATTTGCCGTATCCACCAGAACCGATATAAGTGGTTCATATAAGCTGCTTTGCCAGATTTATAAAGAAGAAAATACTCCGGAAAAAATCCGAGAGCTCTATCCGATTGCAGAATCGATAATTTCCGCAACCCAAAAAACTATCGTCCGTATTCTGCAAGAATCTGAGCAATAATACGGCTTGCCTCACTGCGGGTAAGCTTTTCCACATTATACTCTACTTTAATTCTATGCCTGTCCAACAATTTATATAACTGTTCTTTTTGCGGTATGGTAACAGGTGTGTCCCTTTTGGCATTATATGACAGTAGTGTCGGTTTAAAATCATCTTCATGCCCGTCATAAAAAAGTTCAACAAGCTTATGATACAACTGCGAAGTCGCCTTTGCATCGGTAAGCGCCCTATGCGCACTATGTTCAATTCCAAAATGATTGCATAGAAACCCAAGGCTGCGACTCTCTAAATCAGGAAGAAATTTTCGCGCTATTTTCAGCGTATCTATTCCAAACTTTTCAAATTTAAGTCTCTGGTTTATTGCCGCCTTTTTTATAAAAGAGTAGTCAAACAATACGCTGTGCCCAAGCAATATATCTTCACCGGCAAACTCAATAAGCTCAGGTAATATATCGGTAATTTCCGGCGCATTATCAAGCTGTTCATCCCGGATTCCCGTCAGCTCCACAATTCGTTCTTCAAGGCGGCGCTGCGGATTAACAAAGGTCTCGATCTGTCCAATGATTTCTCCGTCTTTGACTTTAATCGCTCCGATTTCTATGATTTTATCTCTCTTGGGATCTAAGCCTGTAGTCTCTAAATCCAGGCATACATATGAATCTATCATTCATTTTCTCCGCACATATTTATTATGTAAACCACCTGTGTCATGTTTTGTATATATGTTTTATTTTCCTGCACCTGAAACTTTCTTATTCCGTTTCTTATAATCAGCACACTGCTCTTTCAGAAAACATTCGTCACACTTAGGAGTAGGCGCTTTGCAAATCTGCCGTCCCAGTGTAATTATCTGAATGTTCCAGAGAATCCAATGGTCTTTGGGTAAAACTTTCATAAGTTCCATTTCAACTTTGACAGGGTCATCTTCTTTGGTGAGTCCAAGTTTCTTGGATATCCTTTTTACATGGGTATCAACTACTACACTTGGTTCATGAAAAATATTCCCGCGTATAACATTGGCGGTCTTGCGTCCGACTCCTGCAAGTGAGGTAAGCTCCTCTATCGAACTTGGCACTTCTCCTCCGAATTTATCACGTAAGTCCTTACAACAGGCTATTATATTTTTGGCCTTATTATGATAAAAACCGGTGGAATGAATATCCTGCTCCAGTTCTTTTAAATCTGCATTGGCAAAATCATCTACGCTGGTATATTTACGGAACAAATCCTGTGTCACTATATTGACTCTGGCATCGGTACACTGGGCACTGAGTATTGTTGCAATCAATAACTGCCAGGCATTATCATGGTGCAGATAACAAACATAGTCCGTGCCGTAATGTTCGTCAAGTAAGTCAAGGATTGCTTTTGCATTTTTATTCATTCGGTTGTTTCCTCCTTGGTTGAAAAATTACTAATCACCGTAAATTTAGCCGCATAAGTTATAGGATTTCGTTCCTTATAATCAAACAGCACCATACAGGGTGAAGCAAGCCTTTTCATACGCCTGTTTACATCATCTTCCCATACGGGATAATCAAATATCTCAATATGCGTCATCTTGGCAAGCTGCCTTCCATCATAATCTGAATAGTCAGGAAGGTAGACTCTTTCATTTTCTTCCTGCTTATAAAAGTCACGAATAGTCTGCTTATACTTTGTTAAGTCTTTGGCAAACTCCGGTCTACTCTTAACATTCTCTCTTAAATACAGATCAAAAACCAAAAGCTGCCCAAGCATTTCTTCCCTGGATGACAGCTCAGTGTTCATTGCAAAATCAAGCAGTACCTGATAGCGGTAATTCCTTGAGGGAGTCATAAGAAGATAACCTTTTTCCCTATAAAAATCCGCAAGTTTCTCATACATTTCAAATGCATCTGCAAAAGCTGTCTGAAGCACAGGAAGGATATATTCAAACTGGCTGCTGTTATAATAAAGCTCCAACATCTCTTCCACTCTTTTGAGGCTTAAAATATTATCATATGAAAGCCACCTGGTGGAAAGAACCTCATAGGGAGGAGTATCGGTATATTTCAACTCATAATCCATTGCTTTTTCGCACATATAAGAGCCTTTAAGTACCTTTAAAAAACCAAGCTGAAGTTCATCAGGTTCCATTGCGTAGACAGTATTAAAAGAATGTCTGAAACTCTCATAATCTTCATAAGGTAATCCGGCTATCAGATCAAGGTGTATATGTATATTGCGGTTTGACGCAATCTTATTAACGGTTTGACGGATATTATTTATGTCACTTATTCGACGGATTTCCTTAAGTGTTTCCGGATTAACAGTCTGCACTCCTATCTCCAGCTTTACAAACCCCGGACGCATTTGGGCAAGTATATCTATCTCTTCGTCACTAATAATGTCCGCTGCAATTTCAAAATGAAAATTTGTGACACCATTGTCATTTTTCAGCAAAAATTTCCATATTTCCAGTGCATGTTTTTTATTACAGTTAAAAGTTCTGTCTACAAATTTTACCTGCTTAACCTTATTGTCCAGAAAAAATTTAAGTTCCTCTTTGACAACCGATACATCCCTGAAACGCAGCGTTTTATCAATGGAAGAAAGACAGTAACTGCAGTTGTACGGGCAGCCGCGGCTGCTTTCATAATATATTATCCTGTTTTCAAATGAAGCCAAGTCATCATATAAGAAAGGGAGTTTGGATATATCAGCAGGCTGTCTTGGCGGTGTGAAACAGATTTCATTCTCTGTGGAAGACGGTACACGATATGCGATGCCCTGTATACCGGCAAGGTCATCTATTTCTTGTTCATCAGTGTAATAATACTCAGCCAGCTCCTGAAAGGTTTCTTCTCCCTCTCCAATCATTACTCCGGTCAGAGAGAAATATTTATTTAATAAATATTCCGCATCATATGATGCTTCAGGTCCTCCAAGCCAGATATCTGCATCCGGCAATACTTTAGGAAGTTCTGCTAAAAGCGAGGTTATCGTTTCCCGATTCCAGATATAACATGAAAATGCAATAACATCAGGCTTCCTATTATAAATATCGGCAAGAATTTCTTCCGTTTTATTATTTATTGTATATTCCGCAATTTCTATGTTTTGTCTGTATTTCTCACCTGCATATGCACGCAGACTGTATATGGCAGGATTGGAATGTATGAACTTGGCGTTGATTGCAGTCAGAAGAATTTTCATCTTTGTGTTCTCCTTTTGACAATAGTATAACACATCAACAATACTCATCCAACACAAGTATATATTTGTAAAAAAATATACTTTTTACCTACTTAAAGCTCAAATAATCCATATTAATCAACAAAATACTTCCAAAATTATTTGTCAAGTACAAATTTTGCTTAATTCAGTACAATTTTTGCCATTTCTAAGAGTTTTCCTGTTCAATATAAGAAAGGCCTTACAGCTAATAAATATTCTTGCAGGAATACGTTTATTAAATATCAGAATATCTTTCTACTAAAAAATGATTATAATTGAAGAAAGGACATTTACAAATGAATACTAGAATAAAAGAATTGCGGTTAGAAAAAAAGTTAACGCAGAGGGTACTTGGTGAATATCTTGGCGCAAACCAGACTATGCTGAGTAAAATTGAAAACGGAATCAGCATACCCGATGCTATATTACTAATTGATTTATCTAAATTTTTTCATGTATCTACAGATTATATTCTATATCTTTCAAACGAGCGGATAAATGCAGATTCTCTGCTCACTGACAGCATTTTTAATCTGAAAAAATATCAAAAGCTTATTTCCTTATTTCAAAAAATGAATTTACAACAACAGAAAGACTGCTTTACTTTTCTTTGCAGTATGATGAGCATTTCAGAATAGTTTTAAACTACCATATATATCCGTATCTCTACAGATTATCCATATCTGTTTTGCGTAATAGAATTACGTGTCTTCTAAAGAAGGTGCTCCCAAAGCTATTAAAGGCTTTAAGGAGCACCTTCCTGTCTTCTATACACACTTATTTATCTTATTATAGTCATGTATTCAACGCCGCCACAAATCTATCAAACGCCTCCTGCCCCTGCGGAGTTCTCTTATATACACCGGCATCCTCCAATACCTTCATAAAAACATCACCTATTTCTTTATGCAGGATATCCATTATATTATCTTTATTTATATCAGAGTATCTGGGTTTAAATTCATCTACCCAATCAGCATGTTTTTCCAGCACTTCATCCTGGCGTATGTCTTTACCTGAAAGTATGGCATCAGCAAGCTGCTCCATTTCATCTTTCAATCTGGCAGGCAATACCGCAAGTCCCATTACTTCAATCAGACCGATATTTTCTTTTTTGATATGATGAAGTTCCGCGTGAGGATGATACACTCCAAGTGGATGTTCCTCTGTGGTTATATTGTTACGCAGAACCAGATCCAGTTCAAATTTATCTCCGCGTTTTCTGGCAATCGGAGTAATTGTGTTATGTGGCTCCCCCTCCGTCTCCGCAAAGATGAACGCAGCTTCATCGGTATATCCTCTCCATGCATTAAGAATCACATCTGCCAGCTCAATCAGTCTATCGGTATTTTCAGATGAAATACGGATTACGGACATCGGCCAGTTAACAATTCCCGCCTCCACATCTTCAAAGCCTTTGACAGTGAACGCTCTCTCGATAGGTGCTTTAGCCATTGCAAATTCATAGTGTCCGCCCTGGAAATGGTCGTGGCTTAAAATGGAGCCTCCGACAATTGGCAGGTCCGCATTGGAACCTACAAAATAGTGCGGAAACTGTTTTACAAAATCGAAGAGTTTGCAAAACGTATCGTGCTCTATTTTCATCGGAATATGTTTGGAATTAAAAACTATACAATGCTCATTATAATACACATACGGAGAATACTGGAATCCCCATTTGCTTTCGTTGATCGTCACAGGAATGATTCTGTGATTCTGCCTTGCGGGATGATTAACCCTGCCTGCATAGCCTTCATTTTCCATACACAGAAGGCACTTGGGATAGCCGCTCTGCTTAGCGGTTTTAGCTGCGGCAATCGCTTTAGGGTCCTTCTCCGGTTTGGATAAATTAATAGTAATATCCAAATCCCCATACTTGGTAGGCGCTGTCCATTTCTGGTCTTTTTTAATACGGTAACGCCTTATATAATCTGTGTCCTGACTTAATTTGTAAAAATAGTCAGTCGCTTCCTTCGGGCTTTTATCATATTTTGATTTAAATGTTGTAATCACTTCACTGGGTCTCGGAACCAGCAGACCCATAATTTTAGTATCAAACAGGTCACGGTATACTATACTGTTCTCGGTCATAATGCCCTGTTCATATGCATAATCCATCATTTCCGAAAGGACTGTTTCCAATTCATCCACAGACATTGTAACGTCTTCACCACTCTTTGTTGATTCAGAATTTGTGACACTTGTGTCAGTTTCTTCCAACTCATCTAAACCGAAAAGCTCAAGGAGACGATTGGTAGTATATGTTTTATCAGCTTCTTCAATCAAGCCTGTCAGTAGAGCATATTGAACTAATTTCCTGATATTTTTTTGAATCATGTTTACCTCCATTTTAAATTATTACAGATCAATTTCCGTATCATTACTATAACAGCAGTAAAATCACTTACATAATTACACTATCATAATTTACTCGGACCATCTCCGATTTCTACAACATAGAAATCCGCCACTTTTCCAACACGCTCTTTATATGCGGCTCCTATTTTTTCCTTAAATTCATCTATCGCTTCATCCTTTACAATACTTACCGTACAGCCTCCAAAACCTGCTCCTGTAATACGCGAACCGATCACACCCGGAATTTTCCATGCTTCTTCCACCAGTACATCAACTTCAGCACAGGATACTTCGTAATCATCACGCAGTGAAACGTGAGACGCATTCATCAATTCCCCGAAAAGTTTTACATCATTTTTCTTAAGAGCTTCTACCGCTCTGACCGCTCTCCTGTTTTCATACACTGCATGTTTAGCTCTGCGTATCCTTACCTCATCCTTAATTGCGGACTTGTGAGTTTCAAATTCCTCTTCCGTAAGGTCTCCAAGACTTTTAATATCCACTACTGTTTTAAGTTCCTCAAGCGCCTGTTCACATTCACTTCTCCTTGTGTTATATGCGGAATCTACCAGACTATGCTTTACCTTACTGTTAGTCACAACTACCTTGGCACCGTCTAGTACAAGCGGTGCATATTCATAAGACAAGTCGGCAGTATTTAAGAAAATGGCGTTATCCTTCTTTCCCATTGCGGAGGCAAACTGATCCATTATTCCGCAATTCATGCCGTTGAAATTATTTTCCGCATACTGTCCTATAAGCGCCAAATCTATGTTTGTTACATCAAAGCCGAACAAATCGCGTAAAATGAAGCCTGTAAGCACCTCTAATGATGCAGAGGATGAGAGTCCTGAACCGTTGGGAATATTTCCGTTTAATACTATATCCAATCCGCAAGTCATCTTAAAACCTCTTTTTTCAAAAGCCCACATAACTCCCTTGGGATAATTGGTCCATTCAGCTTCCTTTTCCGGTTTCAAGTCTATAATAGAGGATTCTATTACTCCCAGCTTATCAAAATTCATGGAATATAAACGCAGCTTATCATCATCTCTTTTCCTTGCTGCCGCATATGTTCCGATTGTTAACGCACACGGAAAAACATGACCGCCGTTATAATCCGTATGTTCGCCTATCATATTCACGCGTCCCGGTGCAAAATATACATTTACACCCTCGATGTCTCCAAAGATTTCCTCAAACTTTTTAAGCACTGTTTCTTTCATACACCTGTCTCCTTTATAATTTTATTCTAATACTCATCTGTATAATCTTTCTATGGCTGCACTGTCAGATAACTTGACACCGCATATACGGTTTGTCCGTTATATTCAAGCTGTGACCAGCCATTGTCACCTATAGCGATTCTGGTGAGCACTTCCCCGTTATGAAGCATCCCGACTACCGTATCAGGATTAGAAGTGCTGGGTTCCGTCCTTAAATTAGTCTCAATTTTAGCAGTAACCTGTTCATTTACCGGAGTATAAACAGGTCCCTGCGGCGGTGCCTGCTGACCGGTATCCGCCATATCCGTCGTCAGATAGCTGGTGACCGCATACAATGTTTGTCCGTTATATATTACTCTCGACCAGCCGTTATGCCCGATTCCTGTTCTGGTTGCGGTTTCCCCATGCACCAGTTTGTGTACAATGGTATCGTCATTTATTGTACTTGGCTCGGAGCGCAGATTAGTCTCTTGCTTGGCAGTCACCGTTTCATTTACTTCGGTAAAAATAATACCGACCTCCGGATTGGCTTCTACAACTTCAGCAGGTGTATCATCTTTGGCTTCAGCCTCTTTAGTATATTGGAAATAAGCAAGATTTACATCCGTCTTTCGAGATATTCCTGCAACTATACCCTGGCTTGTATACTGCCACATGTCGTGAACTCCGGAATAACTTGAAGCAGTAGTTGTCGGATAAGGCTGATCCGGGTATTGTGCAACCCATATTTTATATCTTGAAGAAAGAATCCCTGTATCCCATTGTGCACTTCCCTCCAGCTCTCCCTTGGAAGCATAGAACATGGGTGTATAACCCCCTGACGCAATTTCGTCCAAAAACGCACAGGCAAGCGAAGTCCTGGCAGCACTGTCCATTCCAAACTGCCTGCTGTCAGATGATTGAAAATCTTCACAGTTATATGCTACCGGATATGTAATTCTATACTTCGCAATAATATCTTTGGTAAACGCCGCTTCCGCCTTTGCCTCATCCTGTGTTATTGCAGAGGAAAAGAAGTATGCACCTATCATAATACCCGCATTCTGGGCTTCCTGCATATTATATCTTGCCGTGGGATCTTCAAAAATCTCTCCGGTAGACTTAGCCCTGTAACCCACACGGATCATTGCAAACTCTACACCGGATTCTTTTACCTTGCTCCAGTCGATGGTACCTTGATATTTAGATACGTCTATTCCCATAGCCATACCTGATACTTCATCTTCATTTATGCCAGCAACAGTAACTTCCGCACCGCTGCCATCGTTACCTGCTGCCGCAGATGACTGAGGATCCTGATCATCATCCAATGCACCTACTCCGACTTCTGACGAAACACTTGGTGTGATATCTGCCGTTGGCAAGTCATCTAAATCAGTTTCTCCATCTTCCAAGCCGGTATCTAAATTATCCGCATCATCTTCCAATAGATTCCGGTCTTCAGTTTCTGCTGCATTTAACTGCGCTCTAAGAGCTTCTCTCTCATCTCTTTTATTCTTGAGAAAAAGAGCAAACACAATTATAAGTGTTATCAGTATGATGACAGTTGCCGCCGCTATTCCAACCAGAAGTTTTTTATTGACGACACTGCTTAAATCAGTTTTCCAATCGTCTTCCCATTCCTCTTCATCTATTTCTCTATTTGAACTTCTTCCGTTTGTACCTTGTTTCATATTTTTATCCTTTATTCATCAATTAATTATCATATACAAATATGACACTATCGTCATATTTTCCGTATCTCCCATCACTTATTTTTTATATTTTTATTATAAAAAGGTTAGTCATAAATATCAAGCGTCAGTTCATACTCTATGACACCGCAATGAGTTCATAATGACAGGCATAAAAATAAAGCGGGTGATGGGAATCGAACCCACATATCCAGCTTGGAAGGCTGGTGTTCTACCACTGAACTACACCCGCATTAATAATATTGCTTATTAAATTTTAATATTGCTATTACCTTTTCAAACTTACTTCGGAAACCTTAGAAATAATATCACATTATAAATACTTTGTCAATGAAATCCTTGAAATCAGTCCTCATACCTTTCCACATCCCTAAGAAGCTTAGTCCATGCATCTTCATGTTCCACATAATAAAGAGGACAAAGCTTTCCTCCGCAGTCATAATGGCGCAGTATATCTTCGCTCTCCAAATCATATTCCTGTCTAAGCCATGCCAGCAGATGTACCAAAGAATCATAGGTTTCCTGAGTAAACCGCCCATCCTCATCGAGATAACAGCATTCTATGGATATAGAATCGTCATTTCTGGTCATAACCGCATAAGCCTGTTCATCAAGGGGAATACATTGGATAATTTCGCCTTCATAACCAATAATGTAATGAGCACTGGCAGAACGTTCATGTGTCTCTTCCAGATTGGCAAAATAGCTTCGGTTCTGTTTGGCAGAAGTTTCGGGGTTGGCGGTATAATGCACAAATATATTCTTAATTTTGTTAAGCCTTGTTGCGGGTCTGGAATATTCGTTGATTTCCAGAAGATCCACTTCTATTTCGGGAGCTGCTATCTTGGGTTCTTCAGCTTCATTAATTGGCTGCGAATTTATTACCGGAACCGTATCCTGAACATTTTCTTTAATAAAAAACTTGTAAATATATCCGGATACAAAACAGGCCAGCACAATAACGGATACAAGCATAACAAATGCCAGCGCGCGGTAAAAATATGCGCGCCGGCGTCTTGCTCTCCTGCGTTCGGCTATATACTCCCTGTCCGTGTTCTTGTATCTTGGACTACCTATGATGTCAATAGTTTGAGCACTTCCGGCATTACCCGGTGCATCAAATTCCAACAATTCAAGGTCTCTGTCTTTCCTGCGTACGTTACTTTGCACTTTTATCCCGCCCTTTGAAGGTAATGCTTTTGTTATAACAAAAATATGCAATCTTTATGAATAAAGCTTAACAGATTTATCTTTAATTAATCTCTAAACATTTAAATTGTGTGACTTAAAAATCATATGCTTGGATATATATTATAACATACTATCTATATATTAGAGTGCAAAACTTTAGGAAATGTTTCAAAAATTCTTAATTTTCTTTTAAATAATCCAATACCTTGTTATACAACGCTGATAAATCTCTTTTGTTCTCAGAGCATTGGTATAATTCTCCAAACAGTTCTTCCATATCACTTCTCTCATAATATACAGTCATTGCCTCAAAATTTTCTACTTTAATATCGGAATCAATATATCTGACCTTTGCAATATCTCCGCTCACCTGGAAGTTACATTTATCCAGATTTTCAATTAATGCAAACATCAATACCGCATCCATAAAGAAGGGATCATTATCTATCCGGTTAAGGTCATCTGCCGGCGTGCGATAGTTCAGCGTCGCCGAATACGGTTCCTGACCTGTCCTTAACTCTAAAGAAGAATAACTTATACCATCCGGCATGGGAAGTTTCTGAGCTATCCGGGACATTTTTGATATACTGCCTGTATTATTGATGTCAGTATCACGGTTTTCTATGATATCATCTAATATCTCTTCTATAGATTCGATGCTCATAGATAATACGGTAACCGAATCGCACAGATTAATAAGGTCCAGATTTATTTCTGTCAGTTCACCTCGTATGCTTTCATCCGCATCGGAATTATCCGCAGGCACATAAATATAGCACCATGGAATCTCTACTTGCACAATTTCTTCATCGGGCAGCACTATTATCGAATCTTCAGTTACTGCTGACGAATCACGTATATTATCATCAGTAATTACATAAGATGAATCATCATTAGTGTCCGTACCTGAAACTCCTTCATTCGGATATTCCGTCGGCTTATAGTCATGAGTTGTCACTTCACGTTTATGGTCTACATCCGTAATCATTTTCTCTTCAACCTGCATTCCGGAATAATCTTCATTCTCATCATAAGGCAAATTAATCATTTCACTATCTACATCTTCCGGTGCCGGAATATGTCCCGAATAACCGCTTGAGTTGTATGCAGTACTTGTATCTATCTCATCCTCCAGATAGTTATGATACTCATGCACGCTCACGTTTTCACCGCTCATATAATTCTTCAGCGCCTGATTACTTCCATAATCACCGATTACTATTATCTCCTGTCTGTCTGCAAGTGTCATTGCCTCTACATAGCTCAGGCTGCAAAAGCGTCCGATTTCGGCGTCAGAATCTTTATGATAAATTATGACATTTGTGTCATTTTCTGTCGTGCAATAAACTTTTCGTGCTAAAGCTTCCGGGAATGTAATCTGAAAACAATCTGTGGTAACTGTCTGTTCTCCCTCTCCTTCCAGTATATAAACACCCTCCGGATACCGATTATCTTCTCTGGCCTGAGTAAAGGTAAAAGCAATCAACGCACCTATCGTCACCAATACCGGAAGTAAAATAATTGCCAGTCTGTGAGGTTTCTCGGCTATTCTTTTAATCCGCTCTTTGATGCCTTTGCCTGTGCCGGTCATTGTTGTGGCAGTGCATACTATATCCGCCGCCTTAGTCTTTTTTGTAATTAAAGAAAGCAGGGTCTTGCCATAGGCAATGCGTTCTTCTTCTCCAAGCATTTTTATTGCAGATTCGTCACAGGCAAGTTCGCAGTCCCTTTTTGACAAAACTGCGGCTACCCATACGAGGGGATTGAACCAGTAAACAGTCAGAAGAATACAACGCAATGTACCCCAGAATATATCTTTATGCTTGTAGTGACAATATTCATGCGCCAAAATATGCCTGACTTTTTCTTCATCATCTGCTATATCTTCAGGCAGATAAACGGACTGTCTTCCCGGAAAGCCATATAGACAGGGAGATGTAAGTTCTTTGGCATAATATACCGGAAGTTTATAATCATCTATTTCATATATGGTACGATTACTGCGAAGCCTTTTCATAAATAATATATTTACGGCTATCATCCATACCGCTATGATCGCCATGCCTCCATACCACATACCTTTCAAAAAGTCAATCAATGACCATCCAATTTTTCCGGCAACAAATACTGCTGTAGGACCGTCATCATATAACGTATTCACAAACTTCGTCATATAAGGCAGTGTCATAGAAGGAATATCAATCTGCCCAATCCGCTCCGGAAGCTGTACATAATCCCTGGCATTTGTTTCTACTTTCTCTGCAACATTCATAATACTAATATCCGATTCCGGCAGAAGATTTGGAAAAACCACAGTAACTGCCGGAATAATTAACCTGACTGCCACTATCAACCAGAGTGCATACTGTAAACATGCACTTATTTTTCCCTTGCAAATCTGCCTGAGTAATATAATACATAAAATCAATATGGAAGATGTTATAATCGCCTCTTTCATAATGAAACCCCTTTCCGCATTCTAATCCCAATATTGTTATAGATTTTACTCTTTATTAGAATCTAATTCCGCCTGCTCCAATATCTTATAAAGTTCCTCAATATCCTCTTTGGACAATGCCCTGTCCTCCACCATTGCATTGACCATCATACCGATACTTCCCCGATATACTTTATCCAGAAACCCCTTTGTTTCGCGAATAGAGACCTCGCTCTGTGACAGGATCGGATAAAATTGCTTGGCACGACCGTTTATTTTAAAAGATACCGCACCTTTCTTTTCCATACGATTTAACATTGTAATGATAATATGTTTATCCCAGCCGGTAGTATCTTGTAACTCTGCGGTCAGCTCAGTAATGGTTGCAGTTTCTTTTTCCCACAGCTTATTCATGATTTTCCATTCGCCGTCAGATAAATTTACGTTAGTTAATTTTGACATTATTATTTTCCCTTCCTGATATGTATTTATCAAATGATTAGGGTGCCACTATCGCCTATATTTTTACAATAGGTACACTTCTGTATACCCAATATATCACAAAGGTATACATCTGTCAACCAACAAATAATAGAAAGCACGCACCGTGAACTTTCTATTGTCATGAATTTAAAATAACCGGAACACCTTACGGCACCCGGCTATCTCTATTCATATATTCTTCCACATCATCCGGCCCTACTTTAGCATATGGCAGACGTATATATTTCCCATTTTCCAAATCCAGCCCACTCAGGCTCCCTCCTGTGGAAAGCCTATACGCAAGCTCAAGCATCGCCTTGGCCTGCCCTTCTTTATCATTATACACGGTTCCGGCCATCTCCCCGTTTTTTACCGCTTCCAGCCCGACACTTGTTCCGTCTATTCCAACCACCACAGGCCACCTTTCCGGATTAATTTCAGCCGCCTTGAGCGCATCTATCGCACCAAGTGCCATATCATCATTGTTTGCAAGCACAAGTTCAATTGAATTACCATATTCACCAAGCATCTGCGCCATCTTCGTCTGAGCCTGTGCCCTGTTCCAATTGGCAATCGCATAGTTTAACTTTTCAACTTCCACACCTTTTTCTATGATCGTAGAAACGGAATATTCGGTACGCACAATCGCATCCTGGTGCCCGGCCTCACCCTCCAGAACTATGTACTGGAAAATTCCGTCTTCATTTTTATCAGCTTCCGGATTATTTTTAAAAACAGATGCTGCAATCTCACCTTCCATAATACCTGATTCCAATGCCTTAGCACCAACATAGTACAACTTATCCCATCTCTCCAAATCCTCTGCCACTAACTCCCTGTTAAAAAATATAACAGGTACATCATTTTTTTCCGCCATATCAATTATAGTTGTCGGTTCCGTACGGTCTACCAGATTAACACAGATTACATTGCATCTATCATTCAACATAGTCTCGACCTGATTATTCTGTGTAGACTGGCTGTCTGCCGCATTATACACTTCAAGATTAATTGCAATTCCTGTCTCGGTTTCCTTCTCACTTGCATATGAATTGAATCTTTCAATCAGCTGCGAAACAAAAGTATCATACTGATCATACACAGTTACTCCAATTTTGATGCTTTTAATTTCCTCTTCCGGAATTTCCCTTCCGCAGCCACTTATGGATACCACTAGCAGACATAATATAATACCATATATGATTAACCTATTTTCTCGTTTCATATCTTTTAATTCCTCCCCAATACGAAATCCATCTGCCCGGATCCGTCAGCATACAAATCAATCCTGTATTTTTACTGCACAATCGGAAACAACACTTTCTGGTTCTCCTCATCATACATATTCACCCTATCAATCACCAGATAATCTACCTGACTATCCTCCGCTTTATCCAAATGATATTTCAGCTGATTTACTACCGACCTCATGCTCTGATAACCCAGGTTAAATTCATTCGGTACTACCAGTGTCTTTATAACCCCTTTATCCAGATAGTATACCGCCTTTTCGGAATAACCTACGCCATACAAATAGAGGTTTTCCTCTTCCTCTTCTTCACTCCCGGTCTCACTCAATATGAAATCCACCATTCTTTCAGTCTCGTCATTTTCCAGCGCAATATAAATATCAACCGCTTCCAACTGCTCAAACTGTTCCTGATCAACTTCATCTATGCTTTCTCCATGCGAATGCTCCCAGACAATCTCAACCGGAACATCCTCCAATCCCTCTTTTAATCCCTGCAGTCTCTGCTGCATTGAAAGTCTGTTATGATTACCGTATAGAATCCCTATCCTTTTACCGTCAATTTCTTTATCAAAATCTTGTTTAATGGCATCAGCCACAGCCTGTCCGATTTCTCTGTTGTCCGGTCCTGCCAAACCATATTGATTTTCAGGTCTTACATCCGACTCTAACAATATCATCGCCGGTTTTACCGCAGTTTCTATCATTTGCAATACATTATCTTCACTGGACACCATTTGCACTATAATTCCCTGTGCACCGTTTTCCAGCTCACGGTTAATTAATGCAATCTCTTCTCCGGCGCTTGTTAACTTTCCCGTAGAAACATAATTGAGATCGGCATTACAATCTTTTGCCGCCTGCTCCAGACCCTGCCGCAGAGCAATCCACCTATCATTATTACTGTCATTTACTATAATGGAAATCCGATAATATTCCTCTTCTTTTTCGTCATTATCCATAGCATATGAAGTCCATATAATTATCGCCATAAAGATGAGAACAAGCATGCCAAAATAAAATTTATCCCTAGTCATCGCTTTCCTCCCCTTGTATCTGCTTTATGCGTCCATCCTCTAAAAGTTCTACGGTTTCGGGAGAATACTCAATATATGGCAGATGTATCCTTACTATCGTACCCTCATCCAGCCTGCTTTCAATTTCAAGCCCATATAAGTCTCCAAAACGAAGTTTGATACGGTTATGCACGTTAATTAAACCAACTCCGGAACCCTTTTTCCGAACCCGGTCATTCTCTGTCAAAAGTGCATCTACCATTTCTTCAGGCATTCCAAGTCCGTTATCCCTTACCTCAATATAAACATCATTTTCCTTACGATAGCCTATGACCTCAATCTCGCCATCGCCGTCCATACCCTCTACTCCATAATAAATTGCATTTTCCAACAGCGGTTGGATAATCAGCTTCACAGTGCAGCAGCTAAGTATTGCATCTTCTATATTAAATTTCACACTAAAACTGTCTTTGTACCGTCTCTTTTGTATATTCATATAATTTTGCGCATGCTGAATTTCATCCTCAATGCTGATTATAGTCTTTCCTCTGCTCAAACTGATTCTGAACAGGCTTGCAAGCTGTGTAATCATAAAGACGGCATCATCATACCTCTCGCCCTCTATCATCCATACAATTGAATCCAGTGTGTTATATAAAAAGTGCGGATTAATCTGTGACTGTAATGCGTCCAGCTCACTTTTGCGCTTTTCTTCCTGTTCCACCACAATATCATTCATCAATTGTTGCAGCTGTTCCACTGTAGAACGCAGTGTTCTACCAAGATGTTCAACCTCTAACGAGCCACCCATATAGATATCCGGATTCATATTTCCGCTTTCCCACTCTTTGACCGATTCATTAAGTTTTTGAAGAGGCTTGGCTATTCTTGCCGATACAAGCTGATTCAATACTATGATCATAAGCATAGCGAGAGAGACAAACAAAATTACAACCAGACGCAGGTCCGATATACCCACATTAAAGCCGCTCATCGGCACTACGCTGACTATTTTCCAGCCGGTGTAGCTGATAGTTTTTACGGTAACCAGCCTTTTCTCACCCTGAAATTCTTCTTCTATACTTCCGTCCTCATAATTTACCGCCGTAAGATTATTCTCCTCATACAGATTTGTATAGAGCAGTTTCTGCTTAGGATGATAAATAATTTCACCGTCACCGTCCATAAGATAAACATATTCGGAGTCAGTATCAGTATTTGCCTTATTTAAAAGCTGCTCAATACTGCTGTAATTCATATCAACCAACAGCACACCCAGAGTAGAATTTCCTCTGTTCGTCAACTCCACCGCCTGACTTAGGGATATGACCCAGTAATATCGGTAGCTGGTATTGTCAAAAAGGTTCTGCACATGAGGTGTGGAAAAATGAATGTTTTCCATCTGTCCCACCGCTTCAGTGAACCACTCCTGACTAACAATATCTATGTTCTCCTTTTGCGTGGCAACAGGCGCCGCCGCCACCAGTTTACCACTGTTGGTATAACAGGCGATACTGATCAGATTGCCCTTATTTGCTTCGTATAAAAGATTCATTTCCTCATCTAAAGTATCCGTAGCAAGGTTTTTATCCTTAATTACGCTGTAATACATTGCGTCAGAAATACGCCGCATACTTCTCAGATACGTTTCCAGATTAATTGCCGTCTGATCAAGGAGCTGCTCCATATTCTGACTCATTGTATCTTCCATCCGATTTACAAAATTGTTATAGAGGGATACTCCGAGCATACCCATACAGACAATCGATACAAAAGTAAAGGAAATAGTAATCGTCATCTGAATCGACTGGGGCCTGATTCTTTTTCTCACATGTGAAATTAACCGTTTGAAATGTTCTCTTATCATAATTTATTGCTCAGCTTGTTCAATTTTACTTGTTTTATATTTAGACGGCGACATACCAAACTGTTTTTTAAACGCATAACTAAAATAGTTCGGGTCGGAATATCCTACTTTTTGTGCAATAATATACGTTTTTTCGTTTTCTGTCAGCAAAAGGTTTTCCGCCTTTTCCATTCTATAATCTGTCAGATAATTAATAAAGGTTTTTCCGGTTTCCTTTTTAAAAACTGTAGAAAAATAAGCGGCACTAACATTAAGATAACTACATATTGTCTCTATACTAAGATCCTGATCCGCATAATGTTCCTTTACATATTCGATTGCCTTAGTCACAAATGATTTCGTATTATCGCGTCTCTCATTCAATATATGCTTTTGCATTTTCAGACAGTTTTCCGACAGCCATTTCTCCAATGCCTCCGATGACTCTAACTGCATTGCCTGTGTATAGACGTCACTGTTTTCGCCAAAAACCTCTTCCAGATTAATCTGGTTGTTAGCACCAAGCCGGAAAATTTCTGTTATGATTTCCATAATCAATATACGATATTTCTGCAGCGACATTCTGCCTCCTGCAATCTGAGCAGTAAATTTCTGAATCGCCTCCTGTAACGATTCGGCTTCACCCATTTTTATCCTTTTAATAATCTCATTAATATATGACTCTTCCCACGGCATATCAGTATTTTCACGAGGGTCTGTTTCCGCAATATTAATAGCTCTGGTTGTTCCGTATAATACACGATAGGAAATTGCATTCTGCGCTCCCTGATAGGACATAACCAGTCCTGCAGGCTGATTACAAATCTGACCGATACCGGCAGTCACACGGGCCTTACATACCCGTTTAGCCATCTTACATATCCTGTCCATCCTGTCTGTAAAGCGTGTGATTGACTCTTCATCAGGCAGCTGCGTAATCACAATGATATCTCCCAGATAAGTAACTACCTTACTATCCCATTTCCCCGCCAGCTGCTCTTTAGCCAATTTTTCAACCGACATCGCAAGTAATATCGGATCTATGCTATCTTCGCTTACCGGATTCGAAGTGCTTATATGCAGAATAGTTACAACATAATATGGTCCTGTAAATTCTATCTGATAATTCCTTGCGTACTCCTCAATTTCACTTCCCTTGATCCTGCCTTCAATCAAAGAAGTGTAAAAATTCTCCTGAAGTACCGGAAGACTTTCCATATAATATTCCCTAAGCTTGTCTATATTTCGTTTCTCATCCAATTCTCTGTCCAGATTAATTTTAATACGCTCAAAGACTTCTCTAAGTTCATTTGCATTAATGGGTTTTAATATATATTCTTCCGCTTCTATCTTAATTGCTTCTTTTGCATATTCAAACTCATCGAATCCGGAAAAAATTATGACCTTCATTGTTGGATAAAGCTCTTTTAATTTTTTACATAGAGTGAGCCCATCCATATATGGCATCTTGATATCTGTCATTACGACATCTACCTGCAGCTCTTCTGCCATTTCAAGTGCTTCTACTCCATTGCGGGCATAACCGGCAACATGAAAGCCCATGCTTTCCCAATCCAGTTTTTTGCGGATTACTTCGAAAACCTCTTCTTCATCATCTACAAGTAGAACGGAATATTTGTTCATGATGTATCACTCCTAATTTAATATATCCGGACGAGCTGGGACAGAATAAACAAAAAACGGGGCTTCGGATGCGGTGGCAACTCGCCCCGTTTTTTATTTATTCTGTCTCAGCTCTGGTTACTGGAAGAATATAATTATGCACCGTATTTATTATTCATGCGTTTCCATAGAATACCCATGATAATTGTACATATAACTATCTCCCCCAGAGCCACGTATAAATTCACAAATATTAATACTGCCATAATCAATGTGGCTCCGGCAAAGAAAAGCAGCAGCTTGCCACTTTCTTTGGCATAAGCTTTTTCATCCTTGAGCGGTTCTTTATCTTTACTGCGGATCAAGCTCGCATCTTGTGAAACGAGTAGGCGTATTCCGTAATACATACAGATAACAAAAAGAAGTAATGGAATACCTGCCTGTTCTATAATATATCCTAATGACATAATAACCTCCATATGCTAAAATAGCGGCTGGCAAACACTCCAGCCGCTATTTTATATTATATCATATCCGTTATTTCTTAGCGATATACTTTCTGATATCCAGTGAGATAGCAACGAAGATTACAATACCGATTGCTATGTACTGTGCGTTTGCATCCACTCCCAGATACTGAAGCGCTGTCTTCAGGAGTTCAAATACTGCTACACCGATAATCGCGGAAGATACCTTACCGCGTCCACCGGTAACGGATACACCACCGATAGTACAAGCAGCAATTGCTTCCATCTCGTAACCGTAACCAAGCTGTACGGATGCACCACCTGCTTTTGCACCAAGCATGAAGCCTGCAAGACCATACATAGCTGCCGCCTTCATATAGATTAAAATCAGGGTTTTCTTAACCGGAACGCCTGCTACTTCAGCTGCCTGCGGATTACCGCCGATTGCATACATATATTTGCCGTGGCGTGTCATATTGAAAATAAACCATGTAATAGCTGCTACTATAACTGCTATCCAAATAAGATAATTTATTCCTAAGAATTTGCCATTGGCAACATTTGTATACTGCTTTACATATCCGCCAAGCGGTGTTGCTTTGGTATAAATTAACGAAATACCGTATACAATTTCCATCATTGCCAGTGTTGCAATAAATGGCGGTACACTAAGATATGCGATGAAAAATCCGGTAACAGTACCAAATGCCGCACAAATCAGCATAACAATAATCGCTACAAGAAATACGTTCATAGGTTCCATATTCGGGAAAAATTTACCCGAATAATCCATACGCTGTAACAGCGTACCTGCGATACAGCCGCCAAAACCTATCATACGTCCGGCTGAAAGATCACAGCCTGCGGTAATAACGCAGCCTGCAATACCCAGCGCGATAACCAGTCTGGAACTCATATTCATAAGAATGTTCATAAGATTGTTAGCTGTAAAGAAGTTTTTGGATGTAAATCCGGTATAAATAACCAGAATAAACATTACAATGATAACACCATTATTAATTAAAAAATCCTGGATTTTTTGTTGTCTTGTCTTTACCATTTTTTGTTACCCCCTATTATCAGAATTGTGTAGCATAGCTCATAACTTTTTCCTGTGTCATATCCTCCGGCTTATCAATCTCACCGGTCAGTTTTCCGTTACACATTACGCATACTCTGTCTGCCATACCAAGAAGCTCTGCCATCTCCGAAGAAATCATAATGATTGCCTTGCCCTGTTTAGCCAGATCATGTATAATCTCATAAATCTCATGTTTTGCACCTACGTCAATACCACGGGTAGGTTCATCCATAATAAGTACTTCCGGATCGTTTGCAAGCCATCTTGAAACAATAACCTTCTGCTGATTTCCTCCGGAGAGGTTTGCAATATGTTCTTTCATATTTGGTGTCTTGATACTCAGCTTACTTATGCCGTCATCCACAACACTGTTAATTTTTTTATGATCCAGAACAAATCCGGCTTTCAAATATTTATTATATACCGAAACGCCTACATTATCTTTAATGGAGAGACATCCAAAGATTCCGTTTCCACGCCTGTCTTCCGTTATCAATCCGATTCCGGCATTCATAGCATCTATCGGATGTTTAATTTTTAATTTCTTTCCATGCATATATATTTCACCGGATGCAACTCCACGGATACCGAAGATTCCTTCCATAAGCTCTGTTCTCTGTGCTCCGACCAGCCCACCGAAACCAAGGATTTCACCTTTACGCAGTTTAAAGCTTACATCCTGGAAAGACTTGCTGTGAATGGAAGAAAGGTTCTTTACCTCCATGATAACTTCACCCGGTTTATTTTCTTTTATCGGATAAACGTTTGTAAGTTCACGTCCAACCATTTTCGCAATAATCTGATCCGTCGTCAATTCGTCTGCCGACCATGTTCCTACATATGTACCGTCACGCATAACAGTGATATCGTCCGCAATACGTTTAATCTCATCCATCTTATGCGATATGTACACCATTGCAACGCCTTTATCCCTGAGATCATTCATGATTCGGAATAAAGCTTCTACTTCGTTATCAGAAAGTGAGGAAGTAGGCTCATCAAAAATAACTACTTTTGCCTGCTGTGATACCGCCTTGGCAATTTCAACCGACTGCATCTGTCCGATTGAAAGCGTTCCTAGCTGTGCTTTCGGATCAAAATCCATTTTAACTTCTTTTAACCATTTCTCGGTTTCCGCATACATAGTCTTGTGGTCAATGATTTTAATCGGTCCAAAGTTCTTAGTCGGAAACCTTCCCAGATAAAGATTCTCACCAACACTTCTTGCGGGTATGGGCTGTAATTCCTGATGCACCATAGCAATACCGTATTTCATAGCTTCATCCGGATTACTCACTTCAATTTTCTCACCGTCAAGATATATCTCACCGGCATCCATCTTGTAAATACCGAAAAGACATTTCATCAAGGTGGATTTGCCCGCTCCGTTTTCCCCCATCAGAGCGTGTACCGTACCCGGCCGGAGCGACAACTGTACATTATCAAGTGCTTTAACACCGGGAAAGGATTTGCATACACCCTTTAGCTCAAGTTTATACTCAGCCATTGTTACCTCCTTCTACTAAAAAAGGCGCGGGTGCCATAACAACACCCGCACCTATATTTTATTACTTATTTAACCATATCAAGGATTTCCTGTGCATTGTCCTGTGTAACTTTTACATAATCACAACCAATGTAGTAGTCGTTGCCAACACCGTTGATGAAGTTAATAGCTGCATCTGCTGCGCTGTGTGACTGTGAGAAGTGATCATTGAATACTGTACCTGTCATTGTTCCTGCAAGAACATCTTCAAGAGCTTCTGACAGAGCATCAACACCTACAAGGAAGATATCTTCTCCAACTGTACGTCCAGCTGACTCAATAGCCTGTAATGCACCAAGTGCCATTGCGTCGTTGTTACAGAATACAACTTCGATGTCCTCGCCAAACTGTCCTAATGCATTAGCAACGATTGACTGAGCCTCGCCCTGCTGCCAGTTACCTACCTGGTCTGAAAGACAATCAACTTCAAGACCTGCATCTTCAAGAGCCTTAACAGAGAACTCTGTACGATACTGAGCATCTACGTTCTCAGGATCACCTTCTACCATAATATACTGGATAACACCGTCACCGTTTAAGTCAACTGTATCAAGACCAAGGTCTACGATCATTTCGCCCTGGAATGTACCTGACTGACGAGCATCACAACCAACATATGTTACATCCCAGCCATTGTCTTCCCATCTCTGCTCTTCTGCTTCATCAGGCTCACGGTTGATGTATACAAGCGGAATACCTGCTTCAACTACCTTGTCGGTAATTGTCTCTGCTGAAGAAGAGTTAACAGGATTGATAATAAGAACGTCTACCTGATCTGCAATAAAGTTATCAATCTGTCCTGTCTGTGTAGCCTGATCATTTGCACCGTCAACAATTGTGATGTTGCTTGCTGAGAATCCCTGGCTGATCAGATAGTTCTCAAGCTCAGTACGGAACAATGTCATAAAGTTATCGGAAAACTGATAAATACATACTCCAACTTTCTTATCTGCCAAATCTCCGCCTGCTGCGTCTGCTGCTGCATCAGCTGCATCTGATGCATTGTCTGCTGCCACATCACCTGTATTGTCTGCTGCATTATCTGCTACTGTGTTATCTGCTGCATTGTTTGAAGCTGCCGGTGTGTCTGTATTACCACAACCTGTAACCATTGCTGCTACCATTGTAGCTGCAAGTAATAAACTAACTACTTTCTTTTTCATTTACTTAACCTCCCTTAATGTGTTAGTAACCCTTAGTTACATTCGTGATTATAACAACTAATTTTACTAAAAAACATACAATATTCTTCTGTCTTTCTTGAAAATCCTTTTATTTTCGTTTATTCCATATATATTTATTCATAAATTTTTAGAATTATTAGTTAATAGTTTCTGCTATTTAACTTTTAAAAATTATAATCACATTACTGATTACTAATATCTTACAATATCTCCATTCTTTATTTCTATAGTAGAAGATTCCACAATCCGGCTGTCTTTATCCAAACCTCCCTCAACAGCAGCCCAGTTTTCATTTTCATCCAGCACTTTAACATTTATGCTTTCTATATAATATTCCATACCAAGTATCCCTTCACGTTCCTTTACTATATACACATAGGTCCTGCTGCCGCCGGCATCTTGACGAAGAGCATATGGTGAGATGCAGGTCCTGTATTTTTCTCCGACTTCCGAATGGGTAAGAGTTCCTGACAAGCCCGGACTTCCTGTTCCTTCCGGAAGACTAATGTAGATTTCGTAGTTACCCGGCATTGTTGCACTCTCTGCCAGATATTCTACAGATAAATCCATATTATTTCTGACTCCTTCCAATTTAAGAGTTACCTTGTCGTTCAAGCCCAGATACTTTTTCTGCTCATTATTTATCGACGCTTTAAACTTAAACGGAACATCATCATCCGCAAACAGCATTAATGCGGAATCCGAAGTCCTATTCCCCTCACTGATATTAATATCCGTAATTAATCCGCTTATTCCGGCAGTAATCTGACCATCTGCATCTTCAATTTCTTTATATTTTGACAACTCCTCACGTAAAGCCGTAATTTCTAACTGATAACCCGATAAGGCAGAATCTTCATTATCGGGAAGCTGCGCATCCTCCACCCTTCTTCCAGCCTCCTTTATCGCATTATCCCTGGCCCATTTGGCATCAGCCTCAGCGTATGCTGCAGCTTGAAGGGCATCTCTTAATGTTTCCGAGGCTTCTTCTGTGCCGTTGTTTTCAAGCTCTTCTTCTATCTCTCTTTCCGCCTTGGCAACCTCCTCTGATGCTCTGCCAACCAGAGAATTACTATATCTTGCCTGAGCGTCGTAATCTTCCCTGGCACGTTCTTCCTCTAACACTTTTTTCTGATTTGCAAGCTCTTTATTATGATTTATAGTATCAATTTGAAGCTGAATTTTAGCAATTTGTGTTTCTTTTTCGTTTATAATATCCTTCAGATCTTCTAAATCAACTGCAAAAAGTACATCTCCCTCTTCAACTCTGTCACCGGTCTGTACCATGAGCCGTTCTACGCGGAGTCCGCTTAACGCAGTTACAGGCCTCTTCTCGCCCGCTATGACTATGCCATCCACTTCCACTATGTGTTCTATATATTTTTCTTCCGGGCTTGTAGTTGATACAACCGGAAGCTTTGAGGCATATATGCTCTTGGATATGATTGTGCATAACCACATTAGTGCTAAAAATATAAAGAAGCCATATATGATTCGTTTTTTATTTTGCATAGAATCAATCCTTTCACCGTGCATTCATTAACTATTCTTTAAGCCCTGAAAAAATAATTCCCTGTTCAAGATAATCCTGCCCCCAGATAAATACAAACACCGCCGGAATCAGTGTAATCATAGATGCTACAAAAGCATAGCCTGCCTGTGCCCAGGTTATTTCGGGAAGATATAGCGAAAGCGGCCATAGCGATTTCGATTCAAGAAAGGCCATAGGCTGCTCCATCATATTCCAATATTCCAAAAATCCCAGTACCACTGCCGATAAGATTCCGCTTTTTCCAAGAGGCAGACCTATCGTATAAAATATTCTGAATTCGCCGGCACCGTCAATGCGGGCTGCCTCAATTAGCTGCATCGGAATACATCTAAAGCCACCATAAGATAGAAAAACGGGAAATGTCGAAAATACCGCGGGCAGGATTATTGCTTTATGTGTATTTAATAATCCAAGTGAATTAAGTACCAGATAGTTTGAGAGCATAGTGACCTGAAAGGGGATAAGCATAAGTACCACATAAAGCACAAAAAGGAGGCGGCTGCCTCTGTGGTTATATACGGCAAAGGCCCATGCAGCCGGAACTCCTACTATGAGCTGCCCTATCAAAATGCAGCCTACAAGTTTTATTGAATTCCAAAACAGGACAAAAAACTGGGGTGTTAAAAAAAGCAGCTTCTTATAATTTTCAAATGTAGGATAGTCCGGAATAATTTTCCAGCTTATATAATCTATACCATTCATAATTATAGGCGAAAGATACTGTTTTAACTCCCCGTTTCCCATTACGGAACCTGTTATAAGTAATATAATCGGCAGGCAGACAAAGATTGCCGGAAGTAATAACAATATAGTGGTTAGGTTATTTTTTATTGTTGGGATAATCTTTTTAGGCATTTATGACCTCATTTATATTTTTAAATTATATAGTTATTTACATTTTGCGATTCTTTGTCTTAAACCTATAGTTCTTACTTACTATCCCACAAATACTGCAGCAGCATAATAACTATAAACAAAAATCCACCTACACAAACAGTTGCCGCTGCCATTTTGTCGAAGTCAAGATTCACGAACCAATTGTTAAACAGGTGCTGTAACAGATATATGTCCTGTTCCGGATATGCTCCTGCCGTCAGGTAAGCCTCGCGATATATTTTGAACGAATTTAAAAAAGAAAGAATCACTATCGTATAGAGGCTGCCTTTCAGGTTAGGAAGCACTATCTTAAAAAAGCACTGCCGCTCGGAGGCGCCGTCCACTCTGGCCGCCTCCAGCAGTTCATTAGGAATCCCCAAAATTCCAGCCAGCCATAATACAACCGTATATCCTGTATTTTTCCAGATATAACTGAATATCAGTACCCAGAAGGCTGCGGAACTTGCGAGATAATCCTTATGTACCTCCCCCCACAAACCACTGCTTTGTCCTATGCGGGTCAGAAGTAAATTCAAAAAACCCTGCTTATAAAAAAGCATCTTCCATATGATGACAATAGTAGCTGTCGGCATGGCAAGGGGAAAGAGATATAAGGATTTTATTGTTCCCGCATTTTTAAGTCTGCTTAGCGGCACCGCTATTATAAGACCGATAATTACTAACAATGGTATACATACCAGGGTAAAGCGGAATGTATTTTTTACTGCCAGCATAAAAGCCTGATTGGTAAAAATTGTCTTATAATTCTGTAATCCACAAAATTTCTTTGTAACTACCGTTTGAAAAGAACGTTTAAACACATCCATAAACGGAATAAGCACAAACATCAATGTCCCAAGTAAACTGGGTGCCATAAACAATATGAACTTACTCTGCCATATAAAGTGCAACTTTCTTTTCGATAGCATCGACTGCCTGTTCAAGACTCTGCTCACCTCTGAAATATGCGCCGCCTTCTTCATATACGGCTCCTTCAATTACAACATCTTCTATATAAGCTATGTTAAGTGACTCTATGCAATTTTTTAATTCTGCAATCTGTTTTTCATCCGGCCAGTAGTAAATGAAGTCCAAAAGCGTTCCATCCTCACCACTCATAGATTCCCATATATATGAGCCATCTTCACTTTCACTGGCAGTTTTATTTGAACTTATGTCAAAGGACGCATCAAAAGCTGCCTTATTTACTGCAAGCCCGTTATACATACCGGCTTGGGTTTCTTTACCAAGGCATAACTTGATAAAATCCTGTGCCTGCTCGGTGTATTGTGATGCTGCATTTATACCTAACAGTGTCTGGGCACAGAATACATTTTCACACTGCCCGTTCATCAGCTGCCATACACTGTCTTCATATCCGCTTACCTTATTAACCGAAGTCATATTACTATAGCTATCATGACTATATAAAGCACCGGCTTCCATTTTATACCAATCTCCGGCATAAAGGATTCCTCCTGTAAGGTTTCTTAAATACCTAGAATCATCCCTGCTTTCTCCGAACTCTTCTAACCAGCTTCCATTACTTTCCAGATACCTATCAATACGTTCTTTAGGTACACCATCTAATATGGCGTCATAGATTCTCTTGCTCTGTTTTAAATATTCAGTAACCGCTTCTTTATTAATTTCGCCCTTATCAGTTGTCCATGCGGGTACCGAAGTCATGGAGAAGAAGCGCATAACGCCTTTTTCCGAAACAGTACCTAACAATTCTTTCCCGGGATTATCTTTCCTCATTTCTTCCATCATATCGGCTAAGCCTGTCAAATCTTTTGCCATGGAAAGATATTTTGCATCGCTCATTATGACAGGAACCTGTATTTCACATGGCATTGCATATATTTTTCCATCTGTCTTCATGGCATCCACAATATTTCCGAATAATTCCTCTTCACCGCTTAAACCGCTTATGAATGAAGTCATATCCAGCAGCAGTCCTTTTTCAATATAGGAATCAAGCGGCATACGGTCTAATACCAGGACATCAGGCCCTTCCCCTGCCATTATCTTTGTATTAAGGCTCTTTAGGGCATCGTCCCTTGTAACGGAGCTGTTATCCTCGATACCAACTTCGTATTCCACATAGACCTCCGGATTGTTGGTCTGATAAAGGGATATTGCCTGGCGAATCGTATCGACATCCTTAAGGCTGTAAACTTTCAACCGCTCGTTGGGCACGGTAGGGATATCCTTATCATAAACGTAATGAACCAGCCTGCCGCCACTGAATATCGCCATAAATTCGTTATCCGGCAGCATTATCATTCCACCTATGCTATAGGTTGGATTAGAGAATGTAGAAAGATTACCGTCAACCACCTGCTCTATAGCGCTGCCGCCTATTACATGCCTGTGCAGTCCTTTTTCCCCTGCAATATAGAGCACGCCATCTTCACCTATAAAGTAATATACCTGATAATAGTCAGTTCCAAAGTTATTTCCTTTAGGATAGGTTTCACTCATAAAGTCTTCAAAAACTTCATCTACAATGTACTCGTCTTTTTCTAAATCATAAATCTTAGGCGTCCCATAATCATGACCCTCTATTATGAGTAGATTTCCTTTAGTGGTCATTAATTGCGGACGGCGGTTAAGCGCAGAGAGAAAAACGTCGCATTTTCCATCATCCATTACCTCATAAAGACCATCACTGCCTCCAAGGAAACTTACAAAAACCCTGCCGTCATCCGTTACCACAACATCCTGCGCATACATGGCATCGGAGGGTGTCTCCACAAGAATCTCTGTACCGTCCGGTTTAAAAACAATGAGACTCGGGTCCCAAGCGCCATCGTTTAAATCCTCGCCATTTTCATAGATAATTGCAGCCGTACCGTCAGCGCCTATTGCTGAATGTGCAATATAGTCGTTTTCATCCATCAGTTTCTTATGCCATGCAAAATCATCTTCTTCCCAGGTTTCTCCGTTATCCTTTGAAACATAAAATGAATTGTGCTCGCCATCGGTCAGAACTATGGTTCCGTCTGACAACATAAACAGCCTGCTCATATAACCGGTTGTTTTTTCTGACATATCTGTCACATTTTCTATATAACGTCCCATAGCCGTCGGACCGTCAGCTTCATTAGACGCTTGCAGGTTTTGAGTGCTTCCGTCGCCATTTTCCAACGATATAACACCACTCTGAGCATCAGCGTCTGTATTCTCAGAAATACTTGTTCTGCTACAGCCGCTCAGTACCGCTGCCAGCATCGTAATTGTCATAAGTATTGACAATATATGCGTTTTTCTCTTTTTCTTAATCTTCATAATAAGATTCTCCTCCATTTTGATTTTCCTCAATTTTGACTTTTACTTAGCTTTGAATTTTCCATAACAGCTAAAATTCTAGTGTAAGGATTTTATGCTAACAGAATACCATGCTTATCTCTAAACTATCTTTAAAATATTATTTTAAAACCCGGCATTAAAAATATTTAAAAATAATTAATGTCTCAAATTAATATTCATGTTATAATAAACATAATTTATAACCTCTATGGAGCCGTTAAATAAGGATTGTGCAAATAGTAACTTTTCTTTGCGTCTCTGGCTCCGACAATGAGCAAAGAAAAGTT
>JAFLTG010000119.1 GCA_022510545.1 Lachnospiraceae bacterium | reverse complement strand
CGGTGCAATAGCAATTAAAGTAAGGGTAATCAGAATCCGCAGAGCGCCATTCAAAGTACCATTACCATTGTTATATGTAACCGTCACCGTATTAGCAATATTTAGTTCACGCAGGTCATCTTGATCATCTGATGAACCCGGCTCGTTAATATTAGTTCTCTCCGCTGTCGTTCCGGTCAGATTTGACTCCACATAGGGGCTTTCTGTTGCATATACAATATCTTTTCCGCCCATAAAAGCTATGGTAAACAATATGCCTGCAAGAAACAGCAGGCATACCACTCTTTTTATGTGATGTCCGGAAAAAAATTTTTTCATCCTTATCGCCTACTCATCCTTATTTCGGTCATCTTCAATATTCGAAAGTTTTTTCTTTTGCAGTTTTTCCAATAACTCTTTAAAACTGGGCTGTACGCCGTCAGTACCATCAGAAAGCACAAGATCTTCCTCAGATACCTCTGTTAACATTGTAACAGAATCTTTCCCAATTGCTACTGCCAAATATTTCTTCCCAACACGAATAATCTGAATGTACTTATTATTTGCCAGATGAAAGGTTTCAACCACTTCAATATTGACATTCCTTGACATTGTCTTCTGGTATCCACCGATCCACTTTGTTACAAACCAGGTAATACCCAAAACAAAGACAAAGAGAATAAGCACAGTCATAAACTGCAAATAGGAATTCATACTGCCTGAAACAGTAAGTATCATTAACCAACTACCTTCTTCACTGCTTCCAAAACACGGTCAGCCTGGAAAGGCTTAACAATGAAATCCTTGGCACCTGACTGAATAGATTCAATAACCATTGCCTGCTGACCCATAGCTGAACACATAATTACTGTCGCACCGGGATCAGTCTCTTTAATTTTCTTTAAGGCTTGAATACCATCCATCTCGGGCATAGTTATGTCCATAAGTACAAGATCGGGTTTAAGTTCATTGTACTTCTCTACTGCCTTAAGACCATTTTCAGCCTCACCTGCAATGTTGTACCCGTTCTTTGTCAAGATATCCTTAATCATCATACGCATGAACGCTGCATCATCACATACCAAAATATTCTTTGCCATTATTATCTCTCCTATTAATATTATTTTAATGATACTTATAGAAAATTCTATTTAATAATTTCAGTTACCCTAACACCAAAACTTTCTTCGATTACCACAACTTCTCCCTTAGCTACAAACTTGCCGTTAACAAGTACATCTATGGGTTCACCGGCAATCTTATCAAGTTCTATGATAGTACCCGGTGCAAAATCCAGAATATCTGAAATGGATTTGGAAGCCCTTCCGAGTTCTACCGTTACTTCCAACGGAACATCCTTGATCAAATCAATGTTCTCCTGAGGCTGCATCGGATTAAATCCCGGTGCAAAACTCTGAAACTGTGCCGGCTGAATGTTCATATTAGGCTGCATCTGCGGCATTCCCATTGGCATCATAGGCATTCCCATCTGTGGCATCATCTGCATCTGGCTCATATCCATCTGAGGCATTTGCATCTGTGGCGCCGCCTGCTGACTCATATCCATCTGCGGGGCTGCCTGCGCTTGTGGTGCAGGAGCCGGAGCAGGCGCCGGTGCTGCCGGTGTCGGTTCAGGAGGCGCTTCCTCTCCCTCTCCCATCTGATTAGATAAGAAAGTGGTACAGAGATCTTTTGCAAAATCTACCGGATACAGCTGCATAATCGTTGAATCAACCAAATCCTCAATCTGCATACGGAATACGATTCTTACAAAAGTGCCTGCTAAAAACGGTGCAATATCGCCGCCGGACTTAAACTCGGTTAAATCCACCAGACTCGCTTCCGGAGGACTGATATCAATCATCTTGCTAAGCATCGTTGAAAGTGAAGTCGCCGAAGCTCCCATCATCTGGTTCATAGCCTCAGAAATCGCACTCAGATGCAATTCACCAAGTTCTCCGTCAGTATTACTTCCATCGCCACCCATCATCAAGTCTGTAATAACTTTAACATCATGTTCCTTTAAAATCAAGATGTTTGAACCATCCAGACCTACGGTATATTTAATTTGAATAAATACACATGGCTTTTCATATTCTGTTAACACACTTTCCCAGGTAGCTAAAGTTACCACCGGGGTTGTAATATTTACCTTGCGGTTAACCAATGAAAACAAGGTCGTTGCCGAGGAACCCATGCTTATGTTAGCAACTTCACCTACGGCATCTTTTTCAATTTCACTTAAAAGGTCATTGTCTACCTCAGGGGCATTAACCTCTAATGATGAGCTGGACTCTGAACTATCGCTCTCAGCATCAGAACCGCCGCTGAGCAATGCGTTTATTTCATCTTGTGACAACATTCCGTCCATGCTTCTAATCCTCCCCCTCTCTAAATACCGACGTCACCCTTACAGCATATTTATCTTTATCAGAACCGGGTAAAGCGGTAAATTTCTTAATATTACCAACATAGACATTTAAATCTTCTTCTACATTGGAATCCAATCGTATGATATCTCCAACCTGAAGGTTGACAAAATCCGTTACTGATATACGGCTTCTTCCAAGAACCGCCTTGATAGGAATATCCACCCTTTTGATCAAAGCTTCTATATATTCTTGGTAACTCTCTTCATCTTTCTCTTGCATATTAGCATACCAGTACTTGGTATTAAGCTTATCCATTACACTCTCCAGAGTAAAGAAGGGAAGACAGATATTCATAAGTCCCTCTACGTCGCCAAGCTTAATGCTGAGTGTAACGATTGCTATCATATCATTTGGCGCAATTATCTGCGCAAACTGTGAATTCGTCTCTATTCTCTCCAAAACAGGATTAATATCTGCTACATTCTTCCATGGTTCACGCATAAGTTGCATACAAACCACAAGCATTTTCTCAATGATTATCATCTCTATCTCAGAAAATTCTCTGTTCTTATCAAGCGGAACCCCATGGCCTCCCAACATTCTGTCTATCATCGCAAATCCAAGATTGTATGCCAACTCTACCAGAATCGTACCTCCAAGAGGCTGAAAATCTGCAATCCCAAGTATAAGCGGGTTAGAGAGTGCGTTGCTGAACTCCGAGAAGATAACCGTCTCGGAACTGGTTACAGCAACCTGCACATTCTTTCTAAGGTAGACCGGAAGATTAGTAGATAATAACCTTCCATAATGCTCAAATATAATTTCCAGAGTTCGGAGATGTTCTTTTGAGAATTTCGTAGGCCGCTTGAAGTCATAATTCTTAACCTGCTTCTCATTGGAATCCGGCATCTGATCCGCGTCTAATTCACCGCTGCTAAGGGCAGCAAGCAAATTATCAATCTCGTTTTGAGATAGTACCTCGCCCACGAAGACCCACCTCCTTATTTATTGATATAGAATACTGCTAAATGAAACATCAAAAATAAATTCTGAATCAAACATCTGTTGAACACCTGCTAATATTTCACTTTTGATTGCTTCCTCATTTCCTCTTGCTTCTTCCAATGAATAATTAGCAAATACAGAGTTGATTTTATCTTTAATCATAGTTTCCTGTGGCGACAAATCGGATCCGTAGGTTTTATAACCCTTATCCTTGGTATTAATGGAAAATCCGATAGAAGCCAGACAGAAATGACTTGAACCATCCTCACTGTTCTTAAGCGGAATAGTCATTGATTCCGAAATATCATAGGTCTCAATATTCTCCATCGGCACAACCGTCTCAAGTTCACCGCCTGTCTGTGCAGTCAGCTCAAGATTCAAGGCTGTTGCAATATTATCAACTAATGACGCAGTCTTTTTGGACGCGCTAGTCACACTAAACATCATGATTGCCGTCAGGATAATGTTAACGACTAACAATGCCAGTATGATAACGGAAATCAAATTTTTCTTCATTATAGCACTTTCTCCCCTTCATCTTTATTATAATATTATATCATAAATATTTAAACTTTTTTGTCTTTATTTTAGTACAATAAATTTATACCATAAAATCTACAATTTGTAAAATAAAATCCGAATTTAATACGAACTCAGCGAATTATAAATCTTAATTTCAACACGCCTGTTCATAGTTCTTCCTTCCGGTGTGGAATTATCCGCAACAGGAACATATTCACCTCTGCCGGAATGCTTAACCAATGCTGGATTGAGTGTGGTATTCTGCATCAGGTAATTAAACACAGACAATGCACGACCCGAACTCAGCTCATCATTATTGGAATATTTGGCTCCTGACATCGGCACATTATCTGTATGTCCTTCTATTTCAATAGTAGACTGCGCATAACGTTCAAGCATGACTCCAACCTGATTAAGCACAGGCAGCGCCGCTTCCTTAAGCTCGGTTTTCCCCGAATCAAAAAGCAATGCGCCTTTTAGTGTAAGCTGCACATACTGTGCAGTAAACTCAATATCGATATCCTGACTCATGTTACTTTCATCAACAGCTTCCTGTATCTTCTCTGCAAGTTCCTCAGACTCTTCAATCTTAGCCTTCTCGATTGCCTCCTGAGCCGATGCCACATCTTCGGAAACCGTTTGACCATTATCCATCTTACCGGTACTGTTAATATATTGATCCAGTTCATTTAACTGGCTTACACCGTTACTTATAAGTATGCCGTCACCGATTGCAGTGGCACCGGCTGTAAAAATACTGAATGTCTGGTTAAAAGATGCCGCTATCATCTCAAATTTCTGTGCATCTACAGTAGACATTGAGAACAAAAGCACGAAGAAACAAAGCAGCAGGTTCATCAAATCAGCGAACGTAGACTGCCACGCAGGCGCACCTTTCGGTGGTTCATCTTCTTTCCTCTTAGCCATCTACTTCACCTCCGTCTTCATCTCCGGAGCCGCCTCTGTCTGCAGGTGCCAGGAAGGATTTAAGCTTCTCTTCAATGACACGCGGGTTCTCTCCTGCCTGAATAGACAAAAGACCCTCTATCTCAATCTCCTTCACCATCATCTCAGATGCATTCTTATCTTTCAGTTTGCTGGCAACCGGCGCACATATCCAGTTCGCAAGCATGGAACCGTACAAGGTTGTCAACAATGCGACCGCCATAGCAGGTCCGATAGCAGAAGGATCATCCAAAGCTTTCAACATGTTAATAAGACCGATCAGTGTACCGATCATACCCCAGGCAGGACCCATAGCTCCCAGATTCTCCCAGAATCCAATCTTGTCCTTATGTCTGCCCTCTACACTAACCAGTTCTGTTTCCATAATCGCACGAACAAGTTCAGGGTCCGTACCGTCAACTACCAAAAGGATACCCTTCTGTAAAAAGGGATCATCTATATCTCCTGCCGCCTCTTCAAGTGAAAGCAAACCTTCCTTACGGGCAACATTGGATAATTCAATAATCTTTGTTATTATATCCGGTACATTAATCTCGGATGACTTGAGAACCAGTCTGAAACTCTTAAGTCCCTCTAAGAATCCGTTAATGGTATAACTTGCAAGAATACAGGAGAATGAACCACCAAATGTAATCAATACCGAAGGTATATCCACGAAACTGTTAAGGTTCGAAAAAACAATTCCCGCACTCGCATCAAATACAATACCGAAAATAACAAGAATTATACATAGTACTAAACCAATTATTGACGCCAAATCCATATGTATCACCTATTTACAAGAATTTTTATTAATCTGCAAAAATATCCTTTCTATACGATTTTACTAAATTTTTTACTTCTTGTC